>JBKJNA010000024.1:0-42480 GCA_046596195.1 Acidimicrobiales bacterium | reverse complement strand
AGCTCGCCGGGACGCCCATGCCCTTGGCCGCTGCGCTCGAACAGGCCGAGTTCTCAGCCCGCACAAGGGTCAGCGGTGGGTCAGTGGTCCGTCGCCGCGGTCCATTCGTCGCGCTCGTCCGCGGGATGCACGGCGGACGGGCCGTCGTCGCCCGGGTGCCGCCGTTCGGCGCGTGGGTCGTCGCGACCGCACGGCCAGACCGGATGGTTCCGTAGATCCGGTCGCGTAGGGTTCCCCCGTGAGCCGCTGGCAGCGATCGGAACGGCCCGACGCGGTCGAGTACGACCGGCGCTTCACCGAGGGCGAGAAGGCGGGGCGGGACATGCACGGCGAGGCCTCGTTCGTCGAGTCGGTGGCGCCGCCGGGCGGATCGGTGCTGGACGCCGGCTGCGGCACCGGCCGGGTGGGCATCGAGCTGGCCCGCCGGGGGTTCGACGTGGTGGGCGCCGACCTCGACCCCGGGATGCTGGGTATGGCCCGGTCCAAGGCGCCTGACCTGGCGTGGCGGGAGGTCGACCTGGCCGCCGCCGACCTGACTACTGCCCTCGACCTGGCCTCGGGGCGCCGGTTCGACGTGGTCGTGGCCGCCGGCAACGTCATGATCTTCCTGGAGCCGGGAACGGAGGCGGCGGTGGTGGTCAACCTGGCCGGGCTCGTGGAGCCGGGCGGGCTGCTGGTGGCCGGGTTCCAGCTCGATGGCCGGCTCCCGATCGAGGACTATGACGACCACTGCCGGCGGGCCGGTCTGGCGCCGGAGGCCCGGTGGGCGACCTGGGACCGGGAGCCGTGGCAGGACGGGGGACCGTACGCAGTGGCCGTCCATCGCCGGCCCATAGGGCCGGGTTGAGGCCTCCCAGGCCGTAGTATGGAGGGATGGCAGAGCACGGGCTTCTCAGCGTGGCCGAGGTCGGGCGCCGCACCGGGCTGACCCGCAAGGCATTGCGGCACTACGAGACGTTGGGCCTTGTGGAGCCGGTCGCCCGCACCGATGCCGGGTACCGCCTGTACGACAGTGAGAGCCTGCGCCGCATCGAGCTGGTGAACCGGGCCAAGGTCCTCGGGCTCAGTCTGGCCGAGGCCGACGAGTTCATCCACGTGGCCGATGGCTGCTGCGGCGAGAACCACCCTCAGCTGGCCGCGCTGGTGCAGGGCAAGCTGGCCGAGACGGAGCAGCGGATCTCCGAGTTGCGCTCGCTCGGCGAAACCCTGCGGGGCGTCCTTGACCGCCTTGCGGCCACCGAGGGCCAGCACCGGTGCGAGGAAACCCTCTGCACCTGCGGGGGCGGCCTCATCACCATCTCCAAGCGCCGGTCCCGCTGACCAGTCCGGCCACCGCGCACTGGTCAGCCGACCAGCGCCGCGCCGCGCCGGCCCTGGTCCGCTGACCAGTGGCGGTGGCGCCGGCCGCCCTGGTGTCACCCGTGGGTGTCGACCGCTTTCCTGGCCTGGATCAGGTGGTAGAGCAGGATCAGCTGGGTGACGGCGAGCGGCTCGTCACGGGTTTCCGAGTCGATCACGCCCAGGGCGTCGGGCACCGGCTCGTCCACGCCGAGCTCGTCCCAGATGGCCTGCTCGACCTGGCGGGTTTCCTCCCGCTTGGCGTAGGAGTGGATGTGCACGGAGTCGACCGGCTTGCCGTCGTCGTCGCGACGCAGCTTGAGGTGCATGGCCGTGCGGATATCGCCGCTCAGGATCGAGGACAGGTCCGGGTGGCTGATCGTGGGCCGCAGCAGCAGATAGGCGCTGAGCGGGTCGTCCGCCGTCTCGCCCCGCTCCTCGATCGGCGAGAACCGCACCACGATGTCGGCGCTGGCCCGTTGGGGGCGGATGAACTCGGCCGACTCGGGCTCGCGCTTCTCGAGCTCCTTGCGGACCTGCTCGGTGGTGTAGCCCCGCTTCTTGGTGTCCCGGGCGAGCTTCCATTTGATCCGGATGTCCTCCGGCGGCTCGAGGAACACGGTGATGTCGAAGCATGCCCGCGCCACCTTGGAGTGGAGCGGGTGCAGGCCCTCCACGATCACGAACTCGCGCGGCTCGACGTACTCCGGGCGGTCGAGCATGCCGGTGTCGTGGTTGTAGATCGGCTTGAGGATCGGATGGCCGAGCGACAGGTGCTGGAGGTGCTGCTCCATGATGTCGAGGTAGTTGCAGTCCGGATGCAGCGGCGTGAAGGGGAGGCCCTTGCGCTCCTCACGGTCGTAGCGGTGGTAGTCGTCCGCCCCGACCGACGTCATGCGCTCGGCGCCGAGCGCCTTCACCAGACCGGCGGTAATCGTCGTCTTCCCGGTGCCGCTGTCGCCGGCGATGGCCAGCATGATCGGACGGGGCCTGCCACCACCACCGAATTCGCGCTGGATCGTCATCTTCTTGTCTGTCACTTCCCACCTCCGGTCGGCAATCCTGGGATCCTGTCACTGTTGGCGCGCGGTCGGCGATGCGGCGCCGGCATTCGGCGCCGGGATCAGCCGCCGACGGGCCGCTTCCTGCGCCGCCGGGTGCCGTTGGCGGCCACCGCCAGGCCGGCCCGCCCGGTGTCAGCCGGGTCGCCGGCTGGAGCGTTGCCCACCTCTGCGCCGCGCCCGGCGTCGAGCGGCGCCGGTGCGGCGACGCTGCCGGACCGAGCTGCGGTGGCGCCCCGGCTCGGCCCGTCGTACCCGTCGATCATGAACTCGATGAGCCACGTGTCCGAGAGGATGTCGTAGTCGGGCGCCACCAGGACGGCGTAGCGCTCGAAGTACAGGACCTGCTTGCCGAGCAGCACGAGGGAGCGGGGCAGCTGCACGCCCTTGGGCTTCGCCGCCCGCACCGCCTGGCCGAAGATCTCGAGGTAGTCGATCTCGGAGATGGGCTTGGTGAGCCAGGGGGTGACCAGCCGGGAGATGGACGCCGCCGCCCGCTCGTGGTCCGTCTGGTGCCCGAGGTGGCAGCCGAGCTCGGCCAGGCACCGGGTGACCTCGCCGAAGTCCTGGCGGTGGAGCATGGCCACCACGCCCCGGCGAATCAGGTCGCGGGTGACGTCGTCGAGCTCGCCCATGATCCCGAAGTCGAGAAAGACCACCTTGCCGTCTCGGTCGACCATGAGGTTGCCCGCGTGGACGTCGCCGTGGAAGAAGCCGTGCTCGCACGCTGCTTCGATCCACGCCCGCACGCCGCCCCGCAGGAGGTTGAACAGGTCGAACCCGGTCTCCACCAGGCCGGGCAGGTCGTCGACCTTGATGCCGTCGATGCGCTCCATGGTGAGCACGCCGTGCCCGCAGTACTGGTGGTGCACGGTGGGCACACGGATGTTGTCGTTGGACCCGAAGGAGCGCAGGTTGGCGTCGAAGCGCTCCATGGAGGCGGCCTCACGGCCGAAGTCGAGCTCCTGGCCGAGGGTGGTGACCACATCGTCGACGATGGCCACGGGGTTGAGCACCCGGGCCGACTTCGAGAAGCGCTGGGCCAGGCGGGCGGTGACCCGCAGCAGGCGGAGGTCGCGCAGGAACTGCTTCTCGATGCCCGGCCGGCGGATTTTGACGACGACGTCGGTGCCGTCCTTCAGGGTGGCGGCGTGCACCTGGGCGATGGACGCGGCGGCCAGGGGCTCGGGGTCGACCTTGGTGAAGAACTGGTCGACAGGGCCGCCGAGGCCCTTCTCCAGGGTCTTGCGCATGTCGTCCCACTTGGCGGCCGGCGCGGCGTCGAGCAGGTCGCGCAGCTGGTGGGAGATCGGCGCCGGGAACAAGCCCGGGCTCGACGACACCACCTGGCTCAGCTTCACCAGCGGCGGGCCGAGGGACGTGACCACCTTGTAGAGCCGGGGCGCCAACATCTCCGGCGTGCGGGTCTTCTTGCGCAGCAGGCCGGGGCCCAGGTGCCGGACGAGGACGTACGTCATCCGTTGGAGCCGGATGAACTCCCGCGGTCCGAGGCGGCGGACCGACTTGAGGTTCACGGTCGACGCGACGGGGTCGGGCGAAAGGTTGCGTTCGATGGGCCTGCTCCAGCCGTGGGGGGATGCCGCTCAGGTGTCGGGCAGGTTAACGCCCTCTGAGGGCCTGGTCCACGCCTCGCCCGCGGGCGGGCCGGTACCGTCGTCGCCATGTGTGGCCGCTTCGTGGCGTCGACCCCCGTCTCCGTGCTGGCTGAACAGTTCCTGGCCGCCGAGGTCAGGGCCGGGGAGCAGGCGGCGCGGTTCAACGTGGCGCCGAGCGACCAGGTGCCGGCTATCGCCACCAGCGGGGGGATCAGGCGCCTCGGCACTCTCTCCTGGGGGCTGGTGCCGAGCTGGGCGACCTCGGGAGCGTCCGGCCGGCGCATGGTGAACCTGCGGTCGGAGACGCTGGCCGAGCGCCCGGGGTTCCGGCGCATCCTCCAGCGGCGGCGTTGCATCGTTCCGGCCGACGGCTTCTACGAGTGGCAGCACGGCGGCACCGGAGGGCCCAAGCAGCCGTACCTGATCCGGGCCCGCGACCGCGCTCCTCTTGCCATGGCCGGGCTGTGGGACGTCTGGGTCGACAAGGAAGATCCTGTCGGCGAGCGGTTGCGCACGTGCACCGTGCTCACCACGTCGCCCAACGCTGTGGTGGTTGCCCTGCACGACCGGATGCCGGTGATCCTTGCGGCGGACGCGTGGGACGTGTGGCTCGACCCCGATGTCACCGACGTCGACCTGCTCACCGGGCTGCTGCGGCCGTGCCCGGACGACCTGCTCGAGCTGGTGCCGGTGGGGACAGCGGTCAACAGCGTGCGCAACGACGGGCCCGCCCTCGTCGACAGGGTGGAGCCGATTGCGCAGATGATCCCGTTCGCTGGAGAAGATTCCCCTATGCGGTAAGCGGGGCGTCAGGTACCCTCCGCGTCACGCCCTCCGGGGCCAAGGTGGAACGTGGGGTGGATGCGCCGTTCCCAGCGTCTGATCGTCGTGGTCCTCGCGGCTGCGATCTGCTGCACGCTCGGCACGGCCGTGGCCACGGTCGGTGTGCGCCAGGCTCGGCCCCCGGCCGTGCCCGCTACTCGCGCGGTCGACGTTCAGCGGGGTGTGGATGCAGTGGCGGCCATGCCTGCGGCCGCCACTGATCAGTTGCTGGCCGTGGCCACCTTCAACCGTGACACCGCCGCCAAGGCGCAGGGCCCGCTTGCCGCCCTCGGTCTCGGCGTGGTGCCCCTGCGCAACCTCCCGCTCGCCTTCGTGTCCGGTACCAAGGCCCAGCTGCAGTCAGCAGTGGCCAAGGGGCTGGCCGCCGACGTCTACCGCGACCAGCGTCTCGCCTACTTCTCGGCCGGGTCCACCGGCGCCATCTGGGCGGACGCGGTGCGGGCCCAGGGCGTCGGTGGCAAGGGCGTCGGCGTGGCGGTCGTCGACACCGGCGTCGACGCCACCCACCCCGACCTCGCCGACCATGTGACCCACAACGTGAAGATGATCGGGCCCGAGCAGCTCGACGTCCTGGGGGGCGAGCGCCTGCCCGACGAGCCGCCCGGCACCGTGGCGATCCCGATCGACACACTGCCGTACAACAACAGCGACACCACGTCCGGCCACGGCACCCACGTAGCCGGCATCCTCGCCGCCGAAGGCCACACCGGCCCCGAACAGATCGGGGTGGCGCCCGATGCCGCCATCATCGGCTACGGGGCGGGCGACGCCATCTCGATCTTCACCGTCCTGGCCGCTTTCGACGACATCCTCACCCGCAGGGACGACTGGGGCATCCGCGTGGTCAACAACTCATGGGGCTCGTCGGGCCGCATGTTCGACCCCGCCCATCCGATCAACGTGGCTACCAAGGCGTTGCACGACGCAGGGATCGTGGTCGTCTTCGCCGCCGGCAACGACGGCGAGGAGGGCACGATCAACCCGTACTCGGTCGCTCCCTGGGTGATCTCGGTGGGGTCGGCCACCAACGCGAAGGAACGCTCGCCGTTCAGCTCCGGCGGCTACGAGCACGACACGCTGTCCGCCGCCGTGCCGGCCGACCGCCACCTCCGCTTCGACGGCAGCCGGATCGGTATCTACCACCCCGACGTCAGCGCTCCCGGCACCGACATCGTCTCGTCGGGCACCCCGACCGGCGTGGGCGTCCTTGCGCCGGCTGCGCCCGGCGGCACCGCCACCCTGTCGGGCACGAGCATGGCGGCGCCCCACGTCGCCGGCCTGGCCGCCCTCGTGTTCCAGGCCCGGCCCTCGATCACGCCCGACCAGGTGCGCCAGGTGCTGCAGGTGACCGCCGTGCCGTTGGCGGGCCACGCCGCCTTCTGGCAGAACGGCTACGGCTTCGTCGACGCGACGGCTGCGGTCGCCCTCGTCCGCCGTACCGACTTCGGCCCGGACCTGCTCGACAAGCTGCAGGCGGCGGCCGACGAGCGCGTGCTCGCCGGCAGCGCGTTTCGCGTGAACGCCGCCGACGTGTGGGCGTTCAACCCCGGGCCGATAAGCGTGGGCGGCGCAGACACCCGCGCGTTCGGGACGGTCGTGCCGTCGGGCACCACCGCCGTCAAGGCGGTGGTGAACTACCCGAGCCTGGGCCTGGTGGGTGTCAACCCGTTCGACTGGCAGATCACCCTGTCCGACGCCAAGGGCAAGGTCCTCGGCAGGAGCACGCCCTCGGCGGCGGCCGGCGTGTCGTCCGTGTTCGTCGACCTGGCGGGCGCCGGCGACGTGGCGTTCGGTACGTGGAAGGTGGAGGTGAAGGGCGTACTCGGCGCGGCCGACACGGATCTCCTCATCGGCAACGTGGTCACCCTGGCCGTGGCGCAGCTCCGGGCAGGCGAGAGCGGCGGGGGGACGGGGCCCAGATTCGTGCGGGAGGGGAGCCAGAGCCTCAACTTCCAGTCGCTGTCGGCGTCGGCCACGCCGCTGGCGGGGGCGTTGGCGTCGGCGCTCCCCGTTCCGCTGGACGTTGCCTCGCCCGAGGGCTGCACGCTGGCAGTCGGCGCCCCGAAGGGCCGCATGGGCGGCGCCAGGTCCACCGAGGCGTGCACCACCGGCGCCGTCGGCTTCGCCGTCACCCATGCAGCCGACAGCCCGGCCGAGTTCACCTCGTCGGCGCCGCTCGCGCAGCCGGTCACCTTCGGGGGCGCGTCGTCACTCACCCGGGGCCTACACCGCCACCATGCGCATGTTCTTCGGCGGTCCCTAGGCCGACGCCGGCCTCACCATCGGCACCGGCCGCCTGCAGTAGAAGCTTCTGGTCGGTGAAACGTCGTGAACTTCGTACCGGTCTGCCGACCAGAAGGGCTAGGCGGACGGGATGGCGGGTGCGTCGACGGCGGCGCGTGCCGAGCGGGCGATGCCTGCCCCGTCGAGACCCAGCTCGGCGTGGATGCACGACGCCCGTGACTGGGGGATGTAGGCGACGGGCGTGCCCAGCACCACGACGGTCGGGGAGGGGATGCCCGACTCGGCGCAGTGGGTGGCGATGGCGTCGGCCATGAAGGTGCCGGCGCCGCCGATGCGGGTGCCGTCCTCCACGGTGACGACCACCCGGTGGGTGGCGGCGTCGGCCACCAGTTCGGGGTCGAGGGGGCGCACGACCCGCACGTCCCACACCGTGGCCTCGGTGCCGCCGGTGGCCAGCTCGCCCGCCGCCGCCAGCGCCGGCTGCAGCATGGCGCCCACGGCCAGCACGCAGAGGTCCCCGTCGCCCCGGCGGGCACGGCGGCCGCGCAGACCGACCTCGACCTGCGAAGCAGTGGCCTGGGAGGCGGGGCCTTTCGGATAGCGGAGCATGGCAGGGCCGTCCGACTCGAGGGCGAGGCGCAGCATCACGCCCACGTCCTGGGCCGACGAGGGGGCGAACACGGCCATGCCCGGGATCTGCAGGCACAGGGCAAGGTCGAGCAGCCCGTGGTGCGAGGGCCCGTCGTCGCCCGTGACGCCGGCCCGGTCGATGGCGAACACGACCGGCAGCTGGTGCAGGCCCACGTCGAGGTTGGCCTGGTCGAAGGCCCGGCTGAAGAACGTGGAGTACACGGCCACGACCGGCCGCAGGCCTCCCATGGCCATGCCGGCGGCGGACGTGACGGCGTGCTGCTCGGCGATGCCCACGTCGTGGAAGCGGTCGGGGAAGCGCTCCTGGAAGGGTAGGAGCCCGGTGGGCCCGGGCATGGCGGCGGTGATGGCGTGCACCTGCGGGTGGCGCTCGCCGATCTCCACCATGGCCCGGGCGAAGGCCTCGGTGTAGCCGGCCGGCGCCCACTTGGGCGGGCCGGTGGCGGTGTCGAACACAGGGGCGTCGTGCAGGCACTTCTCGGCGTCGTCCTCGGCCGGCGGGTAGCCACGGCCCTTCTGGGTGAGCACGTGCACCACGATGGGGCCGTCGTAGGCGGCCGCCTTGCGCAGGGCGTCCTCCACCCCGGCGATGTCGTGGCCGTCGATGGGGCCTGTGTAGCGCACGCCCAGGTCCTCGAAGAAGACCGACGGCTCGAGCATTTCGCGCACGGCCGCTCGGGCGCCGCTAAGGCTCGTCCACGCCAGGCCACCGACGGCCGGCATCTCCAGCACCAGTTGCTCGAGGCGCGCGCGCAACTGGACCCAGCCAGGGCGCAACCGGAGCCGGGTGAGGCTCTCGCCCAGCCGGGACGCCGTGGGGGCGTAGCTGCGGCCGTTGTCGTTGAGGAGGATGACCACCTTGCTGGCGCTGTGGCCCAGGTTGTTCAGGCCCTCGAACGCCATGCCGCCCGTCATCGACCCGTCGCCGATCACGGCGACGACCCGGCGGCCGGACTTGGCATCGTCGATGGCGGTGGCCATGCCGTGGGCGTAGCTCAAGATGGTGGACGCATGGCTGTTCTCGACCCAGTCGTGCTCGGACTCGGCCCGCGACGGGTAGCCGGACAGGCCGCCGGGCTGGCGCAGTGTTCCGAAGGCGTCGCGGCGGCCGGTGACGATCTTGTGGACGTAGGCCTGGTGGCCGGTGTCCCAGAGGATCACATCACGGGGCGATTCGAAGACGCGGTGCAGCGCCAGGGTGAGCTCGACGGCGCCGAGGTTCGACCCGAGGTGGCCGCCGGTGACGGCCACCGCCTGCACGATGAACTCCCGGATCTCGCCGGCCAGGACCGTGAGCTCGTCGGGACTCAGCGACCGCAGGTCGGCCGGACTGTTCACTCGCTCGAGCACCATGCGAAATCAAAGGTACTGCCGGTGCAGCGGGTACATGAACTCGGTGCAGGCGGTGTGGAGGCGGTGTGCGGGGACTGTGCATACCAGCGGCCAAGACGTCGTCAGATCAGCTCACCGGTCGCCCCCAGGCATGGACGACCACCGGTGGTCGGCTTCGCCGGCGTCGTGGTCCTGGAGTTCCTCGTGATCCTGGTCCTGTGGTTGCGGTGACCTGGCCGGCCCGGTCTACCTGTTGCTGCGCTCCGTACGGAGCCGAGCGGCGGGGTCGCCGAGCAGGACGAAGTTCTGGGCGTCGTTGCGTTCGGTCCACAGCGCGGCGAGCTGCGACGGCGGGACCTTGAGGCCGTACCCGATCTCCCGGACGACCGACGCCAGGTTCGTCGACAGCGTGGCGTACTTGTCGCGGAAGTCGCCCATGGCGACACCGACCGGTCGCCCCACGATGATCTGGCCGAGGGCGTTCTCGTAGGGCTGCAACGCAACGCCCGCACGCCCGCTGATCGAGTAGCCCCACACCCGCTCCACGTGTCCGATGGCGGCCAGCGCGGAGCCGTTCTCGTGTGCGAGGAGGGCGTTGGGCAGCGCGGAGACGAACGCCTCGTCGGCGATCCTGGGCCGGGCGCCCCCGGCCACGCCCGGGAACTCGTCGACCTCGGGGGTGCCGGCGCCATAGCACGCGAAGAAGAAGGCGACCATCCCGTGCACCTTTGCATCGACCACGTCGGCGGCGGCCACCGCGTGGCTGCCCACGTCGACCGGGCCACCGGTCCAGTCCTGGCAGAGGAGGGCCCCGTGCTCGGCTCGCTGGCGCGGGTCGCCGGCCGGAAGGCCGCCCAACCCGTGTGACGCCGTGAAGAGCAGCGAGGGTCGGCCCACCTCGCTACGCCCGGCCAGCACGTCGAGCAGCGTCTCCCGCCGGGCCGACTCGCCCACCCAACTGACCGACGAGCCGCCATGGCGCTTCACGACGCCCTGCTTGTCGTCGTAGCCGTTGGCGAGCGGTTCTACGAGCAGCGAGGAGCTCATGTTCGTGGCGCGGTCGCCGAGGTGGCTCGTGCCGAAGAAGGCAGCGGTCGGCGCCGAATGCGGCACGGCGGCCTGCTCGTAGGCCACGATGCTCTCTGCGTACCGGCCGTAGTGGGTCGGGTCATCGAAGCAGAGCCGGCCCACGGCGTACTCGGTGTCGAGCAGGTACTGGAACTCGAACGGGATCCGGGTCGGCGCCCCGATGAGCAGCACGTAGTAGGGCACCCGGGTGGGGTTCGGCGACCCGGGGCTGGCGCCGTTGCGGCCGAGCCAGGCCAGGAAGTCCTCCCCCGGGCGGTGGTCGAGGACCTTGAAGCGGTTGGCTGTGACCTGCGCCCGGCGACGCTCGACCAGCGGCGCTACCGCCGTTCGCACGGCGTCGTCCTCCTGCGTCGAGAACACGATGCACCAGCCGGCGCTGGCGATGTCGAGGGGGTCGACATCGAAGGGCAGGCCGAAGGTCGGCGACAGGTCGCCGCGCTGCTCCAGGAACTGCTCCCGGCTCTCGTCGCGCGGTGCCTCCTGCAGGAGCGCGCCGAGCCGGTCGAGATCCATCGCGGCCACGTACTCGCCGGTGTCGGGGTTGATCCCGTTCCCGATGATCTGCTCAGCCACGCGCTCTCCTTTGTGAGCGGCGGTTGCGCCGCTTTGTGAACGGCGCTTGGGCCGCGGTCAGCTCCGCCTTCGCCCTGCTGGCGGCGGCTGCGGGCTGCACCCCGCCTTCTCCTGGAGGTACCTGTCGCATTCCTCTTCGACGAGGGGTCGGGGCGTGCTGGCCAGCGCCAGCGTCTTCAGCCCGGGCAGCTGCACCGGGTAGACGTACGGCCTCGCCTCCCCACCGGCGGCCAGGCGGCCGTCCGAGGTGAACGCGATGGCGCCGGCCGCGGCCGGCCCGTCCGCCTCGAAGAGGACATCCCCGCTCCCGGCATGCCACGCGACGACGGAAAAACCGCTCGCGGCGGCAACGGTGGCGCCGTCGGGGCTGGCGGCGACGAAGAGGAACGAGGATTCTTCGTCGCCGTCCTCCTGCATACCCGACTCTGCACCATCCTCGTCCGCCTTCGGCACGTCGAGCACCCGGAGGGACCGGCCCGATCCCCGCCTGATCGCACCGGTCACCACGCCCCGGTTGTCATCCACGGCGATCAGGCGTCGCCCGTTGGCCGAGATGGCAGCGAGCGAGACCGCCTCTGCGTGCTGGAAGCGCCCTTGCACGCGGCCGGAGGTCGTGTCCACGACCACCAGGCTCCCGCCCCGGAGCGCGGCCAGCCACCGCCCGTTGTCGCTCAACCCGACCACCTGTCCCGGGAGAGCCCGGATCAGGTCGGGCGACGACGGCGTGGCCAGGCCCCAGACCGTTGCCCCGTCGCCGGGTCCGGACGCGACGACGACCGTCTCCTCGTCGCCGACGAAGCGGGCACGGCCGCCCGAGTCGGGCTCGTCGGAGGGCTCGTCGGGCGGGGGGTCGGGCTCAGGGTCGGGCGCAACGGTGGTCGGCGCCGTCGTGGCGCCGGATGCGGGCGATGACGTTGGCGATGGCAGCACGGCGAGTTTCTTGCCCGAGCCGACGTCCCACACGGTGGCCCTGCCGTCGTCGCCCGACGTGACGAGCCGCCGCCCGCCAGGGCTCAGCGCCACGTCAGCGATCCAGTCGTCGCCACTCGTGAACGTGGTGAGAAGCTGCCCGGCGCTGTCCCACAACCGGGCCGTGCCGTCGCCGCCGGCCGTCGCCACCAGCCGGCCGGAGTCGTCGGTGGCCACGGCGCCCACCTCGTCGAAGGGGTCGGCGAACCCGGCGCCGAGGGTGCGAAGCAGTCCGCCGGTGGCCGCGTCCCAGCTCCTCACCGTGGTTCCCTCCCCGGCGGTGGCGATCTCCCGACCGTCGGGGCTGAAGGCCACGCCCTGGCTCGCCGCCAGCCTGACCACCTCGGCACCGGTGGAGACGTTGCGGACGACGCCGTCGGCGGCCACGAGGCGCGTGCCGTCCGGGCTGAAGGCGACGCCGGCGATCAGCGGCTGGAAGGACGTCTCGAACTCGCGGCGCAGCCGGCCGCTGGCGGGGTCCCAGATCGTTACCCCGCTCGTTTCCCCGTCGCCCGTCGTGGCCGCGAGCAGCGTGCCGTCGGGGCTGAACGCCACCCGCTGGGCGGCACCCTCCAGGCTCCCCGGCGTCATCTTCCTGCCGTCTCCCGAGACGATGTCCCAGACCATGGTCCCGTCGTCGCCGGCGGTGGCCAGGCGGCGGCCGTCGGGGCTGAAGGCCACGCCGTTGAGCGGCATGCCGGTGTCGATGGGCGGGCGCGCACCTGCGCCGGTGGCGAGGTCCCAGATCCGAGCCGTGCCGTCCTGGCTGGCAGTGGCCAGCAATGTCGTATCCCGGTTCAGGGCCACGTCGTAGATGCTGTCCTTGTGGCCGGCGAAGGTACGCACCTCGCGACCCGACACGGCGTCCCACTGCTTGGCGGTGGCGTCGTCACTGGCTGTCACCACCACACCCGCCGGCCCGAACACCACCGAGTTCACCTCGCCGTCGTGGCCGGTCAAGACCAACTGCTCGGTCCCGGCCCGGTCCCAGATCGCGGCCGTGCCGTCGGAACTGGCCGTCGCCAGGCGATCGCCCTCCGGGCTGAAGGCGACCGAGTAGACGGAACCGGTGTGACCGGGCGGCGCCACGGAGGTCACGTCCCACACCGCGGGTGCCCCGTCGGCGGTGGCGAGCGCCAGGCTGGAGCCGGTGGGATCGAAGGCCACGCCCGTGACGGCGCCCGTGCCCGGGTCAGCGGTGACGAGCTCCCTGCCCGTCACCGGGTCCACGACCCTGGCTGTGCCGTCCTGGCCGGCCGTGGCGACCCGCCTCCCGTCCTGGCTGTAGGTGACGTCGTTCACAGCCTCAAGCTGCTTCGACACCACGCGGCCGGGCGCCTCGGACGACGGGTCCCAGATCCGCACGGTGCCGTCCTCGCCGGCGGTCACCAGCGTCGCCCCGTCGGGGCTGAACGCGACGTCCTGCACCGAACCGACATGGCCGCGCAGCGTCCTCAGCAGCGTGCCGCGGTCCGGCGCCTCGAGATTCCAGAGCTTGACCGTCCCGTCGTCGCCGGCGGTGGCCAGGATCCCCCCGTCGGGTCGGAAGGAGGTGGCGCGCACGACCCTGGTGTGACCGGTGAGCTTGAAGGCGTTCGTGGGCGGCCCGTCCACCTCCGCCCTGTCCTCCTGCGCCCAGTCCCAGACCCACGCCGAATCACCGGCGGCGAGGGCCAGCCGCGTCCCGTCAGAACTGAAGGAGACGCCGGTGAGGCTCGTCCTCTCGTCATTGCCCGGCACCGGGAACGCGTACTCCTCGTCGTCCTTGAGGGTGAGGACGGAGGCGTAGCCAACACTGGCGGAAGCGACGTGACGACCGTCGGGCGAGTACGCAAGGGCGTTGACGGGGGTGCTGTCGAGGTCGACGGCACCAGTCCAGCGGCGAGCGCCCCACAACGAGACACCGCCCTCGCCCGCCACCGCCAGTTGCTCCCCGTCCGGGCTGAACGCCACCAGCGACGCGCCCTTCACGGGGATGGTCATGCCGATCCTTGCCGACTCGGCGACCCGATGGAGGAGGATGGACCTCGCGTCGCGCCCGGCGTCGTCCACCACGTCGTCGCCGTCGCGGAGGACCCTGAGGGCGAGGTGGACGCTGAGGTTCGGGTCGGCGCCCACGGCCTCGAGGGCGGGGAGCACCAGTCGGCGGCGCTCACCCGCCTTGGCCGTGTCCCGGTCGCTCTTCGCCCCGTCGTAGAAGCGGAAGGCGACCACGCTGGCGATGACGGCCACGACCAGACCGACGTTAGCGAGGGCCAGGAGCTGGCGAGTGCGACGGACCGACCGCCGCTCGCGTTCCGCCGCCTTGCGTGTGCGGCGGCAGGCACCGAGGAAGGCCTGCTCGGCAGGGCTCAGCCGGCTGCCGGGCGCCGCCGCCAGGCTTTCTCCCTGGTCAAGGATCTCGTCGGTGACGAGCAGGTCGTCACGGTGGCCCTGCTTCTCCCAGAGGTCGGCCTGGCGCTGGAACACCGTGAGGTGCTCCTCTGCCCACGCGTTGTTGTCGGCGCGCACGGGCGCCACCAGGCGGTCGTGGGCCAGCTCATACCAGGTCGACCCCCGGCGCGACTCGGCCCGCACCAGGTGCGAGTCCTGGAGCAGTCGCACGATCTCCATGTCGTCGTCAGGACCGGCCTGGGCCTGGCCGCGATGGCCGCGGTCGGTGATGAGCTGGTGTTCGAACCAGTCACGGATGATGCGCTCGGGGGTTCCCGTCGCCTCGGCGGCCCCCTGCACCTCATGGCCGTAATAGGCGGCCAGGGCGCCGTCGACGTCGCCTACGTCGCCCATGTTGGCGGTGGTGATCTCGGTCACCGCCGCCGGCAGTCGCTCCCAGAGCTGGCGGCAGACCACCTGCAGTTGCACCGGCTCGACGTACGGCCCGATGCGCCCGTCGACCATCCGGCTCAGCTCGGTCACGAGCACGGCCGAAGCGTCCGCCGTGAAGGTCCTGCCCGTCGCTTCGACCGTCCTGGTCACGACCTGGCGGGCCGCCTCCGGGCCGAGGAGGTCCAACCTGAACCGCGTGGCCAGACGGGTGGGAAGCAGGGGCAGGTACGGGTCGAGGGCGGCGAGGTAGTCCTCGCGCATGGCGAGCAGCGCCCACCAGCGCCTGTCGCGGAGCACCTCGCCGAGCTGGGAGAAGAACGCACGTTTGGCCGTGGCGTCGGTGGGGTCGAGGGAGAGCACCTCTTCGAACTGGTCGAAGACGACGAGACCCGTCCTGGCCTCGTCCATGGCCACTTCGCAGAGGCCTTCGCGGAGGGTGGCCCCGGCCTGGTCGGGGGCGACGCCGAGGCAGGCCAGCGCGCTGGCCACGTACCGGTTCACGGTGGCACCGGCGGGCGGCTCGTGCTTGAGCCGGATGGTGGGCAGGACGCAGAAGCCCTCCTCCTCGAGCTTGGCGGTGAGACCGGCCTCGATCAGGGACGTCTTGCCCGCGCCCGACGGCGAGTAGCACAGCACGATCCGGTCGGCCACGATCAGGTTGAGAAGCTCTCGGATCTCCCGGTCCCGGCCGTGCAGCTTCTCGTGGCGGCCGAACGAGCGGGGTCCGACAAAGGGGTTGCCCGTGGCGACCACCGGGGCCTTGGTGACGCTCACTGTCGTGCTCGGTCGGCTTCCCACCGGTCGCCGAGGTCCCGGACGAAGCCCCCGGCGCTGCCCCAGTACAGGTCGACCTGCGACCACTGGAGGTACTTCTCCAGGTACATGCGGGCTCCTTCGGGTGACTGCGTGCGGCTGCCCTCGGGATCGATCTGGGCGGCCACGTGGCTGTAGTGGCGCCTCCCGGTCCCTTGGAGGTTCATGATGCTGCGGAAGACGACCCGGAAGTCCCATTCGTCGATGCGGAAGCCGAGGAAGAGGAGCGCCTTGTTCGACAGGGCGCTGAGCACGGCCGACGGGATGGACGCCTTGTTGGCGGTCAGCCCGATCAGGAAGTCGAAGTAGCTGTCGGCGGTGAGGACCATCGAGTCCTCGATCCGAAGGTCGCCGAAGAGGTGGTACACGAGCGGTGTGGCCTCACTCGGCTCGAAGCCGGGATCCTCGTCGTAGACCGAGGGCGGCCAGTCGGCGTCGAGGTTCCAGCGGCAGTAGTCGACCCGTGGCGCCTTGCCGGCCGCGCGCAGGGCGGCGGAGAGCAGTCCCACCGGCTGCGTGGTGACATAGATCGGAAACGGCAGCCCGGCGAGGACCGAGTAGGGCTCGGCCGACTCGGTGCGGCGCCGCAGCTCCCACAGGGCGTTGATGAGGCGGTCGAGGTCCGCGGCCGAGACGGGGCCCGTGCCGGCGCCGATCGTGCGCAGCTCCTCGGGGAGGTCGGATCGGAAATCCTCGACCTTCGACTTGAGGTACCCGCGCAGCTCGTCCACGGGGAACTGCTGGCTCTGGGTGGCCCAGAGGAACTGGGCGACGTCGGCCAGATCCTCCTCGTCGTGGACGGCCATGGGGAAGCGGTACCGGTTGGCCCAGCCCCGGGCGATGGTCTCGCGCGCCCCGAGGAGGTTGTCGGCCAGCCCGGGGCCGAGGATCGGCAGGCACCGGCCCTGGCGGACGTGGTTGAGCAGCGCCGGCCAACGCTCGAAGCCGGGACCCGTGCTGGAGAAGCCGGGCACGTACCACAGCCGGCCGCTCTTCAGCCGCATGTAGAGCACGGGCATCCACCAGTCCTTGCGGCTCCGGACCTTCCCGCGCGCCACCGCCACGGCGCGGTCGATCTGGCCGTCGCCGTCGAGTTCTTCGAAGAACGCCGGCATGAATGCCTCGACGGTGGCCATCGAGACGTTCCCCTGCATGCCGATGACGGCCGGGACGCCGATTTCGGCCAGACGGGGGCCGAGAGCCGCCAGCGCCCCGCCGTCCATGCTGGTGCCACCCGATCCTGCGCTCTGGCACGAGGCGAGCACGATCAGCCGTGGCAGCCGGGCCAGCTCCGTGAGACGGGTCAACAGCTCGGTGCCGCTGACGCGGTGGGCCGATCCGTCCGCTGCCTCGAGGAGCAGCTGGGGCTCTCCCTTCGCCAGGAAGCCGTGGCACACGAGGTAGAGCACCTCGGGGCCGGCGCGGAGCGCGTCGATCAACCCGTCGAGGGTGGCCCTGCCCCCCGAGGCCAGCTCGACGACGCGCATCGTGTGCAGGCCGGCCCTGGCGCGGGCCGATTCGCCGGCGACGTCGACGGGCGCCAGGGCCTGGTCCCCGACGGACCACGATTCGAGCCCGCTGGGGTTGGCGATGGCGACGAGCGCGTCGAGGTCGGCTTTGGGCGAGACGCCGACCGGTCGCCAGTCCCGGCTGCTCAGGTAGCGCGAAAAGAGCACGTTCTCGCTGGTGAGCAGGCAGTCCCCGGAGACCGGGTCGCGGAGCGTCTCCCAGCGCAGCTGGTGGAGGCGCTCGGCGGTGGGAGCGATGAGCAATCGCACCCTGAGTGCGACGTTCCCCGACGCCGCCTCCTGTCGCGCCTGCGCGAAGGCGCCGGCGAGCTCGTCGGCGAGAAGGCAGCGGCCGAGGAGGGCGCCGTATTCGGCCTGGTCGTACAGCAGTTCGTCGAGCTTGTCGAGGTCGAAGGTGAGAGGGACGTCGTCGGCCAGGCGCACCTCGCCGTCGCTGCCCGGGCGGCTGAAGCGGAGCCCCGCGGCGGAACCGTCCCCGTCGAGGCGCCTGAGGGCGATCTCCAGGTCCGCGTAGGACGTCATGAGCATTCCGCCGCAAGCCCGGCCCCGCCTTCCGGCAGGCTGGCGGGGACTAGCTGACGGCCCACACGGAGACGTCCACCGTCGCTTTCCCCGGGGCGGTCGCCTTGAGCACCACCCGCGTGGACCCGCCGGTGTCGACCACCTCGGGATCGTGGAATCCCCGCGCGTAGCTGCCCTGTGCCTCGGGGTTGGGACCCTTCACCACGACGGAAGCGACGCTGGCGGCTGGGACCCCTGCCAGGTCGTTGTACCCATTGCCATTGGCATCGAGCTGAATGGAAAGCGTGTGGTTCGTCATTCCGTCCTCCGGGAAGTGCACGGGTGGGATGGTGGGTTGTGCGTCCTGCTCGGCGGGCCGCAGCCCGACGACGTTTGTGTCGTACCGCGGCATGCCGTATCCGACGATCCCGATCCTGCGCCGGCGGCGCATGACCTTGCCTCCCGTGCGGCCGCCCTTCTCGTCGGTGTTGCCCTCCAGGGTCTCGATGCTCCCGTCGCCGTGGACGGCCGTGACGATCCCGATGTGGGAGATGCGGTTGACGTCGTCGCCGGGAAAGTCGAAGAAGGCGAGGTGACCACGGGCCGGTTCGGTGGTCCAGCGGTCCTGCTTCTTGAACCAGGCGGCGCCGGACGGCGTGAAGGCGAAGCCCTTCGAGGTGGTGGCGGCCAGTGGGTTGCCTTCCATGGCGAAGCACCAGCTCACGAACATGGCGCACCACGGACCGGTTGCCCCGTACCATTCGGTGTAGGGGGTGCGGTTGGACCCCGGAGGATTCTCGACCACGCCGAGTTGGCTCTCGAACCGGGCGACCACCCGGTCAATGGGCGTGACCGGCACCTCGAACGCCGGCGGCGGCAGCTGATCCGGCTGCTCCTCCGGGTCCTCGGGCTGCAGCGAGTTCTCGCCGTCCGCCAGCAGGTCGACCTCGAGCTTCAGCGCCTGGTCGTCGCCGGACGCCTCGTGCAGCCGGTCGACGCTGCCCTCCAGCGTGGTTCCCTCGGGCACTGCCCCCCTTTCGTTCGAGGCAGACCCAAAAACCCGCGACCCAGTCGTGCGGTCGCCAAGTGGTTTGCCCCGGATTGCCGTAATTAGAGGACCATGCCCGTATGGCGTTGTCAAGGCGCTTCCAGGCGAAGGGAGGATTCTGACGGGAATGGGTCGACGGCGGCCACCATCGATGCAAGGATTATCCGACCAGACTCGGATTGGGGCGCAGCCGTGGGTGACCAGATGGACATCAGGGCGGGGGACGTGCTGCTGTTCCACGGGAACGGCTTCGTCTCCTGGGGGATCCGCAAGTTCGACGGCACCGACGTGAACCACGCGGCGATCGCACTCGACGCCACCACCCTCGGAGAAGCCGGCGGGCATGGGCTCCAGCGCACGCCCATCGAGGCTGCGGCGGCGTCGAACAAGTACATGCGGGTCCGGCGCCATGGCGACGCCGAGCTGGGGCCGGTGGTGGCGATCGCCTCGACGTACCTCGACGAGGGCAGGCCCTATGCCTACCAGCAGATCGTCCTCCTGGCCCTGCTCGCGAGCACCCGCAAGATCCCGCTCACCGGGATCGCCAAGCGGATGCTGCGGTCGATCCTCGATCATGGGGCGGCGGCCCTGAACGGCTTCATGGATCGGGACGGGAAGCGCTCGATGATCTGCTCGGAGTTCGTCTATCGCGCCTACGCGGAGGCGGTGGGCGATCCGGTCGACCGGTACCGGGTGCGCGTCCAGGTCGGCGACACCGCCTTCGGCCCGCCCGCGGGGACACTCGCCGGGTGGGCGCTCCAGCAGCCCGACGAGAAGCTCGAGGCGGCGAGCAACGCCCCGGTGAGCTTCAGCGCCCCGACCGTCGTCGAGCCGGCGGTCGCAGACGAGGTCGCGGAGGCGGATCTGGCGCCGATCATGGCCGCCTGGGCGGTGGAGAACGGCATGGTCGACGCCGACATGCCGCCCGCGCCACCGCCGTCGTTCGCCCCCGACCAGCTCGTCGAACCGAGCGACGAGGAGCTGCTGGCATCGCTCATCAACTTCAGCGGTGCCATGGCGAACGTCACGTCGGATGCGCAGCCGTCGTTCGGGGTGGTGTCCGTCATGGGAGCCGCCGCCGCGCGCGGCGCCGTCAACGGCCTCCTCAAGCCGAGCATCGAGGCCAACTTCGTCACCCCCGGCGACCTGCTGCTCTCCCCGACCCTCACCGACGTCGGCACCTTTCCCCCCGGCAACTGAACGGCCGTTCCCAACCCCGGTCCGGACGCGCCCGGTGGTTGACCCGAGGCGACCACCTGTGAGGGCGACCGCCTGCGCTCAGGTCAGTTCGCCGCTCGCCCCCAGGCCTGGACGACCACCGTGCGCTCGGGGCGGGGCCCGTCGAGCTCCACCAGGAACAGCGCCTGCCACCGGCCGAGGGCCAGCGCCCCGTCGAGCACGGGGAGGACGAGTGACGGTGACGTGGCTAGCAGGTGGCGGATGTGGCTCCACCCGTTGCGGCGCTCGTCGGGCTCGAGGTTCTGCCAGCGGGTCGTGAGGTCGTCGTGGTCCCACGCCCGGCCTTGCGGTGCCAGCTCCTCCAGCACGGCGGCCAGGTCGCGGTGATGGCCGTCCTCCGCCTCGGTGATGGCCAGCCCGCACGACGTGTGCGGGCAGAAGACGCTCACCAGGCCCTCTTCCAGGCCGGCCCTGCGGACCGCGGCGGCGACCCGCTCGGTGAGGTCGACCATCTGGAGGGCGGAGTCGGTACGTAGCATGAGGCGCTCGGCTGCGCCCAGCACCATCGGCGTCGCCATCCCTGTCGTCTCAACCGGATCGATCGTCATGGACCGCTATCAGTACCTCATCCTCATGGGTCTCTGCCTACTCCTGACCCTGCCGCTGGAGTTCCTCCTCGGCGCGCAGGTGTGGCGGCGGCCCCGCCGCCTGCTGGCCGCGCTGCTGCCCGTGGCCGCCGTGCTGCTGGTGTGGGACGTCATCGCCGTGGCCCGCGACCACTGGGGCTTCAACCCGAGGTACACGACGGGCTGGAACGTGCTGCCCGGCATCCCGGTGGACGAAGTCGTGTTCTTCGTGGCCGTGCCGATCTGCGGCCTGCTCACCCTGGAGGCCGTGCGCAACGTGCTGGCCCGCTTCGGGAAGGTGGACCAGTGATCCCGGCCTACCCGGGCTTCTCGGTCCTGGCGGCGATCGTCGTGGTCGTCCTGGAGCTACGCGTGTTCCGGACGGGCCTGTTCCGCCAGAAGGCCTACTGGATCGCCATGGTGGTCATCGTGGCCTTCCAGATCCCCGTGGACGGGTGGATGACGAAGCTCTCGGCGCCCATCATCCGGTACAACGACTCGGTGCTGAGCGGCTGGCGGTGGCCCCTCGACATCCCCACCGAGGAGTTCATCTACGCCTGGGCCATGCTCACCCTGGTGATGCTGCTGTGGGACCGGGCGGGGCGCCGTGAGGCCCCGTCCACGACCGAGGAGCGGGCCAGGGCCGGTATCCTGGGACGGTTATGAGCGGCCCGGGAGGACGGTCCATGAGCAACTCGCTGGTCCGACGTCACGAAGGGACGGCGGAGCAGTGACCGGCACCGTTATCGTCCTCGCCGCCTTGTGCGCCATGGAGGGCGTGAGCTACCTCACCCATCGCTTCGTCATGCACGGGTTCGGCATCGGCCTGCACCAGAGCCACCACGACACGGGCGAGGGCGGCTTCGAGCTGAACGACCTGTACCCCCTCATGTTCTCGTCGGTGGCCATCGCCGCCTTCTCGGTGGGCACGTTCGGATCCGTGCGCTCCCTCGTGCCGGTGGGCATCGGCATCACCCTGTACGGCGTGTCGTACCTGTTCGTGCACGAGATCTACATCCATCGCCGCCTCAACCTGGTGCGGGGCAGGTACCGCCTGCTGGAGTGGATGAAGGCTTCCCACCGCATTCACCACCTCTACGGTGGCGAGCCCTTCGGCATGCTCGTGCCGCTCGTCCCCAAGGCGCTGCGGGCCAAGGCCGCCACCGCTACCTGGGACCCCTTCGCCGAGCGCCCCGGCCGGCGGGCCGACGAGGTCACCTCCAGCGAGGCAGTCGCCGCCCCGTGACGATGGCGCCTGCCGCCATGCTGGTCAGCCGACCGCTACGGCGCCGGCCCTGATCGGCTGACCGGTGCGAGCCTGGTGCGCCCGGCGACGCCTGATGGGGCGCTACGCGGCGCGGGCGGCGGCACGGCGGAGGCGGATGCGGTTGTAGCGCTGGGCGGCGATGCAGGGGACGTTGACGGCCAGGGCGTACACGGGCATGAAGGGCGCCAGCAGCGGGCGGTTGCAGGCCACGAACACCGGCGCGGGCAGCATCATCAGCCAGTGGGCGAGTTCGGCCCGGCGGGTCTCGCGCGCCAGGGCGTCGAGGTGGGCGGCGGTACGGCCGGGAAGGGTGCGCTTGCTCACGCCGCCGGCGAAGAAGGCGCCGGCCTCGGGCAGGAGGCCCTTCCAGCGGCGGATGCGGGCCGTCTCGACATAGAACCGGCCGCGCCGCTCCCACGCCCGTTCCCGCAGCAGCCACGTGTCGGCGCCGAGCAGGCGGTCCGGCAGGCGGTGGGCCAGGTACCCGGCGCCGACCTGCACGCACGCCCAGGCGGCGGCGTCGGATGCGATGGCGAACCACAGCGGCCGCGGGCTCATGGGGCGGCCCGGGGATCGGCGCCGGTGTCGGCCGCTTTGGGGCCGGACGTCGCCTTGGTGGCGATCGACCGACCCCGCCACGTGACCTCGCCCCGCACGTGGGTGAGCACGATCGACCGGGCGAAGACGACCAGGAAGAACGCGAGGACCACCGGGTAGAGCGGGGCGGTGATGCGGCCGAAGCGGCCGATGCGGCCGAGCATCCAGAACAACTGCACGACGTACGCCAGGTAGAGCGCGCCGGCGGCGACGAGGGACAGGGCGCCCCGGTCGAAGCCGGCTGCGCCCAGGTACCAGGGCGCCGAGATGCACCCCGATAGCCACACCGAGATGAGGAGGAACGTGACCGGCCGCGCCGCGCCGGCCCCCCCGGCGAAGTTCTTGGTCCAGCCCTCCACCAGCTGCGCCGGCCCGGCCGGGTACATGCGGAACCGGATCGTCCCCCGTCCGCCCAGGCACGTCACCGGTCGGCCGGAGGCGATGTAGCGGCGGGCCAGGGCGACATCCTCCACCACTTCGGCCCGCACCGCCTCGTGGCCGCCCGAGGCCAGGTAGTCCGCACGGGTCGTCACCAGGCAGGGCCCGAACGCGCCACGGGGGACCCGCCGCCGGCGGAGCGGGTCGAAGGCGTCGAGGCCCATCATGGCGACCACGTTGAAGAAGGCCGACAGCCACTCATAGGGCCGCACGGTCACGTGGTCGGGCGCCACCGACACCAGCCCGCCCCGGCGGTCGTGCTCATCGAGGATCCTGGCCAGCCCGCCCGGCTCGAGCTCCGTGTCGGCGTCGAGGAAGGCCAGCACCGGCTCGGCGGCGGCGCCCGCACCGGTCCAGCACGCCCACGTCTTCCCGGTCCATCCGGGCGGAAGCGAGCCTGCGGCCACGACGGTGGCGCCGCCCCGGCGGGCCACCTCGGCGGTGGCGTCGACCGACGCGTCGTCGACCACGACCACCTGTGCCGGCGGCGGTTCCTGCACCGCCAGAGAGGCGAGCAGCCTGGGCAGCATTGCCTCCTCGTCGCGCGCGGGAATGACCACCGACGTGGTGGACGCCAGTCGGGCGCCGTCCACCCGCGCCGGCCGGCAGCGGGCGACGTGCCACAAGAGCCACACCCCGGTCAGCCAGCGGAGCGACTCCAGAGCGAGCCGCGTGGTGGTCATCCGGCGTCTGTGGAGCCGGGCCGTCGCACGGCCGACAGCGTGCCACGGCATCGAAGGACGGCGTCGTACGCCCGGGCCGATGCGCTGTTGGCCGAAGCCATGGCGTCGCGGGCCTGAGGAGAGGGGGCCGGCGCGGCCGACCGTAGGCTCGCAACTATGCGTGTCCGGCTGGCCACGAGCGTGCTCGCGCTCGTGCTCGTGCTCGTGCTCGCCGTGGGCGTGGCCGCGTGCGGGGGTGACGGTGACGACAAGGTCGCCACCCCCAAGGGCCCGACCGACCAGGCCAAGGCGCGGGCGATCGTGTTGAAGGCCTCGGACCTCCCGCCCGGATGGAGGTCAGAACCGACCGGCTCGGGTGAGGAGACGACCGAGCAGGACTTCTCCGCCTTCGCCAGCGAGAAGGCGCTGCCCTGCGTGATCGAGCGGTTCGAAGCCCAGGCCAAGCGGCAGACCGAGGCGACGTTCGGCCCGGCAAGGCCGAGCGCCTCGACTTCGCCCAACTGGGCGACGCCACCAGCGCCATCCGGATCAACTCGATCGCCGTGGCCGGCGACCAGCAGATCCCGTTCTACCTCGATCTTGTCGTGGTCAGGAAGGGTCGGGTCGGGGTGACGCTCTCGTTCGCCAACGCCCCCGAACCCTTCCCCTCCGAACTCGCCACGGAACTGGCCCGCAGGGTCGTCGACCGGGCCTGAGGGCTGTGGCGCCTGGATCACCCGGCCGTGTCAGGAGCGATCGATGCCGGGGCGGGCCAGCCGGGCAGCCACCGCCAGTTTCTGCCACGTCGGGACGCGGACGCGTGCCGAGAACACGTCGTACTCCGCCGCCTCGATGCGCTCGAGGATGCCTGAGTAGAGGCGGCGGGCGCCGGCGATGCAGCGGGCGCCAACCGGCGGCAGCATCGGGATCCCGAGGTCGGCGGACGCGTAATAGACGCGGGTGCGCTCGATCTCGAACTTCATGAGTTCCACCCACTCGGGCGTCACCCGACGCTGGGCCAGGGCCGACTCTGCGCCGAACTTCCGGATGTCCTCCTGGGGCACGTAGACCCGCCGGCGGTCGAGGTCCTCGCCCACATCCCGCCAGAAGTTGCTGAGTTGGAAGGCGATGCCGAGGTCCCGGGCGTGGCCGAAGGCCGCCTCCTCCAGCGGCTCGAGGATCGGGAGCATCATCTCGCCGATCACCGCCGCCGACCCGTCCATGTAGTCGAGGAGGTCGTCGAACGTCTCGTAGGTCTCGACCGAAAGGTCCATGGTCATCGACCGCAGGAACCGGCGCACGCAGTCCGGGTCGATGTCGAACGCCCGGATGGTGTGCACCACCGCCTTGAGGACCGGATGGTCCGAGCGGCCGGCGGCCATCCCGGAGTAGAAGGCCTCGCCGAATTCGGCCAGCGCCCGCTCCCGCACGGCGAGGGGCACGGGACCCAGGTCGTCGACGATGTCGTCGGCGTATCGGCACAGGCCGTACAGGGCATGGACGTGATGACGCTTGACCCGCGGCAGCAGCGACGTCGACCAGTAGTACGTGGTGCCGTAGCGCTTGTTGAGCTTGCGGCAGTTCTCGTACGACGCCTCCAGCGACACCGGCAGTGCGGCGGCGCGCCGGGACCTCACCGGTGCGCCGTCCCTCCGGGATGTCGCGCCGGTGACTCGCTGATGGACCGTCCTCCCGGGCCGGTCACCGCCCGACTTCCTCCACCCGGTCGGCGGCCAGGCGCCCCGACAGCAGCACCATGGGAACGCCCACGCCCGGCACCGTGCCGGATCCCACAAACACCAGGCCCGGCACCTTGCGGCTCACGTTGTTGGGACGGAACGGGCCGCTCTGGAAGAACTTGTGGCTGAGGGCAAACGGCGTGCCCCGCTCCATGCCCTGTCGCTCCCAGTCGGTCGGGTCGAAGAAGTACTCGACCTCGACATCCGACGGGTAGCCGAGGGCGGCCACCCGGGCGGTGAGGGACTCCTTCAGGCGCTCCCGCTCGTACACCCAGTCGACCTTGCCGTCGAGGTTGGGAACCGGCTCCAGCACGTACATCGACGAGGAGCCCTCGGGAGCGAGCGACGGGTCGGACGACGAGGGGCCGCTCACGAGGATCGACGGGTCGGGCATCAGCGTGCCGTCCTTCAGCAGGGCCTGGAAGGCGCCCTTCCACGCCGCGCCGAAGTGGATGTTGTGATGGGCTGCATCCTCGGGCCAGGGCCCCTTCACGCCGGCCAGCCACACGGCGGCGGACGGGGAGTAGTGGCCCTTTCGGGCGGTGCGGGGCATGTCGACCTCGGGCACCATGCCGCGGTAGGCCACCGGCAGGTCGGGATTGAGCACCACCGCGTCGGCCTTGATCACCTCGCCGTTCTGGAGGCGCACGCCGGTGACCGGACCGCTCGTACCCGCCCGGCGCACGACCCGCTCCACCGCCTGCCCGTACTGGAAGGTGGCGCCCGCCTTCTCGGCGGCGGCGGCCAGGGCCCTCGGGATGGCATGCATGCCGCCGGCCGGGAAGTACACGCCCTCGACGGTGTCCATGTAGGTGATGACGCAGTAGACGGCGAGTGCCTCGAAGGGCGACAGGCCGGCGTACATGGCCTGGAACGAGAACAGCTTCACCAGCCGCTGGTCGGAGAAGTAGTCCTCTACGACCGGGTTGAGCTTGCGGAAGCCACCCATGCGCACCAGCTGGATGATCGGGCCGAGCGGCCACGCCAGGTCGAGCGGCGAGTTGAAGCTGCGGTTGATGAAGTTGGGCAGCTCCAGCTTGTAGAGGTCGGTGAGGTAGTCACAGAAGCGGCCGAACGCCTCCGCCTCCCGGCCCCCGCACTCCCGGCGGATCTCCTCGGTCATCGGCTCGCGCCCGTGGCGCACCCGGATGGCGGAGCCGTCGGCGAAGCAGGCCCGGTACATCGGGTCCACCGGCGACAGCGTGAGGTGGTCGGTCATGTCGGCGCCGGCCGCCGCGAACACGTCGCTCAACAGGCCTTTCATGGTCATCACCGACGGGCCCGTGTCGAAGCGGTAACCGTGCGACTCGAGCAGCCCGGCCCGTCCGCCCGGCACCTCGGCCCGTTCGACCACGACGACCTCGTGGCCCCGGCCCGCCAGGTGGCACGCAGCCGACAGTCCACCCAGGCCAGCTCCCACCACGACGACGCGCATGGTCCCCATGCAAGCCGCGCCGGGGCCGTGTCGCAAGGCAGCCCGAAACGGGGCATGGTGAACGGATGCCCCGTCGGACCGTGCCGTTCGTCGCCGGCTTCATCGCCGCCCTCCTCGTGGCCGCCGTCGTCGGCGCGCTCACGCTCGGCCCGGATGACGGCTTCGAGTTCTCGGCGACGCCATCGCTGACCTCGACCACGGCCGTTCGCCGGTCGGGCAGCACCAACGACTCGGTCCCCGCCGCCACCACGATCGAGGACGTGGTGCCCGTGCTCCAGGGGTTCGTGGAGAAGGAGCGGGGCCTCACGTACAAGCATCCGGTGAAGGTGACGCTGCTCGACGACGAGAAGTTCGAGGAGCGCGTGGTGGAGACGAGCGCCGAGGACGAGAAGGACATCGAGCACACCGAGGCCGCGCTCCAGGCAATGGGGCTGTTGACCGACGACGACGATCTGTCCGCCATCGTGCGCACCTTCACCGCCGGTGCGGTGCTCGGCTTCTACGACCCCGAGAGCAAGGAGCTGGTGGTGCGGGGCACCGAACCCACGCCGTTCGTGCGCACCGTGCTGTCCCATGAACTCCTTCATGCCCTCGAGGACCAGAACTTCGATCTCGACCGCGACGACCTGACCGACGAGGGATACGCCGGCTTCCAGACCTTGGCCGAGGGCAGCGCCCTGCGCATCGAGGACAGGTACCGCGACTCACTCTCCCGCACCGATCGCCAGGCGGCCGACCGGGAGGAGCGGTCCTTGGGAGGCAACGTGCCCGACGTGCCCGAGGTGGTGGAGGTCCTCTTCGGGTTTCCCTATGCCTACGGTCCCGACCTGGTGGCAGCCATCGAGGATGCGGGCGGCCATGCCCGCCTCGATGCCGCCTACGAGGATCCGCCCGCCAGCTCGGAGCAGGTGATCGACCCCGAGCGCTATCTGGAAGGCGACAAGCCGGAGTCGGTTCCCACGCCGGAGGCCGACAGGACCGCCTTCGACGACGGTGAGATCGGCGAGCTGTTCCTCGCCCTCATGTTGCGCTCGGAGCTCGAGGACGACGACGCCCGTTCCGCTGCGGACGGCTGGGGCGGCGACCACTACGTGGTCTGGAAGGACGGCGCCCGGACCTGCATGCGCATGAACTTCGTGATGGACACCCCGGGCGACACGGCCCAGCTCGCGGCCGCGCTGGCCGAGTGGGCCGCCGGGCGCAACGGGAACGCCGTCGCCACCGGCACGTCCCTGCGCACCTGCGGATAGCCGGCACCTTGCGGCGCATCAGGGCCACCAGGTTCTGTGGGCCAACGGCCGTGACAGCGCCCTTGCCTTCTACGAGCGGAACGGGTGGCGGGCGGTCGGGGAGGGGTTCACCACCTTCGACCTGCCGCACCACGTCGTGGTGCTGGATCTGTGATGGCCGCCAGCAGTTACGTTCTCAGTCGGCCGGGCAGGGTCCCCGGTCGAAGCCGGCTTACCGCAGCATCGCTGACGCTGACGCCGCCGCCGCTGCCTGCTCGACGGCAGCCCTGGCCGCCGCCTTGCGCTCCTGCTTGAAGCGGCGCACGCGAGCCAGGCTCTCCGGCCCGTCGATGTCGGCCACCGACACGAACGAGCCGGGCTCCCCGAATGAGCCGGCCGCCAGTTCCCAACCGGACGGCTGGACGCCGAGCTGTTTGCCGAGAAGGGCGACGAAGATGCGCGCCTTCTGCTCGCCGAAGCCGGGCAGGGCCTTCACCCGCCGCAGCAGCTCGGTGCCCTCGCCCGCGGTGGACCACACCCGGGCCGCCTTGCCCTTGTACTCCTCCACCACGATGCGGCACAGCTCCTGCACCCGCTTGGCGTTGGCCCGGGGGAACCGGTGCAGCGCCGGGGGCGTGGCGAAGATGTCCGCCAGCTCGTCGGGGTCCATGCCGGCGATCTCGGCCGCGTCGAGCTGCCCGCCCAGCCGTTCCTTCAGGTCGAGCGGGCTCTTGAACGCCTTCTCCAGGGGGATCTGCTGGTCGAGCACCATGCCGATGAGGAGGGCCAGCGGATCGGTCGAGAGCAGCTTGTCGGCGGCGTCGTTCTGAGCGAGATGCAGCTTCACCTTCGGCATGAAGCCGAGCCTAGAAGAGCGGGCAAACGGGCAGTGGTCGGGCCGCCGGCTCACCTGCAACCGTCGGTGTCGGGCCGTCAGGCGAGTCGGGGGTCGATGGCGTCGGCGTCGAGCTCGTAGCGGGCGATGGCGTCGGCCACGTCCTCCGCTTTGCCCTCGCCCGTGTCGGCCAACGCCTTGAGGACGGCGACGACGATGTGGCCGGCGTCGACCTCGAAGTGGCGGCGCAGGCCGTCGACCGTGTCGGAGCGGCCGTAGCCGTCGGTGCCGAGGGCGGTGAAGTGGCCGGGCACCCAGCGGGCCACCTGGTCGGACACCGATTTCATGAAGTCGGTGACGGCCACGTACGGGCCTTCGGCCGCGCGCAGCGTCTCGGTGACGTAGGGGGTGCGGGCCGGCTCGGTGGGGTGGAGGCGGTTCCAGCGCTCGGCCGACAGGGCGTCCTCGCGCAACGCCTTGTACGAGGTGGCGCTCCATGCCTCGGCAGCCACGTCGTGGTGCTCGGCCAACAGGCGCTGGGCCTCCATGGCCGCCCGGTAGGCGCTGCCGCTGAACACGACCGACGCCCGCCGGCCCGGGCCGTCGGGGGCGGCGGCGAAGCGGTAGAGGCCCCGGATGATGCCCTCGTCGACGCCCTCGGGCTTGGCCGGCATCACGTAGTTCTCGTTGTAGAGGGTGAGGTAGTAGAAGCGGTCCTCGGGGACTTCGCCGTACATGGCGTCGATGCCGTGGCGGATGATCTCGGCCACCTCGTAGGCGAACGCCGGGTCATAGGCGGCCACGTTGGGCACGGCCGACGCCAGCAGCAGGGAATGGCCGTCCTGGTGCTGGAGGCCCTCGCCGTTGAGGGTCGTGCGCCCGGCGGTGGCGCCCAGCATGAAGCCCCGGCCCCGCATGTCACCGAAGGCCCAGATGAGGTCCATCGTGCGCTGGAAGCCGAACATCGAATAGAAGATGTAGAAGGGCACCATCGGCGTGTTCCAGGTGGCGTAGGCGGTGCCGGCGGCGGTGAACGACGCCATGGACCCGGCCTCTGTGATGCCCTCCTCGAGGATCTGGCCGGACTTGTCCTCCTTGTAGAACGACATGGTGGCGGCGTCGACCGGCTCGTACTTCTGGCCGAACGGGGCGTAGATCGAGAACTCCTTGAAAAGCCCGTCCATGCCGAACGTGCGAGCCTCGTCGGGGATGATGGGCACGACGCGGGAGCCCATGCCCTTGTCCCGCAGCAGGTTGCGGGCAAGGCGGGCGAAGCCCATGGTGGTGGAGAACTCCCGGCCCTTGGAGCCTTCCTCGAACTCGGCGAAGACCTTCCTGTCCGGCGCCGGCAGCGCCTTCCACTTGAAGGACCGCTGCGGCAGCGGGCCGTCGAGGGCCCGGCGCCGCTGCATGAGGTACTCGTGCTCGGGCGACCCCTCGGGCGGTCGGTAGTAGGGAGGGAACTTTCCCTTGAATGCCTCGTCGGGGATCTGCTCCTGCATGTAGAGGCGGTCCCGCAAGGAGATCATCTGGTCCTTGCTCATGGTCTTGATCTGGTGGGTCGCGTTGCGCCCCTCGATCTCCGACCCGAGGGCCCAGCCCTTCACCGTCTTGGCCAGGATGACGGTCGGCGCACCCTGGTGCTCCACTGCCGCCTTATAGGCGGCGAAGAGCTTGTGGTAGTCGTGCCCGCCGCGCGGCAGGGTGCGCAACTCGTCGTCCGTCAGGTGCTCGACCATCTGGCGCAGGCGCGGGTCCTGGCCGAAGAAGTGCTCCCGGATGTAGGCGCCGCTCTCCACCGACAGCTTCTGGTACTCGCCGTCCACGGTGGTGTTCATCTTGTTGAGCAGCACGCCGTCGGTGTCGCGGGCAAGGAGGTCGTCCCATCTGGTGCCCCAGATCACCTTGATCGTGTTCCAGCCGGCCCCCCGGAACACCGCCTCGAGCTCCTGGATGATCTTGCCGTTGCCCCGTACCGGCCCGTCGAGGCGCTGGAGGTTGCAGTTGACGACGAAGATCAGGTTGTCGAGACTGTCGCGGGCAGGCAGGGTGAGGGCGCCCAGCGACTCCGGCTCGTCGATCTCGCCGTCGCCCAGGAAGCACCACACCTTGGCGTCGCTGGTGTCCACCAGGTGGCGGTTGTGCAGGTACCGGTTGAACCGGGCCTGGTAGATGGCGTTGATGGGGCCGAGGCCCATCGACACGGTGGGGAACTCCCAGAAGTCCGGCATGAGCCTGGGGTGGGGGTAGGACGACAGCCCCTTGCCGCCGAGCTCCATGCGGAAGTGGTCGAGCTGCTCCTCGCCGAGGCGGCCCTCGAGGAAGGCGCGGGCGTAGATGCCCGGGGCGGCGTGGCCCTGGAAGTACACCTGGTCGCCGGGCATGCCGTCGTCACGGCCGCGGAAGAAGTGGTTGAAGCCGACCTCGTAGAGGCTGGCCGAGCTGGCGTAGGTGGCGAGGTGGCCGCCGATGCCCTTGGACAGCGTGTTGGCCCGCGACACCATCACCGCCGCGTTCCAGCGGATGTAGGCGCGGATGCGGCGCTCGATGTGCTCGTCGCCGGGGAACCAGGGCTCCTGGTGGGGCGGGATGGTGTTGACGTACGGCGTCGACACAGTGGCGGGGAAGCCCACCTGCTGCTCACGGGCCCGCTCAAGCAGCTTCATGAGCAGGTACCGGGCTCGACCCTTGCCGCGTGCGTCGACGATGGCGTCGAACGAGTCGAGCCACTCGCCTGTCTCCTCGGGGTCGATGTCGGGCAGCTGGTGGGAGAAGCCGTCGAAGATCACCGGGTCTGCCATGCCACCATGCTCGCGCAGGGGTTTCGCACTCGGAAGCGGAGCTTGGTGGCCGGCCGCCTCCTGGCGACATCCGACCCCCTCTCGCCGGGCCGCGCCCTGGCGGCCGCCGACATTCGGCGCTTCGCGCCTCCTCGCGAAACCCCACCTTCTGGCCATGACGTGAGAAGTGTCGCTCGGCAGGGCAGGATGGCCGGATCGTGACTCGGGTGTATACGGATGGGGCCTGTATCGGGAATCCCGGGCCCGGTGGGTGGGCGTGGGCGGTTCCGGATGGGGTATATGCGAGCGGGCCGGATCCGCAGACCACCAATCAGCGCATGGAGGTCAAGGCCGCCCTCGAGGCGGTGCTGGCCAACGACGGCCCGCTCGAGGTGGTGAGCGACTCGACCTACGTGGTCAAGTGCTTCAACGACCGCTGGTGGGAGGGGTGGGTCGCCCGGGGGTGGACCAACAAGGCCCGCCAGCCGGTGGCCAACCGTGACCTGTGGGAGCCGCTTATCGAAGCCGTGCAGGCGGAGCCGGGGCGGGTGCGGTTCACGTGGGTGAAGGGCCACTCGAACGATGTCATGAACGACCTGGTCGACCGCCTGGCGGTGGAGGCGGCCCGCACCCGGAAGGGTCGCCGGGGCGACGGCACCCCCGACCTGCTCGGCCCCGCCGACCTGCGGGCCGCCTCGGCGCCGGCCGTCGCAGCTTCTGCAGCCGGCGACACGACCGTGGCCGCCGGCCCGGAGGGGCACCGACTGCTGGCCGCCGGCCTGCGCCCTCCCGGGCTCGGCGGCTACGGCCCCAACGAGATGGCCGATGGCGTGCGGCGCAGGCTGGGCGAGGTCCTGGCGGCCAAGAAGCAGTTGCATCCCGACCTCATCCTGCTGAGCGGCATGGGGCTCGGGGCCGAGCAGCTGGCTGTGGAGGCGGCCCAGGACTCCGACGTTCCGTATGTCGCCGTCCTGGCGTTCCCCGGCCAGGACTCGCCCTGGCCGTCCGAAGTGCGTGAGCGGTTCCGGAGCATGCTCGACAAGGCGCACGCCCAGGTGCTGCTCCAGGCCACCACGCCTGACAACCGCCAGGGTGTGGCGGGCGCCATGAGCCGGCGCGACACCTGGTTGGCCCGCAACGCCGACGAGGCGGTCGTGGTGTGGGACGGGACCGACCCGACCGTGGGTCGCACCGTCCGCACGCTCAAGGAGCACCTGGGCGAGGAAGAGGTCTGGGTCCTCGAGCCCACGGTCTGATCCCGCAGTCGAAAGGGCAGGGGCGCCAGGCCGGCGGCGGCGTCGGTAGGGTCGGCCTTGTGGAGGTCGGTGTCGACACCGGTGGGACGTTCACCGACGTGGTGTCCGGTGACGGCCGCATCGTCAAGGTCCTGTCCACGCCCGACGACCCGTCCGCGGGCGTCGTCGCCGGGCTGGCCGTTCTCGGCGGTGACCGGCCTGCGCTGCTTGCCCACGGGACCACTGTCGCCACCAACGCCCTGCTGGAGGGCAGGGGGGCCACGGTCGCCCTGGTGACAACCGCAGGCCTGGCCGACGTCATCGAGATCGCCCGTCAGGACCGACCGTCGCTGTACGACCCGTGGGCCGACCGACCGGAGCCGTTGGTGCCCCGTGACCTCCGCTTCGAGGTCGGCGGGCGACTGGCCGCCGACGGCCGGGAGGTGGAGGCGGTCGACATCGCTGCGGTGCCGGAGGTGCCGGCCGGGATCGGCGTGGTGGCCGTCTGCCTGCTGCACGCCGACCTCGACGCCGGTCACGAGCAGGCGGTGGCGGCCGTGCTGCGCGACCGCGGCCTCGACGTGGTGTGTTCACACGAGGTGTCGCCGGAGTTCCGGGAGTACGAGCGCACGGTCACCACCGTCGTCGACGCCGGCCTGCGCCCGGCGTGCCGGTCGTACCTCGGCCGTCTGGCCGGCTCGGCCGGCGAGGTGCTGGTGATGACGTCCGCCGGCGGCCTCGTCGGCCTCGAAGAGGCGATGGCCCGCCCCGCCGCCCTGCTGCTCTCCGGCCCGGCCGGCGGTGTCCGGGCAGCGGCGGCGGCCGCCGTCGCAGCCGGGTTTGCGGATGCAGTGAGCTTCGACATGGGCGGCACCAGCACCGACGTCTGTCTCATTGTCGATGGCGCGCCGGCGCCCGCGGCGGAACGCACGGTGGCCGGCTACCCGGTGCGCCTGCCGTCGCTCGACATCCACACCATCGGAGCCGGCGGTGGCTCCATCGCCCGTGTCGACGCCGGCGGAGCACTCACCGTGGGGCCCCGCAGCGCCGGCGCCGTCCCCGGGCCCGCCTGCTACGGCCGGGGCGGCACCGAGGCAACCGTCACCGACGCCGACCTGATCGCCGGGCGGATCCCCCACGACGCCGTGCTGCCCGGCATCGGCACCCTCGACGTCGACGCCGCCCTCAAGGCGCTCGACGACGTGGACGTGACGGCCGAGGGCGTGCTGGCGGTGGTGGACGCGGCGATGGTGCAGGCCGTCCGCACGGTGAGCCTGGAGCGGGGGGTGGACCCGCGCTCGCTCGCCCTGGTGGCCTTCGGCGGCGCCGGCCCCCTGCATGCCTGTGCCCTGGCCGAGGCGCTCGGAATGGCGGCGGTGATCGTGCCGCCCCGGGCGGGTGTGCTGTCGGCCGCCGGCCTGCTCGGGTCGCCTCGCCAGGCCGTGCTCGTGCGCTCGTGGCCGACACCTGGCGACCACGACGGCCTGAGCGACGCCCGTTTCAGGCTGGCGCGGGCCGCCGCCCGCCACCTCCTCGGCGTCGCCCCCGACGCCCCGGCCCGGGTCATGCTCGACCACCGCACCGCCCATGGCACGGTGACCGTGGGCGACCGGGCGCCGGTGGACGTGGAACTCGGCCTCGACTGCCGGTACGCAGGCCAGAGCCATGAGCTCACGGTGGCGTCGGTGGCCGCCTTCGGGGGCGAGCACCGTCGGCGCAACGGCTACGTCAGGCCAGGCGCCCCCGTCGAGGTCACCGCCCTTCGGGCGACAGCCTGCTTGCCACCGCCCGTGCCACTCGACCGCATCCCCCATCCTCCGGGCGCCGTCCGCCGCCCCGCCCGCGGCCCGACCGTCGTGGCCGAGGAGGACTGCACCGTGTGGGTGGCGCCGGGATGGTCGGCCGAGGTGGGGCCGGGCGGGTCGTGGGTGATGACCCGATGACGGAACCGGTGCTGGACCCGGCGTCGCTCCAGGTGTTGGTGTCGCGCCTCACCGGGGTGGCCGAGGAGATGGGCGCCGTGCTGCGCCGGGCCGCCTTCAGTCCCAACATCAAGGAACGTGCGGACTGCTCGGCCGCGCTGTTCACGCCCGACGGAGAGCTGCTGGTCCAGGCCGAGCACATCCCCGTCCACCTGGGCTCGATGCCGGCATCGGTGCGGGCGGCGCTGGCCCTCGATGTCCGCGCCGGAGAGCAGGTGATCCTCAACGACCCCTTCGCCGGCGGCACCCACCTGAACGACATCACCCTGGTGGCGCCCTGCCACGTGGACGGGGTGCTGGTGGGCTGGGCGGCCAACCGGGCGCACCACGCCGACGTCGGCGGCATGGCGCCCGGGTCGATGCCCCCCGAGGCGGAGGAGGTCGTGCAGGAGGGCCTGCGCATCCCGCCCATGGTGTTCGCCGACCAGGTGGCGGCGCTACTGCTGGCCAACTCCCGCACGCCTGAGGAACGACGGGGTGACCTCGACGCCCAGCTCGGCGCCAACCGGGTGGGTGTCGAGCGCCTGGCCGAGATGGCCGGCGAACCGCTGGCCGAGGTGGTGGCGTACGGGGAGCGGCGCATGCGGGCCGCCCTCGCCGAGCTGCCCGACGGCGTGTGGCACTTCGAGGACGTGCTCGACTCGAGCGGTCCGGGGAACGACCAGCGCTTGCCGTCGCGCATCGCCGTCACCCTCACCATCGAAGGCGACGAGGTCATCTTCGACTTCACCGGCACCGACCCCCAGCGGCCGGGCAACGTGAACGCCGTCGAGGCGGTGACGGTGAGCGCGGTGGCTTTCGCCATCCGGAGCGTGACGGACCCGACCATCCCGGCCAACGGCGGGGCGCTGCGCCCGGTGAAGGTGATCGCCACGCCCGGATCGGTCGTGGCCGCCGTCCCGCCGGTGGCCGTCGGCGCCGGCAACGTTGAGGTCAGCCAGCGCGTCGCCGACGTGTGCCTCGGGGCGCTGGCCCAGGTCGTCCCGGACCGGGTGGGCGCAGCCGGCCAGGGCACCATGAACAACGTGCTGCTCGGCGGCGACGGCTGGGTCTATTACGAGACGGTGGCCGGCGGGCAGGGCGGCCGGCCGGGCCGGGCCGGCATGAGCGGTGTGCACACGGCGATGACCAACACAGTCAACGAAGCACACCAGTCAGGACCGCCCATGCCCGGCCAGTCGGGCATTCAGACGGGCATGACAAATACCAAAAATACGCCCATCGAGGCGCTGGAGCGGGCCTATCCGCTCCGCGTCCTGCGGTACCGGCTGAGGCGGGGCTCGGGTGGCGCCGGACAGGCGGCGGGCGGCGAGGGGATCGAGCGCGACCTCCAGGTGCTCGAGGACGTCACGGTCTCGCTCATCACCGAGCGCCGGGTCTCGCGGCCATGGGGGCTCGCCGGCGGCGAGCCTGGAGCGCCGGGAGAGAACTGGCTGTTGCCCGGCGGCGACGAGGCGCGTGCCGAGCATCTCTTGGACAAGTGCACCGTGCGCCTGCGGGCCGGCGACGTGCTACGGATGCTCACGCCGGGTGGTGGTGGTTGGGGCCCTGCACGCCCGTAGCCGGCCGGGGATCAAGACCTTGAACCCTGGATTCGCCAGTTGAGCTGTCCCTCACCACCGTCCTCCCGGGTCGCGGTGACCCGGCGGCCAGCGAGACGGTCTGCGTCCGACGAACTGGGCTTCCCGGGGGGTGGGACCACCGACAAGCGACTCCTGTCAGGGAGCGAGGGATGGGATCTCCGTAGCAATAACGGCGGATCGATAGCCACGTCGTAGGAACCCTTTCGCGGCCGGTTCGGTCGCAGACCCAGTGGGGAGCCGCTCCACGCTCACGCCACGGCGACCAGGGTCGGCGGTGGGAGCGAGGGCGGCGGGGCGAACACCACGGCCGGGAACTTTTTCGACAGCGGGTAAAGCCGATGGAGTTTCAGCCGATGACACCCCTGGACGAGCAAGGCTTCGGCCTGATCCACTCGCAGGGGGGACACTGGTACGACGTGGTCAGCCCACGCCCACCGCTTCCCTTGCGTCTCGCCACAAGGACCGGTCGGACGAGGCAAGGGCAGATCACATGAGGCGACGCGACGCCACCACTGAGCTCGGCTCCGACAATCGCTGGCGAGGCACGATGAGCCACGGCGCCAAGCGGCGCGGCGCGCTGAGGCTGGTGAGCGGCGTCGTCCTGCTCACCCTGGTGGGGGCGTCACAGAGCGCCATCGCGCCCGCCGCCGGTCTCCCGCAGGCTCCAGACCCCAGGCCCGTCCCCGCCCTGGCCGGGGAGGCCGCGCCACGGCCCAAGGCCGAGGTGGCGGCCGGCGACTTCGCCAGCCCCCCGCCCCATCCCGACCAGCGCTCGGGCGACGCTCCGAGCCCCCGGGTGTCGTTCGACCCTGCCCGCTCGCAGGTCATCGACGCCGAGACCACCCCCACCAAGCTCGTCTACGCCAATCCTGACGGTTCCCACACCGCCGTGTTGTCGGAGGTGCCGGTGCGCTTCACCGACGCCGCTGGGGCATGGCGCGACATCGACCGCTCGGTGGTGGCGCTCGCCGGCGGGGGTCTGGCAGCCAAGTCGGATCCCGACGCGGTGGTCCTGGGGGCGGTGGCGCAGGGACCGGTGGCGACCATGGCCACCGCGGCGGGCACCGTGACCGCCCGCCATCCCGACGCACTCGTCGTTGCCGGCGTTGCCGGCAAGGACGGCGCCACCTACCCCAAGGCCCTGCCCGGAGGTCGTGACCTCATCGTGCGACCCACGGCAGGGGGCTTCGCCGAGTCGGTGGTGCTGCCCGACGCCGGCGCCGCCGGCTCTTACCGCGTCGAGCTGGTCCTGCCCGCCGGCGTGCGAGCCCGCCAGGAGGGCAGCGACGTGGAGCTGGGCGACGCCGCCGGGGCCGAGGTGGCCCGCTTCGGCAGCGGCCTGGCCTTCGACGCCTCCCTGGCCACCGCCGGCCCGGCGGCAACCGCGGCGGTGACCACCCGGCTGGTGTCCCAGCTCTCGACGGTGGCCACCATCGAGGTCGCCGTCGACCCGGTCTGGCTCTCGTCCGCGGATCGGGTGTTCCCGGTGACCATCGACCCCACGTTCTCCCAGCCGTCGACGGGGGCCGGCGCCTTGGACACCTGGGTCTACAGCGCCGAGTTCGCCGACACCACCTACGCCGCCCATGCATGGTTGGTCGTGGGCAGCTCGGACAACGGGGCCCACACCACCCGCTCCCTGCTGCGCTTTGACACCTCCTCGCTGCCCACCGGGGCGGGCGTCACCGTTACCAACAGCAACCTGCGGCTCTACGAGTGGTACTCCTACGCCGGCTCGTGCGCCCAGCGCGGCGTCAACGTGTACGGCTTGGCCAGCCCCCCCGGCGCGGCCACGACCTGGAACAACCAGCCCGGCCTCGACGGCGCCGGGGTGGTGTCGACGAAGTCCTTCGCCCACCACGACGCCGTCGGCTCGGCCTGCCCGGGGGCTCAGGAGAGCCTCGACACCACCACCCTGGCCCGGCGCTGGCTGAGCGACGGGGCAGCCAACAACGGCCTCGAGCTGCGGGCCTCCGACGAGCTCGACCCCCTCGCCTACAAGGCCTTCTACTCGGCTGAGGCGAGCTCGGACCCGAGCATCATCCCCACGCTGTCCATCACCTACAACCGCCCCCCGAACATCGCCATGCCGGCGGCACCGGCCGACGCCGCCGCCATCGCCACCCCCACCCCGACACTGGCTGCCAACATCACCACCGACCCCGACGGCGATGACGTGCGCTACTGGTTCCGGGCCACCACCAGCCCCGACGCCGAGACCGGCGCCAAGGTGGTCGACTCGGGGTGGCTCACGGACACGCCGGCGGGGACCTCCTGCGCCGCCGGCCAGATCTGCTTCACCGTGCCCGACGGCGCCTTCGCCGACGCCCAGACCTACTGGTGGCACGTGTTGACCTGGGACGGGGTCATCGACGGGCCCTCCGGCTCGTTCACCTACCCGCCGTGGGCCCGGTCGCTGCGCGTCGACCTCCACCTCGGCGCCGACCCGGCCGTCCCCCACGACCAGCTGGGCCCGGCCAGTGTCAACCTGGCCTCGGGCAACGCGATGGTGGGCCACACCTCGCCGTCCTACCCGGCCGTGGGCGGGCCCATGGGGCTATCGTTCGCCTACAACTCCCAGGCCCCGGCCGGCACCACCGGCCTCGTGGGCTCGTACTACAACGACGATGGCTCGCACTCCTTTGCCGGGAAAACGCCAGTGATGGTGCGCACCGACCCCACCGTGAACTTCAACTGGGGGACCGGGGGACCGGGGCCAGGCCTCGGCACCGACAACTTCCTGGTCCGCTGGACGGGCAGGCTGCGGGTGCCGGTCGCCGGCCAGTACCAGTTCTTCACCGCCAACGACGACGGAGTGGTGGCAACGGTCGGCTCCACCACCGTGGCCAACCGCTGGGTCGACGAGTCCAACAACTGGAACCCCACCTGCGCCGGCTGCGTCACCATGTCCCTCACCCCCGAAGTCGACCAGCCCATCACCGTCGAGTACTACGAGCACCTCGGCATCGCCTACATGACCCTCGGTGTCATCGCCCCAGTGGGGCCGGGCGGCTCGGTCGTGGCCAGCGCCTTGTTGCCCTCGTGGCTGTCGCCCGAGGTCGCCCCCCTGCCCAAGGGTTGGTCATTCTCCCCGGCCGCCACATCGAGCTACGTCGGTGCCGCCGTGTCGGCCTACTCGGCAGTGCTCACCGACGCCTCCGGCGCCACCCACACCTACGCCCGCACCGCCTCGGGCTTCATCCCCCCGCCGGACGAGGACGGCCTGCTCGCCGCCAACGCCGACGGCGGCGTCACCCTGCACGACACTGACGCCATGACCTACGTGTTCGATGTCGCCGGGCGGCTCCGCTCCGCCACCTCGGGCACCGACGACGTCGACCCCTCGGCGCCGCTGTACGCCTGGTCGGGCACGCCCCTGCGCCTGCGGAGCGTGACCGACCCGGTGTCGGGCCAGGCCATCGCATTGTCCTACGGCGGCGACGCCGCCTGCGTGGCCCCACCGGGCGGGCTCGGCTTCGACGCCTCGGCGCCGACCGGCATGCTGTGCCGGGCCCAGTACTCCTGGGACGGGACCGACACCAAGGTGTTCTACCGCCAAGCCCAGCTGGCCCGTATCGACGACCCCGCCTCCTCGGCGATCGCCCTGGGCGACACCGACTTCGCCTACACCGGGGCGGTGCTCAGCGCGGTGCGCGACTCCCTGGCGCTCGACGCCGTGGCCGCCGGCGTGGCCCCCGACAACGCCACCACCACCACCGCCATCTCCTACCTGGGCGCCAAGGCCTCCTCGGTCACCCTGGCCGCCCCGACGCCCGGCGCCCCCCGCCCCGCCCGCACCTACGAGTACCCAGCGACCGGCGAGACCAAGGTGCATGCGGCGGGCGGGTCCGAGCCCAACGGCTGGTTCCGCAAGGTCACCTTCGACGCCGCCGGACGGCTGCTCACCGACACCGACGCCACCGCCAGGACCACCAGCGCCACCTGGGACGGCGCCGGGCGGCCCACGTCGCGCACCGACCCGGCAGGGCGGCGCGCCACTACGCTCTACGACGGCGACGGCCGGCCCACCGACGCCTACGGGCCCGCCCCCGCCTCGTGCTTCGGGGCCAACAACATGCCCAACGCCACGTGCGCTCCCATGGGCCACACCGCCACCGCCTACGACGCCGGCATCGCCGGCCTGGCCGCCCGCTACTGGCCCAACGCCGACCTGGCCGGGCCGCCCAGCCTGCACCGCACCGGGGTGGGCGAGGCGTCCGGGGCCCTGGTGGCCAACTGGTCCGCCGGCCCCCCCGACGCGTCGCTCGGCTCTGGGTGGTCGGCCCGCTACTCCGGCGAGATCAACCTCGCCCAGGCCGCCAACCTGGCCGCATCGGGGTCCGGGACCATGACCTTGTGGATCGACGACGTCGTCGTCGCACAGGGCACCCTGGTGGCGCCGGGACGCCACCGCATCCAGGTCGACTTCCGTGCCGGTACCAGTCCTTCGATCTCGCTCAACTGGCGCACGCCGGGCGCCGGGGCGTTCGCGGCGGTGCCGGGGGGCTGGCTCAACCCCCGCTACGGCCTGGTGACAACGACCACGACCGACGACACCACCGCGTCGTCGCCCTCGTCGGTCACCACGAGGGCCTATGCACGTCCCGAGACCGGCCTGGCCACCACCACCACCGCCGACCCCGGCGGGCTGGGCCTGGTCACCGCCACCGCCTACGAGGACCCCGGCACCGGCCGCTGGTTCCGGCGCCTGTCATCGACCCTGCCGGCAGGCACCACCACCACCTACGGCCACTATGGGCGCAACGAGGGCAGGGACAACCCCTGCACCGGCGCGGTCGACGTCGCCAACCAGGGCGGGCGTCGCAGGACCACCACCGGCCCCGATCCCGACGGCGCCGGCCCCGGCGCCGCCAAGGTCAACGAGGCCGTCTACGACGCGGCGGGGCGCCCGGTGGCGTCGAGGGTGGGCACCGGCGCGTGGAGCTGCATCGCCTACGACGCCGGTGGGCGCCCCACCTCCCGATCCATCCCGGCCTCGGCCACCGCACCGGCCCGCACGGTGAGCTACAACTGGGCGGTGGGCAACAACCCGCTCGTCACCTCCGTCGCCGACCCGGTGGGCACCATCACCACCACCGTCGACCTGCTGGGGCGCATCGCGTCCTACACCGACGCCACCGCCAACACCACCACCTCGACCTACGACCAGGTCGGGCGCCCGGTGGGCACGGCCACCCCGGCGCGGGGATGGACCAGCGCGATGGCCTACGACGCCGCCGGGCGGCCCACCCTCCAGCGCCTGGACGGCTCGACGGTGGCCACCGCCACCTACGACGCAGCCGGCGAGCTGGCCTCGGTGGACTACCCGCTTCCGGGTGGCAACGGGACGGGCCTGTCAGCCATCGCCCGGGACAGCGCCGGGCGCCTCACCGGCCTCACCTGGCAGGGGGACCTGTCGGCCATCGCCTCCGACGCCGTCGTTCGTTCCCAGTCCGGTCGGGTGATGACCACCACCGTCGACGGGGCAGCGTCACAGTCCTACGCCTACGACGGCGCCGGGCGGCTGGTGGGCGCCACCGCTCCCGGCCACACCTTCGCCTACGGCTACGCGCCCACCGGCGGCTGCGGGCCGCTGACCACGGCGGGGCGCAACACAAACCGCACGTCGTCGAGCGACAACGGGACCATTACCACCTCGTGCTACGACGCGGCGGACCGCCTGGTCTCCTCGAGCGACGCCTCGGTTGCCTCGCCCGCCTACGACGCCCGGGGCAATACCGTCACCCTCGGCGCCCAGGCCCTCGCCTACGACGGGGCCGACCGCCACACGGCGACCACCACTGGCGCCACCACGGTCACCTACGACCGCGACGCCATCGACCGCATCGTGGCCCGCAAGGTCAACGGCACGGTGGTGACCTCCTACGGCTTCGCCGGACCCGGGGACTCACCGGCCATGGTGAACGCCAACACCGGCGTGTTGGGTGCGGGCGTGTACTCGCGGTTCGTGAGCCTGCTCGGCGGGGCAAGCATCAACAAGGGCGCCACAGGGGGCGACATCTGGAGCTATCCCAACGTCCACGGCGACATCATGGCCACCGCCAATGCCCTCGGCCTGCCGAGCCCCACCTTCACCTATGACCCGTTCGGCACTCCCCTCGGCACCCACCCGCAAGACGCCCCGGGCAACTTCGACTACGGCTGGCTCGGACAGCACCAGCGTCCCCGCGAGTCCGAGGCCGGCATCGCCACCATCGAGATGGGCGCACGGCAGTATGTGCCGAAGCTCGGGCGGTTCCTCGAAGTCGACCCCGTGGAGGGTGGGAGCGCCAACGACTACGACTACGGGTCGGGTGATCCGGTCAACAACCTCGACCTTGACGGGACGCACTGCCAGAAGACCAAGACGGTCATCGATGACGAGACTGGTAAGCGGGTTCAACGGAGCCACAAGGGTCACTACAACAGCATCGGCTGCCGGGCAGCCCGTATAGCGGAC
>JBKJNA010000074.1:0-2953 GCA_046596195.1 Acidimicrobiales bacterium | reverse complement strand
CCGCACGATGACCCGGATGAAGTCACCGACGGCTACGCCCTGATGGAGGATGACGCCCTCGGCGCGCAGTCGTCCCTGCGTGCCTCGGCCGACAGTAACCTGGGCGGTTAGGCCGCTCAGTTCGTGGGTGAGCCCGAATACGGTGACTTCATCCGGGTCATCGAGCGGCGCGACGGGAGCTGGGTCGCTCGTCACGTCGAACTGGACCTGGATCCTCAGGTGCAACGCCGCCGGTTCGGGAGCGACTACCTCGCCCACCTCGAGCGCTGGTACCGAGCGAACGGCATCGGACGGGTCGAGCTGCGCGCAGACATGGAGAGCGGCGGCTACGTCTGGGCTCGACTCGGATTCGATTGGGACCTCACCAAGCCGGAGACAACCGAGGACCTCCACATCATCGCCCGACGGCTTCGGCGAAGGGCCCACCGCGACAAGAACCAGGCAGCGATCATCGTGGCCAACCTGCTGGAGGATGCCGATCTCCTCGCCAGAGACCTCGTCCCGACGCCTCGTCAGGTCACCGCTCTCGGTACCATCGGACGAGACACGCTGCTCGGCGCCACCTGGAACGGGGTCAAGCACCTCCGATGATCGCATTCAACACAACCGAAGAGCGACAGGCTGCCCTCTACGCGGCCGAGGCGGCCTACCGCGCCTGGGCCGATCGCCACCGCATCGACGCCGACGAAGCGACCGACGCGCAGCTCGCCGAGCTCGACCGACTCCAGGCTGAAGCCGAGCAGCAAGCCGTCACCGCGCTGCGCTCAGCCCATCCCGCCTGAGGGCCACGGCCCGGCCGGGCTCCCGGAGACGGGGGACATCCAGCAGGCCGCTCGCCAGGTGGTCGTAGGCCGCGCGCCCCGCGAAAAACCCGCGGGACCCCGCGAAACGGCCTGATACCGGCCGGCACGAGCCGACACCAAAAGTGCCTGTGACCTGCGGTTATGCCCTACAACGCCCTGCGAAGGAAGGGCATCGATGGCTTTCACACGGCAGAGGTCACAGGTTCGAATCCTGTTACGCCCACGCACAAAGCCCTAGGTCAGCGGCCTGGGGCTCTTCTCTGTCCAGTCTTCGGCGGCTCCGCGCCCCGCGAAAACCCGCGAGATCTCCTGGTACCTCGTGGCACCGGGTGACATCGATGCAGACCAACCAGCATCCGTACCCCAGCCTCGGCCCCGCACCCGACACAAGCGCAACGACCACCAAGTCCGCCGCCGGAGGCGGAAGGCAGACACTCCCCGCACCGGCAGGCGTAGCGACGTCCGGCTTGGCTGGACCGGGGTCCTCGGTCTCCTGGCCCGGCGCCGGCGCGCCCAACTCGGGCGGCGCCGACCCGGTCGCCGGCCGGCTACGACGGCAGAGTCACGGCATCGATCCGGTCAGATGCCGATCCGGGCGGCGCAGTGGATGTAGGCCCGTGCGTGAGGGCAGGGCTCAGCGGTACCAGCCGGCGGCGTCGACGATCACGTGTGCGGTGCCTGTGGCATTGGTAATGGTCACCGCTCCGTTGGCGCCGAGCTTGGTTGGGACGGCGTTGGCGACGGTTCGGCCTGGCGCCCAGTTGAGGCTGGAGGTGAGGGATGCTCTGCCGGCCGGGGAGATCGTCAGGTAGCTGGACGCAGTGGTGGCGGTGGCGGTCACGTTGAGCAGGGCCGCGGTGGCGTCGAAGGGGATGTCACCGGCGGCGGTGTAAACGGCTCGTGTCGAGGCCGGTCCCCATGGTGTGGTGTACGGGCCGACCGCGGGGCCGGTGGGGCGGGAGTCCAGTATGCGGACTGGTGGTCGTGGGAAGAAGCGGGAGCCGGTGCCGGGAGCGAAGGAGCCGATGACATCCACGATCACGTCGGCGGTGCCGACGGCGTTGAAGATGGCGATCTTCCCGCCGGCGCTGACCTTGGCGGTAACAGCGTTGGCGACGGTCTGACCGGGCGCCCAGTTGAGGCTGGAGACGACCGGTCGCGGTTGCCCGGCAGGCCAGATGGACAGGTACCCGGCCGCGGTTGTCCCTGTGACGGTGATGTTGACCACGACGGCATCGGCTCCTTCAGCTACGCCGCCAGCGCCGGTTACGGTCACATCGCGGGTCTGGTTCGCCCCCCACGGCGTGCCGTAGGTTCCGACCTGGGGACCGGCGGGTCGTGAATCCAGGATCCGGGCCGGGTCGAGCGGTGTGTAGCCGCTGCCGGCCACGCGGCCGTAGTAGCCGACGATGTCGAAGATCACATGGGCGCTGCCGACGGCGTTCAACACCGAGGCCATCCCCTCGGCGCCGGCCTTGATGGTCACGAGGTTCGCCACCGTCCCGCCTGCGACCCAGTTCAGGCTCGACGCGAGCGGCCGGGGCTCACCTGCAGGCCAGATCGTCAGGTACCCGGGGGTTGTGGTGCTGGTGACGGTCACGTTGACGACGACAGCGGCTGCGTCGACCGGAGCGCCACCCACTGCGGTGACGGTGACATCTCGTGTCTGGGCTGGGCCCCATGGGGCGGTGTAGGGCCCGACGTGGGGGCCGGTTGGCCGGGAGTCGAGGATGCGGGCTGGGGTCAGGGCGTGGAAGGCCAAGCCGTCGAGGGGGGTGACCGGGACCGAGGAAGCTGACGGTGGGCCGGCGCCGGCTGGGTTGATGGCTGTGACCGTGAAGGTGACGGGCGTGCCGATCGGGAGGTTCGAGAAGGTGCAGGTGAGCGGGCCTCCCTGCCAGATGCATGCCTTCCCGCCCGGCGCGGCCGTCACCACGTAGCTGTTGATCGGAAGACCGCCATCGGACGTGGGAGCCGACCAGGTCACGGTGGCCGACGCGGGGCCCGGGGTGGCCGATACCTGTTGTGGCATGCCCGGCCAGCGGGGGGCCAGAAGGCCGATCCGGTTGGTGGTGGTGGTGAACCAGATGTTGCCGTCGGGGCCGGCGGCAAGCGCTACTGGGCGCCTCATGCCGGAGAACCCATGGACG
>JBKJNA010000062.1:0-23096 GCA_046596195.1 Acidimicrobiales bacterium | reverse complement strand
CTTCGACCTGGAGGAGACCGAGCCGGCCGGCGCCGATTTCGTGGCCCGCATGGAGGCGGCCGGCGCGCTGGGCCTGGTGACGGCGGCCGGAACGTGGCTCCTGCGCCCGACCACCGCCACCGAGGCGGCCAGCGAACACGCCCTCGACTCGAGCCGCCTCGACGTGGCCCTGTCATCGCTCCCTCCCCACGGGCTGACCTACCAGCACGGGGTGGAGGAGACCGTGGCCGAGGTGGTCGCCGGCCGGGCCCAGGGCGCGGTCATGCTGCGCGCCGCCACCGTGACCCAGATCGCCGAGGTGGGACGGGGGGCGGCCCGCATGCCCCCCAAGACCACCTTTTTCTCGCCCAAACCCCGGACCGGGATGGTGTTCCGCTCCGTCGAGAGCTGACGCCTGCCCCCGGCCGGACGCCCGGCTGACGCGACGCTCACGCCGCACAAACCTCGAACGTGGCCGTCATCCGGCTCTTGTTGCCCTGCGGGCGGCGGCGGGCGCCTGCATCGGCTGATCCTCCTCCTCCAACCGGGCCAGCGCCTTAGCCAGCGCCGCCTTGGCCCGGCGCACCTGCGACGCCGGCACCACCACGTCGGCCACCACCTCGGTGCGGCTCTGGGTGGACCCGCCGGCCCGGAAGAACCGCCGCCGCACCCGGCCGACCACCAGCACCTCCTGGTCGACGTCGAGGGCGCTGGCAGCGGCCGGGGCATCGGGCCACACGACGGGGGCGGTGTCAGCCCGCCCGCCGTCGCGCCGGATCGACAGCTCGAGGGCAACCTGCTGGTCGCCCGAGGGCAGGGACCGCAGGGCGGCAGGCCGGGTGAGCCGGCCCCGTAGGACCACGACATTCGTCACGACACACTTCTCCTCACTGGATCTTGCGCGTGGGGGAAGCGCTCGACCCGAGGCTACGCAGCCGGTGTGACAGCCACGGTCCGGCCCGGGCCCGGCGGTAGCGTGACCGGCCCGGGAGGCCGGTCCATCAGGCAACTCACGGTGGGCCATCCCAAAGGGATGGTCCACCAGTGACCGGCATTGGGTCGGGCTCTGTGCTCACGGGACAGACCCCTGGGCCACGACCCATTCGGTCGGCTGGTCGGTGACGGCGGCGATCAGGTCGTAGTCGTGGTCGTAGTGGATCACGATGAGGCCGTGCCACTGCGCCGTGGCGGCGATGAGCAAGTCGGGGAACTTGACGGCTCGAAGCTGGCCACGTTCGGACAGCGCCCGTTGCACTTCGAGGGCCCGATCCCACACCTCATCGGGCATCGGGAACGACTCGTAGCCGAGCCTGCGGTCGCGGGTGACCTCCTCGTACTCGGGATGCGAGCGCGCCGAGTACCGAACTTCGAGCTCGACGATCCCGCACGTCCCCACAAGCCCTGCCTCGATCATGGGACCGAGGCGCCGACCGACCGACCCGTGGCCCAGCCGCGCCAGCGCGCTCTTGTCGGCCAGATGGGTGGCTACCGCCACGCAGCGTCATAGAGGTCCTCGTCGCCGAGGGCTTCCAGATCACCGTGGACGAGACGCTTCAGGTCGCGTCTCCGTGCGGCCAGGGCTGCCACCTCGACGAGCGCGCGGTTGACCGTCGCCACCTTTGTTGTCGTTCCCAGCGCGGTGCGCGCCTCGCGCAGTGCGTCCTCGTCGATGTCCACGACCGTGCGCATGGCGACCGCCCTCTTTTGATATCCGCTTACGACGCCAGAGTATATCAAAGGGGAGCGACCTCCTGGCCTCCGCTACCGGGCGCCGGCGGTGTAGCCGTAGCGGTGAGGGCCAGCGCCGCGTTGCGGCCTCGCCTACTTCGTGGCGGGCTCGACAACCTCGTCAACGCTCGCCACCTTCTTGGACGACCCCTTCTTGGACGACCCCTTCTTCGACCGGTGGGCCGAGCCGTCCTTGGGCGCGGACGAGTAGCCGTAGCCGTACCGGTAGCCGTAGGCGTCGTAGCCCCAGCGCTTTCCGCCGGCCCGGTTGAGCACAATGCCGACGACGGCGGCCTCCACCTGGCGCAGGAGGTCGAGGGTGCGCACCAACTGCTTGCGGGTCGTGGTGTTGGCGTTGACGACCACCAAGGTGCCGTCCACGCGTGTGGACAGGGCGGCTGCGTCCGACACGGGCAGCACCGGCGGGGAGTCGATCAGCACCACGTCGGCGTCCGCCTGGAGGGTGGCGAGGATCTCGATGGTGCGCCGGCCGGAGAGCAGTTCGGACGGGTTCGGCGGGATGGGGCCGGCCGTGAGCACGAGCAGATTGGCCACTCCCGGCACCCGCTGCAAGGCCGACGACAGTGAGGCGTCGCCCACGAGCACCGAGGTGAAGCCCACCTCGGGGTCGAGGCCGAAGAATTCGTGGATCCGCGGCCGGCGCAGGTCGCAGTCCACCAACACGACCCGCTGGCCGGCCTTGGCCAGGGCCACCGCCAGGTTCACCAGCGTGGTGGTCTTGCCCTCGCCACTCACCGGGCTGGTGATCTGCAGGGTGCGAAATGAGCGGTCGAGCCCGAGGAACTGGATCGACGTGCGCAGGGCACGGTATGCCTCCGCCGCCGACGACGACGGCTCATCGATGGTGGCCACCTGGGCGGACTTGCGGTTGCGCCAGCCCGAAACGGTGGGGATCAGGCCCACCATGGGGAGGTGGCCGCTGATGCGCTCGAGGTCCTCCTCGCCCCGCACCCGGTTGTCGAGGTAGTCCAGCAGCAGGGCCAGCCCGAGGCCGAGCAGGATTCCGACGGCGAGGCCGAGGGCGCCGCTGCGCTTGATGTTCGGGTCGAACGCTCTCGCCGGCACCTTGGCCGGCGACAGCAGCTGGGCGCCGCCCCGCTCCACGTTGGCGGCGGCCTCCAGCTTGGACAGCTGTGAGCGCTGGTCCACCAGCTGGGCCGTGAGGGTCTGGCGCTCGTCGGCCTGGGTGACCCGGAGCTGCTCCTTGCGGGCGGGGACAGCCGCGTTGAGGTCCTTGTCCAGCACGTCGATACGGGCCGTGACGGCGTCGATCTGGCGCTGCAGCTCGGTCTGGGCGGTCTTGTTCTCGCTCTCCCCCGACGACCGCCGGTAGTCGAGGTAGGCCTCGGCGTAGGCGTTGACGACGGCGGCCGCCCGCTTCGGCTCCACGTCGACGGCGCTGACCGTGATGACGTCCTCGGTGCTCGAGGACTTGGTGCTGATGGGTGCGGTGAAGCCGAGCTTCTCCCGGGCGCGCGACGTGACCTCGTCGCTGCGCAGGACGCGGATCTGGTTGGCCAGCAGCCTCGACGGGTCGACGAAGTTGGCGACGAGGGGGTTGAAGATCGTCTCCGCCTGGGTGCGCCCGATGAGGATCTCGGCGCTGGAGCGGTACTTCGGGGTCTTCACGCTGGCCGCCGCCAGGCTGGCCCCGGCCACCAGCAGGGGGACGAGGATCACCACCCACAACCGGCGTCGGAGGATGCGCAGGAAGGCGCGAAGGTCGAGCTCCGACGGGTGCGATTCGGTCAAGGTGCCCTCAGGTTATCGGAGGTACCCGCCGAGCTCAGGATGCGACCACCCGGCCGTCCCCCGTGCGGGCGGGCTTCTCGCCGAGCACGACCTGGCGCAGCCGACGCCGGAAGGCGACCTCACCGAAGTTCCCGGCGTGGGCCTTCACGACCGCCTCCGACCACGACCTCGCCAGCACCTCGCGCACGGCGCCGACCACCGCGGCCGCACACGGCTCCTCGAAGAACACCCCCGTCTCGCCGTCGACCACCGTGTCGAGGAACCCGCCGGCGGCGAGCACCACGGCGGGGCGGCCGAACGACGCCGCCTCGATGGGCGTGAGGCCGTAGTCCTCGTAGCCGGCCGAAATCACCGCCGTGCAGTTGGCGTAGAGCCAGCGCAGCTCGTCGTCCTGTGCCTGGCCGGCGAAGGTGACGTTGGGACCGGCGAGGCGGCGCAGGCGGGCAATTTCCGGCCCGGTGCCCACCACCACCAGGCGCTGATCGGCCAGGGCGTCGAAGGCGGACACCACCGCGCCCACGTTCTTGTAGGCGAGGAGGCGGGCCACGATGAGGAAGAACCCAGGCTCGACGGTGGGTACCGCCCGCTGGGGAAGCAAGGTGTCGAGCGAGTGGGGCGGCGGCAAAACCTCGGCCTCGATGCCGTACGTCTCCCGGATGCGGTCGCGCACGACGGTCGACGAGGTGAGGTAGCAGCTGGCGCCGGCCGCGTTGCGGCGGTCCCAGCGCACCAGGCCCGCCCGTGCTGCGGCCAGCGCCGGCCCGGCCAGCAGCTTGCGGCCGCCGCCGAGGTAGGTGTCGCCGTAGTAAAGCCAGCGCGCCGGCGAGTAGCAGTACACGACCTTGCGGCCGGTGGTGCGGATGCCATGGGCCCAACCGCTCGAACTGCACAGGACGACATCTGCGTCGACGGTCTTCGAGGAGAACGACGAGGCCAGGAACGGGAACGCCAGGCGGTGGTGGCGGCGCAACAGGCCGAATCGGTCGATGGGCAGGGTGTGCACGTCGGCCGAGGCAAAGGCCGGGAAGGTGCCCTCCTGGCGGTACAGGGAGGTGTGGAGCGGTGCGCCTGGGAAGGCGCCCAGCATCGACAACAGGACCCGTTCGGCCCCACCGCGCTGGGTCAGGTAGTCGTGGGCGATGGCGACTCTCACGCCGGCAGGATCTTCTTGCTCCCGTGCATCGAGGACAGGTCCTAGCGGGACCCGAAATGGTCCCGCCCGCAGTGGCCCGTGACCGGCGGGGCCGGTCGTGGGGAGCCCCCGCGCCGGCATCCTACCCCGGCCGCCGGACCTATCCGACGGATGCGTCGGCATCCCGCACTCGCCTCTCAGCACGCTCAGCGTGCCCGTCGGGGGCGACCTCCGCCCAGCACGGCCCGGTAGACCTCCATCACCCGGGGTGCAATCCGGTCGGCCGTGTACCCGGTGGCAGTCGAGCGGGCCCGAGCGCCCAGGCGCTCCCCCAGCTCCGGGTCCGCTGCCAGCCGCCGCAGCACCGCGGTGAGGGCGGCCACGTCGCCCATCGGGTAGAGCAGGCCGTCAATGCCGTCGTCCACCACCTCGGCCGGGCCGCCCGCGTCAGGCGCCACCACCGCCAGCCCGGCGGCCATGCCCTCCACCACCACCTGCCCGAACGGCTCGGGGATGGTGGACGCATGCACGAGCACGTCGAGGCGGGACAGCTCGGCCGCCACGTCGTCCTGGAAGCCCCGGAAGTCGACCCGGCCTGACAGGCCCAGACGGTCCACCTGGCGGTCGAGGTCGGCCCGGTAGTCGTCCTCGCCGAACAACGCCCCGCCCACGATTACGGCCACCTCGGGGCCGTGCGGGAAGGCGCCGGCGAACGCCTCGAGGAACAGGTGCTGGCCCTTCCACGGCGCCAGCCGCCCCACCATGCCCACCCGCAACGCCTCGTCGGCCCGGCGCGGGAAGCGCTCCGCCGGTGAAGCGGCCGCCACCGGGCTCGGGATCACGGCGCCGCCGCGTGCCCCCGCCCCGAGGGCGTCCAGCGTGCCCGCCGAGTTGGCGATCACCGCGCTGGGCAGCAGGCGCGCCGAGAGGTGGACGAGCCGGCGGGCGGCGGGCGGGAGGTAGTCGTCGCTGATGCGGTCGCGGATGTGCCACACGGCCGGGACCTGTGCCATGCGGGCGGCGACGCCGCCGTACAGGGCTGCCTTCAGCGAGTTGGTGTGCACCAGATCGGGCTGCAGGCGGCGCAGGCGGCGAGCCAGACGAGCGGTGTGCTCCGCCGCGTGCGCCGCCGCCGCCAGGGGCAGGCGACCGGGCCGCACCCGGTCGCGCCGCAGGGCCCGTGCCGCCACGGCGATCTCGAACACCTCCACGGACACGCCCGCACGGCGCAGGCGGTCCACGAGGGGGCCGTCCTCGCCGAGCACCACGTGGGCGTCCACCTCGCCGAGGGCAGGCAGCAGGCGCAGCAGGGCCAGCTCGCCGCCCGACAGCCGGGCGCAGTGGTCGAGGTACACCACCCGCAGCCGTCGCTCGGCCGCCGGTCGCACGGCCTCGGTGTAGATCTCCTGATGGCGGCGGGCGACGGCGGGCCACCCGAACGACGTCGCGTACGAGCGGCAGCGGGCCGCGTCGGCCAGCGGCTCGGAGCCGTCGAGCGCCCCCGACAGCCGGGCGGCCAGAGCGCCGGCGTCACCGGCGGGCACCACGGCGGACGGGTCGAGGCCGCGCACCGCCTCGGGCAGACCGCCGGCGTCGGTGACGACGGCCGGCGTGCCGCAGGCCAGCGACTCGAGCACCACCAGCCCGAACCCTTCGAGGGCCACGGTGGGCACCACCGACACGTCGGCCGCCCGATAGCACTGCAGAACGGTGTCGTCGTCGACGCCGCCCAGAAGCCGGACAGACCCGGCCACGCCCAGCCGGTCGGCCGCCGCCTGCAACCGCTGGCGCTCCGGGCCGTCGCCCACGATCAGCAGCCGGGCGTCGGGCAGGGCCGGCTGCAGCTTGGCCCACGCCTCGATGAGCACGTCGAGGCCCATGCGGGGCACGAGACGGCGGACAGCCACCACCACCCGGGCGCCACCCGGGAGGCCGAGGAGGTCACGGGCGGCCCCTCGGTCGCCGGGGGTGAGCCGATCGAGGTCGACCCCGGGCGGCACCACGTGGATGTCCCACGGGGCAATGCCGTAGTCCCTGACGAGCACCTCCTTGAAGGCGCGCGACAGCACCACCACCGCCCGGGCACGGCGGTAGACGGCCCTCTCCACGCGCCGCTTGGCCGCTACCCGCAGCCCCGCCTCCCCCGCAACCACGCTCTCGCCGGCCCATGGCCCCTGGAAGTGCACGACCAAGGGCAGCCGGCGCAGGCGGCCGACGACGACCGGCAGGAAGGCGTAGAAGGCGAAATGGGCGTCCACCACGTCGACGCCCCACGACGCCCGGCGGGCGGCCAGCGCGAACTGGAACAGGCGCAGCGGTGCCGGGTGGGCGAAGTGCCCGCCCGCAGCCACCCCCACCGGCGCCTCGACGGCCGGGCCCGCAACGGCGGCGCGCGGGTGCAGGCCGGCGGCCCGCAGCGCGTCGAACAGGTCGGCCAGGTACCGGGGCAGCCCGCCCGGCTGATCGGTCAGCCAGTGGGCGCCGAGGAGGAGCGGCACCACCGGGTGATCGGTGTCGCGTTCGTGCTCAGGGTCGGTCCCGCTCACCGGGCGGGGACGGCCGCCGATGCCAGGCGGCGGCCCGAGCTCTCTTCCAACCACCGCCCGAGCATTGTCAGCGCCCACACCGGGCGCCAGTTCACCCGTCCGCCCAGGTACCCGTGCCACACCTCGGTCAGGGCCCGGCGGTCGAATCCCAACCCCGCCTCGCCCAGCCCCACCAGCGCGTCCTCGGCCGTCCCCCGCAGGCTGCCCCGCATCCAGTCGTCGATGGGCAGGGTGAAGGTGCGCTTGGGCCGGTCGACGAGGGCGGCCAGCTTGGGGTCGACCGCGCCCAAAAGGCGGCTCTTGGTCCACGGCTGCCCGCACGCCTGGCCACGGGCCGCCAGCTCCACCACGGCGTCGTCGAGGAGGGGGACGCGGACCTCGAGGGCGTGGGCCATGCTCATGCAGTCGGTGTCGCGAAGGAGCTGGAACGGCAGGTAGTTGCCCATCTCCAGCCGCCCCACCCGCGCCGCTCCGCCCAGCCCGGGACCGTCCCCGGTATGCACGAACGGGGTGTCGACGAGGTCACGCGCCGGCGGCCACAGGCGCACCAGCTCGGCCACGCTGAACAGGCCCCGCACGGCGCTGTAGGCGTCGGCCCACCCGCCCCGGCCCACCGCCTCAACCGCCCGCCGGCCCCGCCACGCCACCGTCCGGCTCGACCATCCCAGCACGTGGGCAGCGGCGCTGGGCACGGCGGCGAGGGTGCCCACCCTCATGCCGGCCCGGTGCAGGCGGGGGACGTGCCAGAACGTGGAGTAGCCCCCGAACAACTCGTCGCCACCGAGCCCCGACAACGCCACCACGGCGCCCGCATCGCGTACGGCCCGGGAGATGATCCACGTGTTGAGCCCGTCGACGGTGGGCTGGTCCATGCTTCTTACGAAGGCGTCCACCGACGCCATGGCCTCGGCGCCGCCGACCTCCACCACGGTGTGCTCGAGGCCGAGCCGTCGGGCGATCGCAGCAGCCTCCTGCGACTCGTCGTCGTCGGTGCCGAAGCCGACGGTGTAGGTGCGCAGGCCCGGCGCCACGTCGGCCGACAGGCGGGCGAGGGCCACCGAGTCGACGCCCGACGACAGGAACAGGCCCACCGGCACGTCGGCCACCAGGTGGCTGCCCATGGCCTTGTGCAGGGCGTGGGACAGCTCCTCGGTGGACGGCGCCTCAGCGGCGGGCGTGGCCGTCGGGAGCGACCAGTACCTGGTGGTCTCGGCCCGCCCGTCCTCCCATACCAGCTGGTGGGCCGGCAGCAGCTCGTGCACGTCGGCGGTGATCGTCCCCGGGCCCGGCACCCACCCGAGTCGGAGGTACCCGGCCACCGCCAGCGGGTCGACGACATCGCCATCGCGGGCCAGCGCCTGCACCTCGGACGCGAAGGAGAGCCGGTCGCCGTCGACGCGGAAGTAGAGCGGCTTGATGCCGAGGCGGTCCCGGCACAGGAGCAGGCGGCGGCGGCGGTCGTCCCAGACGGCGAAGGCGAACATGCCCCGGAGGCGGGACACCATGGCCGGCCCGTGCTCCTCGTAGAGATGCACCAGCACCTCCGTATCGGTGTTCGACCGGAACCGGTGACCCGCCGCCTCCAGCTGGCGGCGCAGCTCCCCGAAGTTGTAGATCTCGCCGTTGAAGACGGCCCACACGCTCTCGTCCTCGTTGGCCATCGGCTGGTCGCCCAGCGGGCTCAGGTCGATGATGCGGAGGCGGGTGTGGCCAAGGGCGCAGTCGCCGACCGATCGGAAGCCGGTGGCGTCGGGGCCTCGATGGCGCAGTGCTGCGACGACTGCGCTGAGCTCCCTGGCTGACTGCTTGCGCGCAGGCCCTATGCCTCCCGCTATCCCGCACATTGTCGACCTGACCCTACCCGAGGGCTTGGCTGCGCACGGGTCGCTGATGGACCACGGGGCCTCAATCCCACACAACCTCGAGAGCCGGCGGTCTACCGATCCCTCTCGACGTTTGGGCCTTCCCCTCGCGACAGCTCGCCCACGCGGCCGAGCGAGGGCCGCAACGCTCCGCGAGCAATGAGAAAGATGACCTCCACCACAAAGGCGCAGGATGTCACCGCTGCAGCGCCGTTGATGCCAAACTTTGGGGCAGCAGCCGCGAGGCCGAGCAGCGTCACCCCGGCACCGAGCAGGCCCGCCAGAGATGCCTCGCCGGGACGACCGTCGCTATAGAGCTTGGTGCCCAGCACTGCGAGGACGTCGAACGCCACCGCACCAGGCAAGAGCAAACGGAGCGGTGTCGCGGCCGCCTCGAACCGGCCACCAAAACCAACCCGGAGAAGGAGAGGCGCGACGATTGCAAGCAGCGTCCCGACGAGAGCCGAGACGAGAGCCGTGGCAAGCACGGTTCGCCGAACCCGGATGGTTGTTCGAACGGACCCGTCTTCGGGTCGCAGGTGCCCGAACATCGCCAGCGCGAGACCGGACGAGAGGGGATTCGTTACCGAGGCCACGGTGACTGCAACGGCATAGAGGCCCAATTGACTCGGGGCTACAAGAGCCACGAGCACGACTTGGTCGAGCCTACTGGTAACGGAGGTCGATGCCGCGACGACCGACGCCCGTGCGGCATACGGGAATATTGTCCGCAGGGTCGTCAGGTCTGGCCTGAATTTCGCTCGAAGCGGCCGTAGACGTCCCACAAGGAGTAAGCCTGGGAGGACGCTCCCGGCGAACGAGGCGCCAAGAGCACTGCTGAGCGTCAGCCTGCCAGTGACGGCAAGCCCGGCCGTCGCGACCGCTGGCACGACCAACGGCGCTGCCCGCCAAAGATTCCAGCCCATGTCAGGACTGCGCCGCCTACGAATCTCAAGCGCTGCCGACATGCCGACCATGAACGGCAGAACGAGTACGTACAGCCTTGCCCAGGTCACGGTGGTCGGCGGGTGCCCGGCAAAGTAGCGCGGTGCCAGAATCCAAAGCGCTGCGCCGACAGGAGCGCCGATAAAGATGCCGAACACCGTTACAGACGAGAGCACCTTTGATTCTGAGATCCGGTCGGAGTGATAGGCGGCGCTACTCGGCATACCGAACGCGATCAGCCATACAACCACCGTCGCTGGTGCCATGACAGCTGCGTAGTCTCCACGGCCGCTCGGGCCCAGCGCCCGAGCCAGCAGGGGCCCAGTGACTATTCCGGTGCTGTAGATCGCAACGCTCATAACCGACGTAACCGCAGCGTGCCGGCGGAAGGGCGACTGCCCGGCGTTCACTACTCGCCACACGCGCTGAATTGGCGATCTCACTTGAGAGGCTTCCAGCATCGAAGCCAACCGGCCAGTCTCAAACCTGCAGGCGTCAAGGGCTCGCTATTTCCGACGAGAACCGCCGTCTACCCAACTCACCTGGAATGACGGCTAGCCGCGCGCTGTCATCAACACGCGTCAAAAGAGGAGGATGCTCCAAACCGTCGAAGTACTCGTCCACAGCTCGACGGGCACCCTGCCAATATCCATAATCATCGATCAGCAGAATCCCCCCCGGCGCCAGTCGAGGGTAGAGCGTCTCCAGTTCATGCCGTGTCGACTCGTACCAGTCAGTATCGAGCCGAAGCACGCTGATCGTCTGGGGCGCCCTATATGGTAGCGTGTCCTCCACCCTGCCCACGATATAATGAACCTTCTCATCCTCGTAGCCTGTACTTCGCAGCAGTGACCGCACCTCGTCAAGCGGGGCATAACACCACGCGGACTTCTTATTCTCACGCTCAAATATCTCGGATGCCAAGGCGCCATCGCGGAACCGGTCTTTGGGACCGGGCGGGACCATTCCTTCGAACGTGTCGAACAAGTAAAGCAGGCGGCTAGTCTCTGCCTGCTCCAGAAGTGTCCGAGCCACAGCCATCATGCTTCCGCCGCGCCAGACCCCGCACTCGACGATCGCTCCCGGAACCTCGTTGCGCACGATGTAGCGCACCGCCTGGCACAGTGCTTCTATCCGAGCGGCTGATGTCATCGTGTAAGGACGAACTACCCCGATCGTCGCAGCGGTGACCGGTTCGATATCTCTCGGAACGGCATCCGAGCGGGAGATCACGTACCCCGTAGACATGACAAGCCGTTGCACGTACGACTCAAGACGTTTCCGCATGGCCCGAGCGTACGATGACAACAGGACCTGTGACCAAGACGGACAGCAGCGCCCTAGCCTCGCTAGCCTGCCGAGGTGAAGCGGTGGCGACTCCTGGCGTACCAGCAAGCTCGTAGACGCCTTCCAGGCCTCGGGCGTCTTCTTCGCGGCATCCCTGGCGGCACCATGCTCCACCGACTCCTTCTCCCACTTGTGCGGCCACGCCAGTTGACGCTCGACCTCGACGGCCTCGCAATCGAGATCGACACTGCAGACTCCATCATCGGCCCGCACCTTGTGAAGGATGGGATTTGGGAGCCCTTCGAGGTTTCCCTGTTCGAGGATTCGATCACGCCCGGGATGGTCGTAGTCGATATCGGTGCAAACCTTGGCTATTACACACTACGTGCGGCCCGATCGGTGGGAAGCCGCGGCCGAGTAATCGCCTTCGAACCGGACCCGCGAAATCTCGCGCTACTAAAGCGGAACATTGCGGCGAACGGCTTCGAAGATCGCGTCACCGTGATCAGTGCTGCCGTCTCGGACAAGTCCGGGGCGATCCAACTATTTTGCGACGATCACAACTTCGGTGCTCACTCGACAATCAGAGCGAACGCAAACTCTACTGCTGCGATCCACGTCACGGCAGTCACCCTCGATGAAGCCCTGAGTGAGCTTGATATCGATCGCGTAGACGTACTGAAGTTTGACGCACAGGGAGCCGAGGGAGCCATCTTCGCCGGGGCAACTCGGGTGCTGAGTTCACGGCCGCTTCGGGCATTCGTTGAGTTTTGGCCTTGGGGCCTCAGGAATGCCGGCACAGACCCAGCCGTATTCCTAACGTCTCTAAGTCAGACCCTAGGATTCTCAGTATCGCTCCTCGACCCGGCAAACGAACGCCTAGTCGCCGGACCCGCGCTTGAGCACGTCATGAGCGAGTGCCTGGGAGACCGTCACGTCGACCTACTCCTCGAGAGACGGTGACCGTCGTCCTTTGGGCGCGCTTTGCCCGCCAGTTGTCGATGCTGACTGCGTCATAGGTCATGCGGATCGCGGTGGTATGTCCTATCAGCTTCAGCGTCGACGGCTTCGTCGGAGGAGGCACGCGCTTTCCCGAGGAATTAGCACGGGCCATCTCAAAGAGGGCCTCGTGTGACTTCTTTGTGGGCGGGACAGGCGATGACTCCTACGTTGACCGCTACGGTCTTCGGCACGTTTTCTCGTGCTCCAAGAATGGTCCGAATCCTGACGCTCTCTCCCTGTCAGGCCTTCGCCAACTCGGTGACTACGACGTTGTTCATTTCCATACCGTCAACAAGATGGCTGTCGGCGGTGCTCTCATCGGCATCTTGCGGCGTCAGGCGGTCTTCTTGACCCCGCTCGGCGGCGGCCAGCGGACCGGGTTGGGACGCCTACGGCTCGATCAACTCTTCGCTGGATTCCCGTTGATCTCCGACTACACCCGGACAGAGTGCCCCTGGGTGACACGACGCCCGAATACTCTTATCTTCGGTGGCGGGAATGCGGCCGGATTCCCCAGCGTGAGCGTGGAGGCCGTCGACCGATCCGGCGGGCCAATCGTGTGTGTTGGTCGCATCTCGGCACACAAAGGCATTGACGTTCTGATCCAAGCCCTACCAGACGGCGCAGATCTGGTGGTTTGCGGCCACGTGCTGGATCAGGAGTACTTCGCTCACCTTCAGACTCTTGCGAAGGGGAAGCGTGTGGATTTCGTCGATCCACTCGATGATTCGAGCCTGTCGGCGCTGTACTCCCGAGCTGTCGCAGTCGTCTTGCCGAGTCTCCACGAAGACTTCCGTGGCGTATCGCATCCACATCCTGAGCTTCTCGGACTGGTACTACTCGAGGCCATGTGGCACGGAACGCCAGTCGTCGCTTCACGGGTCGGAGGAATACCCGAGATCGTGCGGGAAGGGGAGAATGGCTTCCTCGTGCCTCCTGGCGATGTCGAGGCGCTCAGATCCGCGCTTTCTCGTCTGCTAGGGGACGCCACCCTGTCCGTACGTCTTGGTGCCCAGGGTCGGACGCTCGTCGAGAGCCGGTTCACATGGGCTCATGTCGCCGAGCGAGCCGTCTCCTTCTACAACGCCGTCGGCCACCGGCGGTAGGCGCTGGGGCGCGCGGAATGACGGCCCGCTCGTAGGCAGCTGCCAATCCCAGTGCCGTCGCCTCCCAACTGAAACTCTTCGCTCGTGAATGACCCGCCTGCCGCAGGTCTGACACCAAGGCGGGGTCCCCGGCGAGACGCCGGAGGGCGATGGCAAGACCCCCATGATCCCAATGAGAGAACAGGAGAGCGCCGTCAGCCTCCGGGTTCGGCGGTCGGAAGATGTCAGTCACGCCGGGGATCCTCGCAGCAATGACGGCGAGGGAGGCCGCCGCTGCCTCCAGAGCGACGAGGGGCATGCCCTCGAACCAGGAGGGGAGTACCAAGACATCGTGGTCGGCGAACAAGTGACCCATATCGGCCCGTCGCACGGACGGGAGCGTCGTTACTGATGTCCTCGAAGTTTCCGAAAAGTGCTCATCCAGCCTGACATCTCCGGCGCCGGCAAGTGTCAGAGTGGCCGCAGGGTGCCCGGCGTGCACGCTATCCCACGCCTCGGTAAGCGCCAGGATCCCTTTGCGTTCGATCCAGGAGCCGAAGAACATGAAGCGGACATGTGCCGAACGCGACGGCACGATCTCGCGGAGGCTTTGCTCCACCCCGTTCGGCACCAGACTCACCCTTCCCTCGTCCATGCCTCTAGCAAGGAGGAGCCGTCGGTCCTCCGAGTTCAACACCACAACATGTGCGGCCCTGTTGAGTGCTATGCGTGCTTGAGTAAGCAGGGTCCAGCGAACGGAGATACGCGACCACAAGGGCGTCGTCACTCCGCTGTCAGACCGGTGCTCGAGTGTCACCCGCCAGCACCTCTCTTCTAGTCCGTGTGACAGGACAACCATCGGGGGCAGGACCTTGCGCCCGACAGCACTACCCGCAAGCAAGCCGTACCAGGCCCCGAGTGGCTCGTGCACCTCGACGACGTCCAACGGCGCAGCCCTGTGCAGTGCTCGTACGCGTCCAACGACCGCCAAGGGAGCGAGGAGCCTCCTAGCCCGGTGAGGAACCCGATCGGAAAGCAGTTCCTCGCTGAACACGTAATGAACCTCATGGCCTGCTTCAACAAGGGCTCGACCGCCCCGAAGCATCGCTCCACTCATTCCAGCGTCCACGGACGCTGGGACGTCAGCAACGCGTGCAATCCTCACTTCGGCTTCGTCCCCACGATCAGTTGGTGGGACGCGAACCAACGGACACCAAGCCACACATGATCAAGCGCTGTCACGCGTATTGGGCGGCGACGGGGGAATGGCACGTAATACCCGCAGACATCGACAAGACGTGGCGAGAGACCTGCCGACCGCATCCAGACCATCGTACGCGGACTCATCGTCAAATTGTTGATCGGTTGACCCTCTTCCGTGAACGGGCGACGTGCGAGACGCCGATACCCTCGGAAAAGCCCCATGAGGTTGAGGTAATTGGGCGTGGTCAGAAGGAGTCGGCCTGCTGGTCGGAGGACCCGAGCCATCTCCCGGACTGCCAACCGCGGATCTGTTACATGTTCGATCGTCTCGCAGGAGATGACAATGTCAAACGAACTATCCCGATGCGGAATGCTCATCACATCCGCCTGTTCGGTCGAGAACGAGCCATTGAGACCATTAGCCTTCGACACAGCCGACCAGGAGAAGTCCGCCGCAACGTAGGCGGATGGGTAGCCGGCTTCCATCCATTGGGCGAGGCCCCCGCGGCCGCAACCAATCTCGAGCACCCTCGCACCCCGAACAGATCCAACGTTCGTCTTCACGAGGGTGTGCCACGGGGAGTCCGCCGCAATATCAGGGCTAAAACGGTCGTGCCACTCGTCATAGGACCGCGACACACTCGTGGGCGTAGCCACTGAAAGGCCACTGACCCCCGACCCACTTTCGCCGCTCTCTCCACCTGCGGTCGACTTCAAGCAAACCTGCCAGCGGATTGCAGGCGATCCTCAGCGATTGAGCCAGCCTTGATGGCCACCACGTTCAATGCCAACCACGGCTCACAGTACGGCTGCGGGTCAGACCCGAACGGAATCTTCTCGAGAACGAAGCCGTGAGGCTTGGCAACCATTCCGAAGACTGTGTAGTGAAGTTCCCGGAGAACGTCGAACGCAGGACAGCTGACGCCGTGCGGACCCTCTCGAAGGTCATTTACCTCGAGAATCAGCGCGGCACCGCTCCGCGCCAGCGTCGCAAGGGCTCCAAGCAGGACTCGGCCTTCCTCGCCCTCTACGTCGATCTTCATTGCTGCCACCCTCTTCATGTCCTCGTGAGGTATCAGGTCGTCGAGTCGCTCAACCGGAGTAACAAGGAAGTCGAAAGCCTGACCTGCGTGATCGGCGGAGAGCGAAGCGGAGGCCGTGTGGCGCTGGTCTCTCGAACAGAACAGGGGGGCCGATCCACGGAAATCCGAAAGCGCCAGCGCAAACACATCCACGTTGGCAATGGCGTTCCTAGTTAGGTTGCGTTCAAGGACCGTCTTCATCTCGGGCTGCGGCTCGAAGGTCAGCACTCGTCCGCGCTGTCCGACCATAAAGGAGCCCACGAGAGTGAAGTCGCCGTAGTGGGCACCGACGTCCACCGCAATGTCGTCCTCGCCAAGGAGCGCCGCAAAGACCTCGGTAGCGAGCGGCTCGTATGTACCGTAAAGAAACAGCGACCTTCCGACTGGCTCTGTGAGGGGAGTCCCGATGATGTAGCGGGTGCCCCTTAGCCTCGCGCCATGGATTCTACCGAGCTGAGCCGGCGCAAGCATCCGGAGAGCCTCGTAGTAACCCCTACGTCCGAGCGACCCGAGTGGACGATGTCGAACCTCAACTCGTTGAAGGTAGCGTGCCATGCGGACAGGTAGCGCCCGCGCGAGGCCTGGGAGCGAAGCCGATGTCATGTCCCGCCCACCCTACCGTCGGGGCGCTCCCTGATACGTTCCCATGGTGTCGAAGATCCACCCTGGCCAGCTCCGGGCTCGTCCGACCAGTCGTGCAGAGACTTTGGCCGACCTGCTCCGAGGCATTCCGCGCAGCACGTCCGAGTTGAAGTGCTCGCTGCGGCTACTCGGCCTGTATCGCCAGATTGGTTGGCAACAGTCGATCAAGCGTGGCCTGCCGTCGGACCAGAGTGGTGGCGAACTTCCCTGGCTCTCGTATCCAGCTCTTGCCTGGCTTGACGCAGCATTCCAAGGAGCTGAGCGCGTCTTCGAATACGGCAGTGGCAACTCGACACTCTGGTTCTCGCGACGAGCGTCATCCGTGGTTAGCGTGGAGCACGATGGGGCCTGGGTTGGTCAACTGCGGAAGCGCCTGCCGTCGAATGTGACACTTCTCCACCGGGCGTGCGGCGGCGACGAGGACTGGGCCGTTGGGCCAGACCCCTACGTCGAGGCACTCGCGACTTTCAGCGCCGGCTCGTTCGACCTCGTTGTCATTGATGGCATGGCACGAAACTCATGCGCACTGGTGGCCATAGACCAAGTTGACGGCGACGGACTCATCGTCTTGGACAATGCTGACCGCCCGGCGCATCACCCCGCCATCGATGCACTTCATGCAGCGGGTTTCGGCCGCATCGACTTCGTCGGTCCCACGGTCGTCCAAGGGGTATTCAGCTCTACTTCCGTATTCTCCCGTAATCTTCCCTCAACACTCGCTGTGACACACGGCTACCCGACATTTTGGGGCTATTGACGGCGGAGGTGGCCAACTTTCCAGCGGATAGACGCGCGCCTGCCGCAGGTCCGGTTTTGGTCGCACCACGTTCTAGTCCCAGCGATTTGCGCGTCGGTTTTTCGGAGTCCCGAAGATGAAGATTGCGATGTTACAGTCAACGCTTCCACCCTCACCCCGGGCCGGGGGGGTCGGATACCAAGTGGACCTCCTCGCCAGCGAGATGACCAAGCGGGGTCACGAGGTCACCGTGTTCTGCGTCGAGGGACCCGAGCCATCGTCACGTTATCGTTGTGTCCAGCTTCCCATCTCGCCGAACCGTGCAGCTCGTATTATTGGCATAGCTAGTGCTTTTCGTCGTCTCGATCTGGATTCTTTCACTGTCGTGCATGCCCACGGCGACGACTGGATGCTGGGTCGCCGCGCCCGAGCTCGGACGTTCTATGGGAGCGCGCTGATGGAGGCTTTTACGTCAACCTCATGGCTACGTCGGGGAGCGCAGATCTGCTACTACCCACTGGAGTGGCTCTCGTCGGCAAACCCTTCAGCCGTGGCCATCTCTCAGCGCACGCGCGCCTACCTACCACTCCTCCGAACTGTCATACCGTGCGCCTTCGACTCCGACATCTACTTTCCTGCGGGCAGCCGCACGCCAGAGCCCTCTATTCTCTTCGTCGCAGGCACCCTTGCTGGGCGGAAGCGGGGTCACCTCCTTCTCAAGTCCTTCGCAGATGTCCGTCGTGTGCTTCCCGATGCTACTCTCACAATTGTCTCTCGAGACCGCGTCATTGCACCGGGTATCACCTGTGTGGGTCCTGTCGCATGGGGGGCACTTGCCGATCTGTATCGCTCGCACTGGGCCCTCTGCTCGACCAGCAGTTACGAAGGCTTCGGAGTTCCCTATATCGAGGCACTGGCAACAGGATTGCCAATTGTGTCGACCCGCAACCATGGGTCCGTTGAGGTCCTCCGAAACGGCGACCTCGGCGTGATCTGCGAGCCATCAGATGTTGCCGGTCACCTTCTGGCCCTCCTTCGAGACCCCGCCCGCCGCGCGTTGCTCGAAGGAAACGGTGTGGTCGCCAGCCACAAGTATTCGATAGCCGTTGTCGCCGAACAGTACGAGCGTCTCTACAGGCGGGTAGCCGCTGCAGGGTGGCCTGAATGACGCCGAACTCCACGGGACGACTTCGACACACCCACAGTTCCGAACTGAGCGTGGTCGTCGTATCGCCAGTTGGCGAGGCGGGCGGAGCTGAGAACTTCCTACTCGACATAATTTCAGGGCTGAAGCGGCTAGGCGTGGACGCAAGACTCATTGCTCTTGGCACTGGGCCCCTGGTCGCCCAAGCGCATTCACGTGGCATCCCCACTGTCTCGGGCCCACCCCTGTCGCTCCGGAGCCCGCTTTCGGTCGATCGAGCGAGACGAGGGGTCCGCAAGGTGTTTCTCGACAAGCGGCCCGACGTCGTTCTCGCGAGCCATCCGAAGGGCCAACTCATAGCTCGGGCAGCGGGCGTCGGTATGGGCCTCAAACATGTAACGCAGTTGTACGACCCTCCGTCACCAGCCGCGCTTCGTGACCTTCTGACCAGCCGAATCGGAGGTCTCCGCATCGCCATCACCTCCGAGACCTCCGAGGCCTACCGATCGATGAACGCCGCGCTGGATCCCATCGTCATACCTCCAGCAGTTGATCTTGATCGACTGCGCCTCGAAGCCCTGGCGGGAGACGGCGAGCGAGCGTGGCTCGACGAAGGTGTTCTCGGCGACGGACCACGCATCGTGATGGTGGCGCGGCTCCAGCGGTTCAAAGGACCCTTTGACTTTCTCGCTGCTGCGCGGGAGGTCTTGGCCACCGCGCCACACGCTCGATTCCTTCTTATCGGCCCTGATAGTCCACTCGAGCCTGGCCTGCGAGGTGAACTACGACAAGTGATCGCAGACAGTGGCCTAGAAGGAGTCGTCGGTCTGGCCGGACGTCTCTCGTCGCAGGATCTTGCTTCCACTGTTCAGAATGCCACACTTTGTGTGCACCCGGCACACCGCGAGCCGTTCGGCTTGGCTGTAGTCGAGGCTTTGGCCTTGGGGACGCCAGTAATTGCCTATGACTCGCCTGGGCCCCGCTCCATCCTGCACGCAGGTGGCGGCGCGCTTGTACATTGTGGTCGGCCCAGTGAACTCGCTACCTCAATTCTCCTTGCGCTCCAAGATCGCGATTTGATGGCAGAGTGGGTCGGCGAAACGTCCGCGGTCGCAGCCCGGTTTGACCTGCCGCAGGTAGTCCAGAAATACGCTTATCTTCTCTATGGCGCCGCATTCGGGGAAATGCCCGGTGGACGGGTAACATCCATCGGCGCAGTACCCCGAGGGCCCTCCGGGGTGCGCGATTATGGGGAGCTGCTGTACGAGCGCCTTCGAGGACGCGGGTTCAACATCGCGGCCCGGTGGCTTCCAAACGAGGCTACTCAACTGCGGAATACCGCAGCCGTATCACTCCGGCTCATCGGCCTCGGCTTGTCTACGAGGCGTCGAACCGTCATCTGGCACTATTCTCCCGTTCCATATGGATATAGAGGAATACCTGCCATTGGAGTGCTACTTGGCCTCATACTCCGTGCTCGCGGGATACGAGTCATCACCGTGCTCCACGAACTTGCCTATACTTTCCAACCTGGTATCGACGGCATCCGAGGATGGGTAAAGGCGTCCTCCCAAAGCATTGCCCTTCGTCTTGTCGTCGCTGGCTCGTCAGCAGTAGTCGTTACTACTGAACGGCGATATCAGGAGTTGCGTTGTGGAAAGCGAGCTCAAACATCTAGGACAGTGCTCGTGCCGATGTTTCCTACCATCCTTCCAGTCGCGGGTGCTCCTCCGCCGAGCACGGAGCCGTATGTCCTCGGCGTGCCAGGCTTCTCCGGCGATGGAGTCCGGGCGGACATTTTCCTCGACGCCATCGCTGCGCTAAGTGTTACAATTCCATGCTCGATAAGTCTGCTTGGAGCACCCGGAGAGCACAGTCCCGCAGGGCAGATGTGGCGCCGACTTGCACATGAGCGGGGAGTCGCAGAACTGGTAACGTTCAGCGGTATCCTTGAGCCGTCCGAGTTGAGTAGACGTTTCCAAGCCTGTCACGTAATTGTGCTCGTAAATGAAGAGGGTCCGAGCAGCAGAAAGACAACGCTCGCAACTGCCTTGGTTCACGGCTTGCCAACAGTGTCCCTCGACGGACCAAACCGTTGGTCGGAACTACTTGAAACAAATGCTGTTCAAGCTACCGATCCAGACCCGGTCGCGCTGACGGCAGTCCTAGCTGAATTGCATGACTCGCCTGATCTGCGATCGGCTTTAGGGAAACGCGGGCTCAACTTCAGTCTCGCCTACATGAATATAGAGTCAGCCGTGCAAGCGTTCGTCGCCTTGCTTCGGGGCTGAGCTAGGTCGCACCATCTTCATGAGGCGCCGTCTACAAGGTCTTTCGGAGCTTTACCACTTGGAAGTAGCTTAGCCGTGCCGAGCCCGGAATGCGTTGGATCAGGTCATCCATCATTCCCAAGATCCGACTGGCTCTTGGACTTCGGTATCGCAGAACCTGCCGATCGAATATGCGGAGAAAGTACATCTCGTCACAGATCACAGTCATCTCGCCGAATGCCGATCGCAAGGCGTTAAGATCTCGGGCGCCGAGCGGCCGCTCGTCATTCGTCCCCAACTTCACCACTCCGAGTCTCCCCGGCAACCCGGCCCGGGCAGCCCGAAGGATCGGGTTCGTCCCGAAGGTCTCGACGAAAGCACCTTTCCCGCCGGATCGAATGAGGCTGGCTAACGCTGTAGCCGTGGAAGGCACATTCGTATGGTGCAACGCATAGCGGCCGACGACTGCGTCGAAGGGCGGAGCCGACGCCAATTCATCGAGACCCAAGACGAATGTTGAGTCCAAGCCGAGCGCCTCGTTCACGGCGCGTGCCCTGGTCAAGGAGACCTCGCTGAGGTCGACACCCACCACCGTGGCGCCACGGGATGCCATCCAAGCGCTTGTCACACCCCCGCCGCAGGCAAAATCGAGGACTCTGGCTCCGGCAAGGGGTTCGACAGCCCTCAGCATCGCCTCGGTGTTCGGGTCCGGCCCGCTGCGCGCCTGCACCAAGCACTCGTCGAGCTGAGGAACGTTGTGACCCCAGAAATCCTTCTCCCGCTCATCGCGAGCCTGCTCGTCTCGCATCACCTCATTGCTCCTCTTACAGCAGGAGGCCAAACCAGCGGAAGGGCGTCAGCGCACACTCGATGTCTCCATGAGCGGAGTGGCGGGCGTCGTCGCCGCTGCTTCATCCGACAACCGGTCGAGGGCGCCAAGGAAGAACCAGAGGATCGAGGCGACGGCATAAAGTTCGCCAGCGAACCAAACGCCGAAGGCAGCCAATACGAAGACTGCCGGGCCGAGGAGCTCTCTTCTCCGCTGCCGTACACAAAACCGAAGGACGCGGTATATCCGGAGGCATAGGATTGCGAGGATCATCCCGCCGGCCCAGCCGTACGCTATTAAAATGTTCGGGACGTCGTGCTCGGCGTTGGATGACTTATTGGATAGCTTGGCGCCGGCCTGGTTGACCGAGGCAGCTCCCCTGCCGAGCGGCGACTGCAGTCCGGTCGCCGTTCCTCCGGTGAAGATCTCGATGTGCAAACCGAGGGTGCTTACTTCCGGATCGAAGGGTCTGCTCAATCCGCTGAGCGAGCGGTTCTGGATTAAACCGGCGGTACTGTCGCTCCTAGCCAGAGGAGCGAGCTGCAGCAACAGTAGCGCTCCCATGCCGATAGCGAGGCAGATCACCAGCGCCCTTGCAAGGTTCCTGACGCGCTGGACCAGCGCGACCGTCACCGTGCCGAGAAACGCCGTCACGAACACGCCGCGACTACCGGCGTAAAAGCTAGCGGCGAGAAGACAGAAAACGACCAACAGTCGGCGAGACCGGCCGATTCCGGACGACCACGCCGTGTAGAGCACCGCACCTAGGGCGAGGAAGTAAGCGTACTCGGCCCCACTAGAAAATGTCGAGAATGGCCGTACGCTGCCATCGATACCCAGGGCTTGGTAGCGCCCACGCTGCGCAGCCACCCACCTGTCCTCGAAGCCAGTGAAACCGACGAGGACCTGTTTCATGCCGTAGAGGGCAACGACGATGGCGATGATTCTCAAGACTTTGGACACGAACCGCAACGTCGCAGCGTCCCCGATTCGGTGCCCGACGAAGAACCAGACCGTTGGGCCAACGAAGAGCACGGCCCCGACCAGCCCGACGGTCGGAGGTCCCTGCGCGGGATTGAAGACTTGGAGCAGGCCGAGACCGACCAGCGCAATCACTGCACCTGCGAGCGGCGTGCGTGGCCCGGCTCGTTTCCTGAACGACAGGACCGTCAAGCACAACACGGCAAGAAGTGGCCCGGCAACCGCCAGTGGGTCTACCGCTGCGGCATAAGAACCCGAGAAACGTCGAACGAGGCCCAGGAAGGGCAGGAGCAGCAAGGTTGCTAGAACAACTGTGCGGGGTGCACGCACAGCGAGAGAGACGACAGCGACCATCAGAAGACCGGCTGGAAGGAAGACGGAGTCCGTCATTGTCGACACGATGCCAACACCGACGCTGACGGCCACAACAGCCAGAAACACTGCGGCGCCAGGCACGCTTGTACCGGCTCGTGCCGCGTCGCCGACAACGGATGCTCGGAGGTCAGTCCGTTCGATCGTCTGCATTTTGAGCTCCAAGCGCTAGCAGCGTATCCGCGACACTCGCGAGTTCGGTCGGAGCCGGCCTCCGGGTGTCGCGTCCCGAGGCGCTGCCGTCCGGACTCCTCACTGTGTCATCGCACCAAACAGTCACGTAAGGGGGCGATGGGTCGCTGGCCGCGCCTGCGCTGATTGGCCGCAAGCGCCGCTCTCTCGGCGCACCCGTTGGCCGGGTAGATCGGCAGCTAGCCGTTGGGCGGGGCATCACAGGTCACATGACGAGCCTGTTGTCGGCACCTGAGCCGGATACCACGGCAGCGTCTCGGATCGCCCCGCCCCAGCGCCGGCTCCGGGCGCCGTGGCAACGGGCGT
>JBKJNA010000158.1:0-9713 GCA_046596195.1 Acidimicrobiales bacterium | reverse complement strand
CGGTGGCGTCTTCACCGACGACCTCATCGAGACGTGGACCTCCTACAAGCGCCTCAAGGAGATCGACGAAGTGCGGCTCCGGCCCCACCCGTGGGAGTTCATGCTGTACTACGACATCTGAGCTTTTTAGCCCGCTGACCTGCGGTTATCCGCCCGCCTGGCCCCGCTGGCGCACATCTGGCGCACATGAGCCGAGCGCCAGGTCGACCGCCGCCCGGGTCCGGTCCTCCTCGTCGGGGAACAGGTGCCCGTAGGTGTCGAGGCTGGTCTTGGCCGATGCGTGGCCCAGGCGGGCCTGGATGACCTTCACCGATGCACCGCCCCGGATGAGGGCACTGGCGTAGTAGTGCCGGAGGTCGTGTGGCGTGGCCCACTCGGGCAGCTCGGCCCTGCCGGCGGCTGTCTCCCACATCGCCGCGAACGGGTGCCCCTGGATCGGCCCGCCCCGCTCGTTGGTGAACACGACGCCGAGGTCACCGTGCGCCGGCCACTCGGCCAGGTGGGCGGCCAGAGCAGAGGCCACCACGTCGGGCAGCGGGATGGTCCGGTAGGAGGCCTGAGTCTTGAGCGGTGCCAGCTCCACCCGGGCGACACCGGGGCGCCGGACCCGGGCGAGCTGCTGATCGACCCGCACCGACCGGCGCAGGAAGTCCACCCGGTCGACGGTCAGCCCGAACAGCTCCCCCGGTCGAAGGCCGAGGCCGGCGCCGGCCAGCACCGCCCCCCGGTACCGGCCGGGCACCGCATCCGCCAGGGCGTGGACCTGCTCGCCCGTCAGCACTTCGAGCATCGAGGCCGGACGCCGGGCCGGAAGCCTGACGTCGATGCACGGACTGGTGGCGATGATGCGGTCACGAGCGGCCGCCCGGAACACGGCCACCACCCGGCCGTAGACGACGGCGGTGGTCGAGGGCGCCAGGGTGGCGTCGAGGCGCCGTACGAGGGCCTGGAGGTCGCTGGGGCGGATCGTGGCGATAGGTCGGTCACCGATGACCGGGTAGACGTGCAGCCGGAGATGCTGCTCGGCCGACTGGGCGGTGCCCGAGCGGTGGAGCTGGTTGGCCCGCCACTCCTCGGCGAAGGCACGGAACGTGACCCTGCCGGCGGCCTGGTCGACGTAGACCCCCCGGGCCAGGTCGGCGCCCGTCGTCGCTGCGAACCGCTCGGCGTCGACCTTGCGGTCGAACAGGCGGTTGCGCTGCTTCCCGTCCGGGTCCCGGTATCGGACCTCCCAGCGGTTGCCTCGGTTGCTACGGCGCTTGATGGTGGCCATCAGTTTTTGCCTCCTGTTGTCCGTGCGGCTTCGGCCAGCACCCGTTCCGCTTCCGATGTGAGTTCGCCCGTGACCTCGCCCTTGCCGGGAGCGCCGCCGAGCAGCCCCCGTCTCCGAGCCGCCGCCAGTTGCGTCGAGAATGTGGACTGCTCGATGCCGAGCGAGCGGGCCACAGCGCCGACCTTCTCCCCCCCGAGAACGCACCGAGTGACGTACTCTTTCGCCCGCCCGGCGAGGAAGACGAGGGAGTGAGCGGCCCTGCCCGGCCTCGCTGGCGGTGCGAAGCCCTGCACGATGTCATCGAGCTCCCAAGGCTCTCCGGTGTCGACGTGCTCGGCCCACTCACCTAGGTCGGCCCGGAGCTGGCGCATCTCCGCCTCTCGCTTTCGGACCCCCGGCGGTCGGCATAGTGAGTAGGCCAACACCCAGTCGCTGACCCGCTGTTGGCCGTCGCTGGTCAGCTTCGCCACGTGCGGCAGGCCGGCCGTGCTCACGCCGCCGCCGGAGAAGCACACCGACCGCAGCGCACCGGTGCGCTCGAACGTCACCGTCACCACGAGGTCGACGCCTTCGTTGCGGAAGGACACGACGGGCACGCCCGTGCGCAGGTCGCCGTCGAACCCCCAGGTCTCCAGGTTCCAATCGGGATTCATCTGCACGTCTTCACAATAGCGATTGGCCGTGCCACGGTCAAATCCATGAACACCACCGAGCAACAGTTATGGCTAAGTAGCGGAGGACTCTCCGAGCGGTGGGGCGTCCCGCTGGCGACCGTGCGGAAGTGGCGACACGAAGGAACCGGCCCCGTCGGCATCAAGTTCGGCCGGCACGTCAGGTACGCACTCACCGAGGTCGAGCGGTGGGAGCAGGCGCAGGCGGCCAAGCAGATGAGCGCCAGCGCGTGAGGCCCGACCCCGACTACATCCCGGCCGTCCCACACACCGTGCTGTGGGACCTCGGCGTCGTCGCTCGTGCCCTTCGCTCGCGCGACCTTCGAGGCCTGCGAGCGGCCGGGATGCGAAACGAGGTGCTCGACGCCATCGCCGCCCACGTCGAGCACCTGCGGGGCCAGGTAGAGGAGCTGCTCGGCGCCAGAAACGGCGAAGGGGCCCCGAAGGACCCCCGCACCACCATCTCCACGTCCACCGCCACCACCGCCAAGCAGGGAGGTCGACGTGTCCACGATACCCCGTAGCCCTGCCCGAGTCATCCCCCGGCGCAGGGCCGAGCGCCTCAGGTTCTTCGAGGGTCTGTGGCTGGCGATCGAGCTGGACGCCATCGCCACCGCTGACGAGCTGCGGGCCGATGGCTGGGCCGATGCCGCCATCGGCGGCGCCCTGGAGGATTACCGGGCCTGGATCACCGGCAACGTGTCCGACGCCGTCGACCTCGGCTGCTTCGCCGCTGGCGTGGCGGTGGCGGCATGACCGGCGCCCGGCCCTTCTCCGCCGCCGGCACCGAGCTGCTGCTGTCTCGCCTCGTCGACCCGCAACCGGGTGTTGACGGCACATGGACCGCCGTCTGCCCGTCGTGCGATGGGGTGCTGTTCATCGACCCGGCGCACGGCGTGCTCCGGTGCGAAGGGCGGGTGTCGTGACGCCCGTCGACCTCATGCTGTCCCGCCTGGATGGCGTGCGCCAGGTGGCCGGCGGCTACATGGCCCGCTGCCCAGCACACGAGGACCGGGACCCTTCCCTCTCCGTCACCGAGGGCGACGACGGGCGGTGTCTGCTGCTCTGCCGGGCCGGATGCGCCACCGATGACGTGAGGAACGCCACCACACCGCCGACGACTTGGGCCGAGCTGTTCCCCGCTCCGGCGGCCGGCAACGGCAACGGCAACGCCAACGAGACCGTGGCGGAGTACGACTACACCGACGAGGCCGGCACGCTGCTGTTCCAGGTCGTGCGCAGGACGGGCAAGCGATTCTCGCAGCGGCGCCCGGACGGCAACGGTGGATGGGCCTATCACCTCGGCCCGTGCGCCGAGAAGTGCAAGCAGGCCCGCACGCCGCACGCCTGGCTCACCGGCGCCGTCGCCCCTGTGCTGTTCAACCTGCCGGCCGTGGTCGAGGCGGTGGCCCAGGACGTGCGGGTGTGGATCGTGGAGGGCGAGAAAGACGCCCTGGCCCTGAACCGGGCCGGCGAGGTCGCCACCTGCAACCCGGGCGGCGCCGGCAAGTGGAAGCCCCACTACGCCGAGGTGCTCCGGGGCGCCACCGTCATCGTCGTTGCCGACAGGGACGCCCCCGGCCGGACACACGCCGCAGAGGTGGCCCGTTCCCTCCAGGGCGTGGCCGCCGTGGTGGACCTGCGAGAGGCGGCGGTGGGCAAAGACGCAAGCGGCCACCTGGCGGCCGGGTTGGCGGTGGACGACTTCGTACTCGGCAACGGCAACGGGGAGCCACCGCGCGACGACGGCGACCCCGGGCCGGGCGAGGCGCCGGGCGATCAGCACCGCATCGACCCCGCAGTACTCCACGCCATCGGCGCCGAGTACGGCCTCGTGGGGCCTGAGGCGTGGGCCATGGCCGACAAGGTGGCCGGGCGCATCGTGGCCGAGCGAGCGAACGGCATGGCCCGGCGCCTGGTGCGAGAGGAGGCACTCGTCCGAGACGCCGACCTCGACGCCATCCGGGTCGTCACCGCCGCCGACCTGGCGGAGATGCCCCGCTCGCCCCGGGTGGCCGTCTTCGGTGAGCTGGTGGCCGAGGGCCACAACGCCACGGTGGTCGCACGCTGGAAGGTGGGCAAGTCCACCTTCGTCGACAACGCCGCCGCCGCCGCCGCCATGGGTGGGATGTTCCTCGGCCGCTTCGAGGTGCCGGCGCCGATGCGGGTGGTCTTGTTCAACTACGAGCTCGACCCCGAGGACATGGCCGACCGCATCGGCGCCCTGGCCCTCACCGCCGCCGCCCGGGAGCGCCTGGCCGTGGTCAACCTCCGGGGCCGCCGCCTGCCGCTGACCACACCTACCGGCCGGGAGCGGGTGGCCGGGTGGCTGCGCGACCACGGCGCCGAGCTGTGGATCGTCGACCCCTTCGGCGCCGCCTACGCCGCTGCCGGCGGGGAGAGCGAGAACGACAACGCCGAGGTCCGGCGGTTCCTCATCGCCATCGACGAGATCAAGCGCCTGGCCGGCTGCGCCACAGCGATCGTGCCCGTGCACTCCGGGCGAGGCGAGGCCGTCGAGGGCGACGAGCAGGGCCGGGGCGCCACCGTTCTGGAGGACTGGCCCGACGTGCGGATCATGCTGACGAAGGACCGAGACGGCCGGCGCTTCGTGCGCAGCGAGGGGCGGGCGTGGGACCTGTTCGAGTCACCGCTCGGCTACGAGCCCGAGCACCGTCTACTGAGTCTCGACGCCGGGCAGGTGGGCATGAACCGGGCGCAGGTCCGGCGCACGGGCGCCGCCGCCGCCCTGGTGTCCGCCCTGGAGCTCGAGCCGGGCGCCACCACGAGGCGGGTGCGGGCCATCCTCCACGATGCGGGCGTGACGAACAACGAGGCCAAGGACGACGCCCTCAGCCAAGCCAAGGCGGCCGGCCTCGTGCATGTCCACCCGGGCAAAGGCGTGGCGCAGGAGCACTACCCCGGCCCCGTTCACGGTGTCGACTCGCCCTGCACGGGTGGGTGGAAACAGTGAGTGTGCCCAGGTGTGCCCAGGTGTGCCCAAACGGTGTTGGGCACGGTGTTGTGGAGTGTGCCCCCCACCCTTTATGGGTGGGCACACACACATACCCGTGCTGCTGCTGCGAGAAGCAGGAGTGTGCCCAGGTCCAAAGTTGGGCACACGCCCCGGCGCCGAGACGAGGCCGGCGTGACCATCGCCGCCGCCATGGGGGCACGGTCCACCGTCTCGACCGCCACGCCCAAAAGGGACCCCGTTTTTCATTGTGGGGCACCGGCGGAGACCCCGGCCCTGTTCTTTCCTGCTCCCAACCGCCTAGTTGTCCGAACAACCAAAGGAGTCCGACGTGAACTGCCAGGAATGCTCAAAACCCGTCCCGCCGAGCCGAGGAACCCGCGCCCGCAAGTGGTGCTCCGATTCCTGCCGGGTCGCCCACCGCCGCAAGGTCCCCGTCCCCCAGCGCGCCCGTCCCCCCGTCGTGGCGCCAGACGACCTCACGCCGGGCGAGGCGGGCACGGTGGCGGCCGTGCGGGCACTGGTGGCATCGCTCGACCTCGACGACGAGGTGGCCGCCGCACAAGCCGCCCTGGCCCTCGACATGGCCCGCATGGTGGAGCTGGGAAGCTCGCCGGCCGCCGGCCAGCTCCGACAGTTGCTGTTCGAACTGGGCGCCGCCCGTGCTCCGGGTTCGGACGGCGTCGTGACGCAGGCGTTGTACGCCGAGGCCATCGCAGCGGTGTACGGCGAGGTCGGGGAGGGCACCCTCGACCGCCCGACCCCGCCCGGCTGGATCGACACCGACACCAGCGGTGAGGTGCTGCACTGGCTCGGCCGGCGCTGGTTCGAGCTGCGGGACGACGGCCGTGTGGTCGAGTTGCTCGACCTGGAGAAATGGGTCGGCGCCCATACCGGGGAGATTCACCAGCTCCGGCGGTCGGGCCGGTGGAGCGTGTGGCCGGACGATCGCGATTCGCTGTGACGATCGTCAGCGGCGCCTACCTCGACGGCCGGAGCTGCTCGCGGTTGGCCGCCGTGCTCGGCCCGTGGCTCCGCCGATGCCGTGACAGCGGCGCCGTGGTCGACCTCGAGCTGCTCGCCCTGGTCGACGAGCTGGGCCTCGTGGGCCGAGCCCATCGGGCTTCCGCAAACGGAAGCGGCGGCACTACCGACGTGGACCCGCCGCCCGTCGAGGAGGACGATTACCTCACGGTCGCGGATGCGGCCCTGCGGTTGCAGGTCACCCCCCGGCGGGTTCGCCAGATGGTGGCCGAACGCAAGATCGGCGGCCGGAAGCGGTCGGGGAGATGGGAAATAGATGCCGGATCGGTTGATGGAGTGGTCGGGGAGCATGAGGACGCAGAGCCAGTGCGAGCGCATCAAGCTGGAGATGCGGGCTGCCGCTGACGCCGCCGCCACGTGGCCCGGCCGGTGGGTCGAGGTCCGGAGCGACTTGTGGGCACGGCGCTCGGCCAGCGGCTCGACACTGATGGTCCACGGCGGCCGCCCGGCCGAGGCCGGCGCAGAATCCCGCCGAGTCGCCATGGCAGGCTCGACCGCCACGCCAGGCCGCATCTCCCCCGCCGTGGCGCGGGCCGCCCGCCTGATCGGAGCCACCAAGTGACGGTCTTCACCGCACCCCGCACCGTCGAGGAGATCGAGCGCCAGCAGGCGGCCGAGTTCGCCATCTGGCACCGCAAGAGCATGCGAGACGCCTTGGATCGTGAGCTGGCCGGCGTGACGGCCCGCATCGGTCACCTGACCCGCCAGGCCGAGGCCCTCGACCAACAGGCCAAGGCCGCCAGCGAGTTCGCCCGGCCCCCGATCATCGCCCTGCGGGACCAGGCCCTGGCGCAGCGGGCGAAGCAGGGCGCCCGAGTCGAGGCCATCAAGAGCGCAATGAATGCGGTCAAGTGACCACCCTTGCCGGTGCCCTCATCGAGCGCCGCCGCCTCGCCGCCCACGCCGCCGCCGACGCCGCCCAGGCCCTCGACGGCAACGCCCGGAGCCTGTCCGCCCAGGCTGCCCTGGAGGTGGCCCTGAGCGACTTCCGCGGCTACCAGGCGTTGTACGACCAGCTGGGCCCGCTGGCTGAGGAGCTGGCGGCCTACGCCCGCCGCGGCACCGCCTCGCTTCTCTCCGACCTGGCCAACCCTGAGCTGCCAGCGGTGCGGGCCCGCATCCGAGAGCACAACCGGGCCACCGGCGCCGGCCTCCTCGAAACGAGAGATCTCGGCGCTGGGACGACGTGGGCCACCATCCCCGGATGGGTCACCACGGACCGAGGCCCGACTGCCATCGCCACGGCGCCGCTGCTGACCCTGCTGGGCAAGCCGATGCCCGAGAAGGCCGGGCTGGACCTGCGCCGAGTCGGGTGGACGACACCGCCGGTCGCCGTCGTGCAGTCGGCCCTGAACGCTGCCCCCGCCGAGTCGAACCCCGTCGAGTCGCAGGCTTCACTGGCGGTGAAGACGGCCGTCTGCATCGCCGACGTGGCGACCCAGCTCCTCGAGCAGGGTGCCCCGGGCCTCGACGCCCAGCTACTGCCGGCAATGTCCGAGGCCTGTGACGCCGCGATCGAAGGCGCCGTGCTGGCCGCCCTGATCGCAGCGGGAACGGCGGTCGCCTACGTCGACGTCTCGCCCACGGCGGCCGAGGCATGGGACGCCATCGAGAGGGCCGTGCGGAGCGCACAGACCGCCCGCAAGATCGGCGGCAAGCCGATGGTGATCCTCCATCCCCGGCGCATCTCCTGGTTGCGGGCCGCAGCCGACAGCGCCGTCGCCTCGGCCGGCTGGGACCGGGTGATGGCCGGCGTCGAGGTGATCTCGGACCCGGCAGTGTCCACGACTGCCGGCGCCGGAACAGAGGACCAGGTGATCGTGCTGGCCGCGCCCGACTGCCTGGACCTGCTGACCGGCCCGACCTTGGTCCGGGTGTCCGAGGGCGGCAGTGCCACCAACAGCGGCACCCTGACGAGTTCGATCACCGTGCGGAGGAACTACGCCGTCGCCAGCAGGCTCGCCGCCGGGATCGCCGTTGTGAGCGGCACCGGGCTGATCGCACCGGTGTAGTCCCGTCATTCGTGCGTCAACGCCACCCGGGCCGGTGAAGCTTCGTACTTCGTCCAGCCGGCCCGGGACCGAAGGCGGGAGAGGGCCCCGATTCCTGGGCCCAGCGACCCCGCCTGCGCCGCCCCCCGATCGTGCCCCGCCGACTTGGCAGCCGGCGGGGCACGGTCGCGTCCCGCCGGGGAGCGAAGTGAGAACCGTTCTCACCTACGCTTGCGGCCGTGGTCAGCGTGCCCGAGGGCGGAATCGGCGCCACCGGCCTCGACCGGAACGGCAACGCTGGCCTGGCCCACCTGCTCGACCTGCTCGACGCCGCCCGCCCGGCCTGGATGCGTGACGCCCTGTGCCGGGAGTACCCCGCCGTCGACTGGTACGCCACGACGGGGCCGGGGCAGGCGGCCGCCAAGATGGTTTGTCGCCGGTGCCTGGTCCGCAATGAGTGCGAGGTCTACGGCCTCACCCACGAGGCGCCGGCCGGCGACGGCGTGTGGGGCGGCCTCAGTGCGGGCGACCGGCGGGAGATGCGGCGGGGCGCGGCGTGAGGCCTCGCCCGGTCACACGGCCCCGCTGGCGCACATCTGGCGCACATCGCACCGATAAACGGTGCCAAACAGTGAGCAACAGCGAATAGGCAAACGACCAGGTCAAGGGGAGTTTCTGGCCATCAAAGCAGGTCAGCGAAGTGCGGCCGATAGTTCATGCTGTACTACGACATCTGAGCGTGTAGGTCGCTCACCTGCGGTTTTACGGCTCTGGGGCCGCCTCGTGACACGGGAGTGACACACGGGGCGGCGTCCAGCACGTCGGCAAAGGCCTCATCCACCACCACCTCGTTCACCCGGTCATCGAAGGGGTGAGCCAGGTACGGTCATCACATGCCTGGCGGCCCGCTGGAGGCGGACACATGTCGTGACTACGTCCTCCCTCTGGTCAAGGCGGCCGGATGGGGTGACGACCAGATCGTCGAGCAGTTCCCGATCACCGACGGCCGGGTCGTGCCGGTCGGGAAGAAGCACCGCCGGGCCAAACCGCTCCGGGCGGACTACGTCCTCGAGTACGAGCCCGGAGTCGCGGTCGCCGTGGTCGAGGCGAAGCGTGAGTACGCCATCCCCGGCAAGGGACTTCAGCAAGCGAAGAACTATGCGCGACTCCTCGACCTTCCGCTCGCCTACTCCACGAATGGCAAAGGCATCGTCGAGGATGATCGAGACACCGGCCTGGAGACCGACCGGCTCACCGCCTTCCCCTCGCCCGATGCAGCGTTCCCGCTATCGGGCCTGGAAGGGCATGCACAACGCCAACGCCGACCTCACAAGCCAGCATCCAAACTACGTCGTGCGAATCGTGAGTGACGAGGCCGAGATCGGCAAGGGCCACCTCAGCGACTTCGCCGACACCGAGAAGGACCACCCGGTGATCGCCACCACCTCGGAGATGCTGTCGACCGGCGTGGACCTGCCCACCGTCCGCAACATCGTCCTCTTCCGACCGGTCGGATCGATGGCGCTGTTCAAGCAGATGGGCGAATTCAAGCAGTCAGCGCAAAAAGCTCGGCGAGCTTCTCTGATGGTTTCACCATACCGAGCGTCTTGCGCGGACGATTGTTGAGACTTGCAGCGAAGCGAGCGAGATCGGCCGCGCTGTGGACCGACAGGTCGGTCCCCTTCGGCATGTACTGGCGGAGGAGCCCGTTGGTGTTCTCGTTCGACCCGCGTTGCCAGGGGCTATGGGGATCGCAGAAG
>JBKJNA010000056.1:0-4734 GCA_046596195.1 Acidimicrobiales bacterium | reverse complement strand
CTGGTCGTGGTGGGCATCGCCCCGCCACCCGCCGTGCTCGTGGTCCTCACCCTGGTGGCGACCGTGGGTGGCTTCCTTCTTCCGGACGCGCTCCTTCGCGACGAGGCCGACCGGAGGCGGCGGGCGTTCCGCCATGCCCTGTCCAGCTACCTCGACCTGGTGAACGTCATCCTGGCTGCGGGCGGCGGCATAGAGACGTCCCTCCACGCCGCGGCCGAGGCCGGCGACGGCTGGGCCTTCGCCGCCATCCGCCAGGCGCTCGACCGCTCGCGGCTCACCAACCGCACGCCCTGGGACACCTTCGGCCAACTCGGCGACGAGCTGGGGATCGACGAGCTGCGCGAGCTGGCCGCCAGCGTCGCCCTGGCCGGATCCCAGGGTGCCCGCATCCGCCAGTCGTTGGCGGCCAAGGCCGACAGCCTCCGTGGCCACCAGGTGGCCGAGACCGAGTCGGCAGCGGAGGCGGCCACCGAGCGGATGACCATCCCGGTGGCCGTCCTGCTCTTCGGCTTCCTGGTCTTCATCGCCTATCCCGCCGTGCAGCAGATCACCAGCGTCTCGTCGCATCCCCTGCCCTGATCATCGAACGCGAAGGAGGAGCAATGACGTCCATCGAACTTGCCCGAACGGTATGGGCCTACCTGTTGGCCCGTCTCGACATCGACCCCGACAGCGAAGCGGGGATGACCACCACCGAGATCGCGGTGGTCACCTTCCTCCTTGTCGGAGCTGCCATCGTTGTGATGGGGATCATCTACAACGCAGCCAAGAACAACGCCAACAACATTCCTGAGCCCAAGGCTCCCGGGTCGGCGTGAAGCGATGCCGGGGCGAGGCGGGGCTCACGGCCACGCAGCTCGCGGTGATGATGCCGGCGCTCTTGTTCTGGATCATGTTGATCGTCCAGTACGGGCTGTGGGTCCACGCCAAGCAGGTGGCGACTGCGGCGGCGGCTGAGGCGGTCGACGTGGCGCAAGTGCCGGGGAACACCCCGGCGAGCGCCGAGGCGGCGGCGCGCTCGTTCCTCACCCAGTCGGGCAACCTCGTCCACGTCACGGTCGACGTGACTCCCACCGCTGAGCGCGTCACCGTGCGGGTGATGGGTGAGGCACCCCAGCTCGTCCCGGGCTTCAGCTGGACCGTCGCCGCCGTCGCCCAGGCGCCGATGGAGCGCTACATGCCTCAGCCGGCACGATGAGCGTCCGTCACCGGCCACGCGGCCAGCAGGGGTCGGTTGCCGTTGAGCTGGCAGTGCTGGCCCCCGCGCTTGTGGTCCTGCTGCTGTTGGTGGTCTTCGCCGGTCGGGTCGCCCAGGCCGACGGCGACGTCCGCCGGGCTGCGTCGGCCGCCGCCCGAGCCGCATCCCTACGTCAGGACCCGGGCGACGCGGAGACCGCCGGGCGCCAGGCGGCAGCAGCGAACCTCAGTGAAAACCGCGTCGGCTGCGCTCGGCTCGACACCGAGATCGACACCACCCGGTTCTTCGCAGGAGGAGCCGTCGCCGTCACCGTGCGCTGCACCGCCTCGATGGCCGACGTGAGCGGGCTCGGGGTCCCGGGGCGACGGACCTTCATCGCCAGGTCCATCCAAGTGATCGACCGGTACCGAGGAGGCGCGAGATGAGCCTCACGCCGTCGCGTGGCGAAGCCGGGAGCGTCAGCGCGTTCGTCGCCGTCGTCGCCATTGGCCTGATCATGGTCGCCGGTATGGCCTATGACGGTGGCCAGGTCGTGGCCGCGCAGGCCACGGCCCGCGACCTGGCCGCCAGCGCAGCCCGTGCCGGCGCCCAGGAGGTCGACCTCAACAGCCTCCGTTCCAACGGCGAGGCCATGCTCGACCCTGACCGGGCGGTCGGCGCCGCACAGGCGTTCCTGGTCCAGGCGGGGTTCACCGGGACGATGCGAGTGAACGGGTCCTCCATCACCGTCAGCGTCACCGTCCACCAGCCGATGCGGATTCTCCCGTTGCCCGACCGAGCCGTGACCGCCACCGACACAGCCACGGCCTTGAACCAGGAAGCGGTACCCAGGACATGACCAGGAGCGCCAAGGACAGGGCGAAGGGGCTCGCTGCGCTGGCTGGGTTGCTCGCAGTGCTGATCGGCCCGCCGGTGGCCCTGGCTCATTTCGTCGGCTGGCCGTTGCCGGTCGCAGTGCCGGGCCTGGATGAGCTGACCGCCGCGGCCCGAAGTGGGATCGACGACATGGTGGTCGTCAAAGTCCTCGCAGTCCTGGCCTGGCTGTGCTGGCTACAGATCGCCCTCGCCGCCACGGTCGAGATGGCGGCGCTCGCTCACGGACATGCCGCACGCCGAGCCCCAGTGTTCGCCGGCGTTCAGCTCGGTGTGGGGCGGCTCGTGGCGACGGCCGCCCTCGTCCTGACCAGTTTGGGGCCACCGCGGATGGCTGTCATGTCCCTTCCGGTGGCCCGGCTCGCTGCCATCGTCGCCGAGCCCGCGCTACGGGGCTTGGCGCCCGGACCTGTCGTCATGTCGTCCCCTCGGTTGGTGGCCGCGGCCTCGGAATCCTCTCCAGCGGCTGGGTCTGGTCACTCATACGTGGTCAAGCGGAACGACAGTTGGTGGGCGATCGCGGAACGGACGCTCGGGGACGGCCAGCGATGGAAGGAGCTCCGGGCGGCGAACTTGGGGCGGACCATGCCGGACGGGATGGTGATCAGCCCCGGTTCCGACACGATCCGGCCGGGCTGGGAGCTGACGGTGCCGGGGAACCCGGTGGATGCTCCACTCGTGGTCTCCAATGGCCGGGTCGACGAGGTCGAGGTCCGACCGGGCGACAACCTTTGGGTGATGACCGAGCGCCACCTGCGCGAGGCCACGGGCGGGGCGGTGACCGAGGCCGATATCCGTGGGCACTGGGACACGGTCATCGACATGAACCGTGACCGCTTCGCCGACGCTGCCAATCCCAGCCGGATCTACGTCGGCCAGCAAATGCGAATGCCATCAGTGGGCCGGACGCCCATCACCCCGGTCGCGCCCCCGGCAGCGCCGGTGACCGCCACCCCTCCAACTGTTCCGCCCTCGGTTCCCATGTCGCCGCCCGTCCTCGGTCGTCCCGATTCAGTGCCAGCGACGACAGCGACGACCAGAGCAGTCCCGACGTCGGTCCCGTCCCAGAGTCCATCCTCCGCCCCCGCACCGCAGCCCCGGCCGACGTCAGCGCCGGCGGACGGCTTGTCGCCCGACCGCAAGGCCGGTGTACCAGTCGACGTTCTTGGAACGGCCAGCACGGTGTTGGCGGTCGGGATTGCCGCGTCCGTGACTCGTCGCCGACGGCGACGACAACTCCAGCTCCCTGCTCGCGCGCAGCCACCGATCCCGCCGCCCGACCTTGACGAGCTCCGAGCCGCCATGGTGGTCAACGGTGACGTGGATCAGGTCACCCGGCTGCACCGGGCGCTACGAGACATCGCCACTGCCCTTGGCAGCCAGCGGAGCGACGCCCGGCCACGGGTTGTCCAGGTGACGAGTACGCGAATCGAGGCTCTCCTCTCCCATGCGGTCCTTCCGGCGCCAAAGCCCTGGCGCGCCGAAGCGTCAGGCTTGTCGTGGGAGTTGAAGGGCGAGCCGCTCGACCGCGACGACGACGGCATCGCGCCGAACCCTGCGTTGGTAAGCATCGGTCGGCCGGATACCGAGACCGAGCTGTATCTCGACCTCGAGGCCGAGGGAGTGGTGTCGTTGGTCGGCCCGCTGGATGCCGTTGCCGACGTGGCCCGCTCCTGGGTGCTGGAGCTGGCCACCTCACCAATGGCCAGCGGAGTCTCGGTCCTGGTGATCGGCGAGGGCCTTGCCCCGGCTGAGGACACATCCGATCGTGTGCGTTGCGTTGCGACTTGGGAAGAGGTCGAAGCCGACGCACTGGCCTGGTGCGGGCAATCCGGGGCTCTGCTGAAGGCCAATCGGTGGGCAACCGCAGTGGTGGGCCGAGTGGAAGCTGAGCGCGCCGACGATCTGGCGCCCCTTGTCATCCTCGCTGCGGGCGTTCAGCCGGAACGCCTGCGCGCGCTGGCGGATGCCATCCTCGACCAGCAGTCGGTGGTCGTCCTGGTGGCCGTCGGCGGCCTGCTCGACGGCGCTCTGCGAGTAGAGGTCTCCGAGGGAAGCCTTGCGATTCCCAGCCTTGGTCTGGCCTGCCATGTCCAGATGGTTCCTCGGATCGTCGCCGAGCAGGTGGACGAGCTTCTGGAGGACGCATCCCGGCTTCCAGCCCAGCTCAGCCTCATTCCCGAGCCTCCCCGATCGTCGCCGGTGGTCATCGGATCACCGGCCGATGAGTACAGCGATCCACCGTTCGAGATCCTCGTCCGTCTGCTCGGCGACATCTCCGTGGCCGGCGCGGCCAAGAGCCTGAAGCCCAAGCAGATCGCGGTGCTGGCGTACATCGCCCTCCACGCTCCCGTCACGTGCGAGCGCGTCCAGGATGCCGTGTGGGTCACTCCGACGGCCTCCCGCAAGAAGCGCCTCGCCAACACCGTCTCCGAGACCAGGAGCGTGCTGGGACCCGCCAATCTTCCGATCTCCGTGGATGGCCGGTACCGGGTAGGGCAAGGGGTCGCGACGGATGTGGACCTCTTCGAGCGTCGGCTTGAACGCGCCTCCCGGCAGGACGACGTCTCCGCAGCCGCCACCCTACGTGGGGCTCTCGAATTGGTCGACGGGCCGGTCTTCACCTATCGCAACGTTGACCGCATGTCCTATGTCTGGGTCGA
>JBKJNA010000228.1:0-2718 GCA_046596195.1 Acidimicrobiales bacterium | reverse complement strand
GTGGCGCCCGCGCTGGTCTCCGGGGGCGGGGGGTGCACCGGCCCGGACCACCTCAAGCTCCCAGCCGGGGTCTACGACGTGATGACGAAGACTGGTGGGTATCCCACCGGCAATGCGTGCAGGAACCCCAACAACCCGGTCGGAGGAGACTTGACCGGGTCAGTTGTCGCCGTCGACCTGAATGGGAATGGTGTCACTAACAACATCAGCTGGACCGCGAAGAAGGCTGGAGCATTTCACGTGTGCGTGTCGATCCCCCTCAATGCCGGCCTGGGTTACAAGGGCATCGGGCTTAACGTCGACGCCGTCTGAGCCAAAGGTAACTGCCCGGTGGACGGACGGGCACCATCCATCGAGAGCTGGGGTCTTGGCCGTACGGGCTCCCCAGCTCTCGGTGATGGGGTGGATGACGCTGGAGACTGCCGGGTTCCTCCCCAGGGACGACCACCGCCGCCCGCTGGCTTGGAGAGGCACTCGTCGGGGAGGCTGTTGAACTTGTCAGTATCACCTGGCGGTGGGGTCGGCCCGCCGAGCGTCGATGGCACAGTCGCCACGGCGCTCCGACCACCACCGAGTTCCAAGCTGCAGCGAGTCGGTGGGTTGTGGTCAGTCCCGGTGGGAATCTTGGTTGTCGCGAGCCTCGCATTCGTCCTCGTTGGTCATACGGGCGCTGGAGCAGCAGCCCCGCTGATCGGGCCCGAGGTGGCGGTCACCGCCACCGAACGGGAGATAGCTCCGGCCAACAACTCCCCGCTCATCGTCGCCGACCCCACCGACGCCCGCTTCGTGGTCCTGGCCAACCGCCTCGACGCCCCCGACTTCTCGTGCGCCCTCCACGTGTCGGGCGACGGCGGCCGGAGCTGGCTCCCCGCCCGGGGACCGGCTCTGCCGGCCGGGGCCGAGAAGTGCTACGCACCCGAGGCGGCCTTCGACCGCGACGGCACCCTGTACTACCTCTTCGTCGGCCTGGCCGGAGCTGGGAACCGCCCGATGGGCGCGTTCCTCACCACCTCGGCCGACCGGGGCCGCACCTTCAGCGCTCCCCGCCGCGTCCTCGGGCCATTGAGCTTCGGGGTGCGGATGGCCATCGACCCCGGCCGGGGAGCCCGGGGCCGCCTCCACCTGGTGTGGCTGAAGGCCGTCTCCGAAGTAGGCCTCGGCGGCTTCGGGCCGCCCCCCAACCCGATCATGACGACCCATTCCGACGACGGGGGCACGACCTTCTCGCCGCCCGTGCAGGTGAGCGACGCCCGTCGGAACCTGGTGGTGGCGCCCGCCCTGACCCTCGGCCCCGACCACGCCGTCCACGTGGCCTACTACGACCTCGGGAGCGACACCAGGGACTACTACGCGCTGGAGGGGCCAGTGTGGGACGACACCTGGTCGGTGGTGGTCGCCACCTCCACCGACGGGGGCAACCGGTTCTCCCGCGGGTCGGTGGCCGACTCTTCGGTGGTGCCACCGGAGCGGGTCATGACCCCCTTCACCATGCCGGCGCCGTCGCTGGTGGCAGGCGCCGGTGGGCGGGTGTGCGTGGCATGGACCGACGCCCGCCACGGCGACCCCGACGCCATGGCCCGGTGCTCGCCCGACCGGGGACGGCGGTGGGGCCCGCTGCGCCGGCTCAACGACGACCGGGTGGGCAACGGCACCCGCCAGTACCTGCCACGCCTGGGCCTGGCGCCCGGCGGGCGCCTCGACGCCGTGTTCCTCGACCGCCGCGGCGACCGCGCCAACGCCAGCAACGACGTGTACTACACCTTCTCGGCCGACGGCGGCCGTCGATTCGCCCCCAACCTCCGCGTCACACGCGAACCCTCCGACGCCGGCATCGGCCAGCGCTACGCCGTGCCCTCGGCCGGGGATCAGGTGGAGTTCGGGGCCCGGCTCGGGCTGCTGTCCCGCCGGGACGGCCTCATGGCGGCCTGGCCCGACACGCGCAACGCGGTCTCCCCTGGCAACAGCGACCTGGCGGCGACCACCGGTCAGGACATCGTCCTCACCGACGTGACGCTGCCGAGCCGTGCCAACGGCGCCGGCCGCATTCCGGCGGGCCTGGTCAGTGTGAGCCTGCTGGGTGCCTGCACCTGCGTGGGCCTCGTCGTCACCCGCCGCCGGCGCCGTGCCGGGCCGGACGCCGACTCGCCCCGAGGCCTTGGGAAGCAAGGCGACGGCGATCCCGAGGACGGACGGCGGCGGCGCCGACGGTTGGCCGCAGGAGGCGTGCTCGCCGTCGTCGCCGTGGCCGGCCTGGTGGTGGGCACTCGCCCCTCGACGAGCGCTCGGGCGCACGCACCACTGCCTCGCGGCCCGCAGACGGTGGCGGTGTCCATGAGCGAGTACCGGTTCGCCTTTGACCCCGTCGTCGCCCCGGGCCGGGTCGTGTTCGAGGTGCGCAATGCCGGGCGGGAGGACCACAAGATCGGCGTCTACCCGCTGCCCGAGGACATGCCCCCCATCGACGCCCAACTCCACGGCAGCGAGAACCGCATCGTGACCGCCGTCGCCAAGCCTCCCACCCGGCGCTCGGGTCAGACTCAGACGTTCGCCCTTGACCTCGTCGCCGGCCAGCGCTACGCGCTCTTGTGCTTCTTGAACACAGCCGACGACGAGCTCCACGCCCTCAAGGGCATGAACGGCGAGTTCCGCCCCACGGGTTCGACGACGGCGCCACAGACGAGCGCCCCGGCCCGGCCGCTCGGCACGCCGTGACGGGGG
>JBKJNA010000099.1:0-3498 GCA_046596195.1 Acidimicrobiales bacterium | reverse complement strand
CGCCGGCGAGACCCTGTCCTCGGTTGTCAAAGATTGGAACGAGCGGGGCCTGACCACGGCGGGCGGCGGCCCCGCTCGTTCCAATCTTTGACAACCGAGGACAGGGTCTTGCCGGCGAGCACCCGCCGGGCCGCCTCGCGGACCGCGGCGGCCTCGTCGTCGACCAGGTGGGCGCGGTCTGCACTGTGCCCGAACGCCCGTCGGGCGGGATGGGCCCGGGGCGAGTCCGGGACGGCGACGAGGGCTGGGGCCGAGGAGGGACGATGCCTCACCGGCTCCATGTCTCGCCCCTCACAGTCCTGGTCAGGTCGTTCTCCCGGGTTGCCATTCACGGTTCCGCGGGACATTTGCGTCCCGTCCCTTGCGACCTGTACGGACCCATCTGCGCCGGCGGATGACCGTTGAAGGGCGCCGGCGTTACCTATTTCACCCAAACACCGGCGAAATATATGCCTATTTCAGTGTGCTTGAAGGCGAAATAGATAGTGTTGAATCTGCCTGGCAAACAAGTATTGCTACGGACAGAAGCACGCAATACAGTGCCGACCACATCCAGTGGTATCCCGCTCGATCCCGTATCGCCATGTCGCAGCTTCTGACGTCGCAGCCGTGCGGAGGGGATCAGCCCAACCTATGCAGGGGGGAAGTATGACGAAGCGGTGGTGGCCGGACGACCGGCGCCCATCGATTACGGAACGGGGCCAGGCCACGTTCTCACTGCTGATCGTGGTGGCGGTGGTAGCCGTCGCCGTGGTTCTGCTCCAGCGCACGGCGTGGCACGCCGAGCACATCAACGACAAGGCGGGGGTGATCGCCACCACCGGTGGGGGCATCAACACCGCCACCCAGGCGGTGCTCAAGCTGGGCCGCACCAACGAGCTGGCCAGCTCCATCCTGGAGACGGCCAAGCCCCTCGAGGGCAAGCTGGACGAGATCGTCCGCCTGGCCAAGTCGGTCGACGGTCTGGCCACCTCGATCAACAACAGCGCCTCCACCATCAACGGCACCGCCCGGGGCATCAACGGCACCGCCGGCACCATCCTGAGCACCGCCCGGTCGATCAACGACGGCGTGGCCCAGATCAACGCGAACCTCGACGACACGCTGCGCCTGGCCAACGCCATCCGCACCGACACGACGAACATCCTGACCAACGCCAAGGCCGCAGACCGCGAGCTGGACTGCATCTCCAAGGGCTCCCTGACCGGCAACGGCACGGTGGCCAACCCACCGGTCCCCTGCTAGGAGGACAGAACAACACATGGTTCAAGTCATGTCATCGCCGTCCGCAGACATGCGGGCGACCCCTCGTCGGCGTGCCGGAGACGACCAGGCCACCTTCCTGAGCCGTTGGCTCAAGGTGTGGGTCATCCTCCTCACCGTCGTGGTCCTGGTGGTGGTCGGCTACCTGATCGTCATCACCAGCTCCCTGGCGTCGATCAACGGGAACCTGGCCACCGCTCAGCGGGCGGTCGTGGGCGCCGGCGGCAACGTCGTCACCCTGCCCAACCAGGTCGACCGCATCAACGGCGCCCTGAGCGGCATCGACTCGGCGCTGAAGCCCATCCCGGGCCAGGCCGATGAGATCATCGCCGCCCTGACGTCGATCAACTCCAAGCTGACCAACACCGACGCCTCCCTGAAGGACACCTCTGCGATCCTGCAGACGGTGCTGGGCACGGTGAACAACGTCAGCGGCCTGCTGATCGACGCCAACGACCCGGCCGACCGCCTGGGCGTCCAGAACATCCACCACCGTGTCGCCGGCATCAACGGCGCCACCTCACCCCGCCAGGGCATCGCCCGCGAGGGTGGCATGTGTGGCCCGTTCTGCCAGCCCGGCAACCTGACCAACGCCGAGCTCGACGCCCGGGACATCAACCGGGTGGTCCAGACCGGCGTCGCGCCCCACGCGGTCGCCATCTGTAAGGCCCTGTCCGGGCTGTTGGTTGTCGCAACAGGCATTACCGGATGCTGACCCGGGCGCAGTTCCGCCGCCGGGACGAAGGCGGCATCGTCGGGGTGAACCTGGCCCTGACCATCGCCTTCGCCCTCTTCGCCGTCATCGAGCTGTCACGGGTGGTGCTGGCCGCCGGTCAGATCGACGACCGGGTGAAGGTCATCATCACCGAGGTCGGCCCCGGCTCCAATGTGTCCCGGCTCGATGAGACGCAGAAGCTCAACGAGACGGGGCGGGTGGCCGAGGAGATCCTCGCTGCCGCCAAGCCCTTGTCGGGTCAGGCCCAGCAGATCATCGACACGGCCAAGAGCATCGACGGCACGGTGAGCAAGATCCTCACCAATGCCGGCGAGATCAACCAGACGGTGCGCAGCATCGACTCGGTGACCAAGCAGCTGCTGCCCGTGGTGCGCAACATCCACGGTGACGACACGTTCTCGGCGCAGGCCGGCGGCGTGGGCGCCATCAACAAGCGGGCCCAGGCAGCACTGCCCGTCGTTGGTGGCATCCAGAGCGACCTCAGCAGGTCGAACATCCTCGGGATCCTGGTCTCCGTGGACCGTCACGCCGTGGCCATCTGCAACAGCACGGCCCTCGGCGTCGCCGGCGGCCCCAACGGCTGCTCGGCGGCGGTCGAGCCGACCGGCCCGTAAGGCCACCGCAGCACCAGAGATGACGACAGGCCCGCCGGCTCCGAGCCGGCGGGCCTGTCCGCGCGTCGGCCCCCTGCAACGTGGCGATGGCGAACACACCTGAGTCCCTCGACAGTGCTCCAGCGCTGTGAAACGACCCGAGGTTCGTCTCGGGCGACACGCTGTCAGGCGGAGCTAGAGGTGGGTGCCGATGGCCTGGGCCAGCTTGGCCGCCGCCGAGGCAAGCTGCGGCTTGTCCTGGCGGAGGGCCACGACGATGGCCACCATCGTGTTGCCCCGGCGCACCAGCCCGAGGCCCCCGGACACGAACGCCTGGTCGCCGGCGGTGACCGCCTGTGGCGATGCCGCCTTCGCCCGGGCGTCGAGGAAGAACGCGGGGACGCCTGAGGAACTGGTGGAGACGATGGCTACGCTCTGGTCGGTCGCCGCCGCCAGCGCGAACGAGCACAGGGAGCGACCCGGCTGTGATTGCTCCTTGCCAATGTCGACCTTGGCCCCAATCGCTGCTTCGACCTCGACCTTGGTCAGAAGGGAACAGGCCGGCTTCTGCGGCAGGTCGGCCGGCAGGGACGGGATGGCAACCGTGGTGACCGGCGCCACAGTGGTGCTGCCACCGCCGGCACCGGGCGCGTTCGACGACCCGCCACAGCCGGCCAGCATGGTGCCGCAGAGCGCGACGGTGAGGACGCCTACCCCGACGCGGGGCAGGCGGCGAGGACGTCCGTTTGAAGGCGAGCCTGGTACACGCGGCAGGGTGACCACTCCGGTCTAGCGGGCGGTTGTCGGGGTGGTGGAGCTGGACGCAGTTGCGGCGGAGGCGACGTTGGGGTCACTCTTGAAGCTCTCGGCGACCTTGTCGAAGGTGCCGGCCAGGCCCTGGAAATC
>JBKJNA010000237.1:0-11116 GCA_046596195.1 Acidimicrobiales bacterium | reverse complement strand
GGCAAGACGGGCACCGCCCGCAAGCCCCTCGAGGGCGCCCGCGGCTACCAGGCGGGCGCCTACGTGGCCACCTTCGCCGGCTTCGTGCCGGCCGAGCGGCCCGAGTTCACGATCATCGTGGTGCTCGACGAGCCCACGCCCATTTACGGCGGCCTGGTGTCGGCGCCCGTGTTCGCCCAGGTCGCCCGCTACGCCCTGCGCCAGTACCAGGTCCCGCCGCCGCCGCCCGATGCCGTCCCCATGGGCGCGGCCGGCGTGCCCCGGTCGACTCCCGCCAGCGCCGGCCAGGCGACCTCCGACGGCGCGGCCGTCCCGGTGGTCACCACTACGCTGCCGGCGTCCAGCCCGCCGACCCAATAGGCCCTCTCGCCTCTCATGCGGCTCGAACGACTCTTGGACGACGTCCACGTGCTGGAGCGGCGCGGTGACCCCGACTCGGTGGACGTCGCCTCCGTCACCAACGACTCGCGCGCGGTCGCGCCCGGCGCCGTGTACTGCTGCATCCCCGGTCGATCGAGCGACGGCCACGACCACGCCCCGGCCGCGGTCGCGGCCGGGGCCGTCGCACTGCTGTGCGAGCGGTTCGTCGCCGTCGACGTGGCCCAGGCGCGCGTGGCCAGCGCCAGGGAGGCCATGGCCCCGGTCGCGGCCGCATTCCACGGCCACCCCTCGCGTGCCCTCTCCGTGGTCGGCGTCACCGGCACCAACGGCAAGACAACCGTCACCCACCTGCTCGCCGCCGTACTGCGGGCCCACGGCTGGGCCACCGGTGTCATCGGCACCCTCGACGGCCCCCGCACGACGCCCGAGGCCCCCGAGTTGCAGGCGGCCCTGGCGCGCCATCTGGCTTCGGGGGCCAGGGCGGTGGCCCTCGAGGTCTCGTCCGACGCGCTGGTGCAGCACCGGGTGGACGCTGTGTGGTTCGCCATCGCCGCCTTCACCAACCTCAGCCCGGAGCACCTCAACACCCACGGCGACATGGAGTCGTACTTCGCAGCCAAGGCGTCGCTGTTCGACCCCGGGCGGGCGGGCACGGGTGTGGTGAACGCCGACGACATGTGGGGCCGGCGCCTCCTTGCCTCCGCCCGGTTGCCGCTCGTTCCCTATTCCATGGACGACGTCACCGACGTCGAGGTCCGGCCCCGGAGCACCCGCTTCTGCTGGGAGGGCCATCCCGTCGACCTCCGCCTCGGCGGCCGCTTCAACGTGTCCAACGCCGTGTGCGCGGCGACCATCGCCCGGGAGATGGGCGTGCCCGGCGCCGCGGTGGCCGCAGGTCTGTCCGACCTCGGCGCCGTGCCGGGGCGCTACGAGCGGGTCGACGCCGGCCAGCCCTTCACCGTCGTCGTCGACTACGCACACACGCCCGCCGCTCTCGAGCAGGTGCTGCTGGCGGCGCGTGAGGAGGCCGACACCGGCGGCCGGGTCCTGGTGGTGTTCGGCTGCGGCGGCGAGCGCGACAGGGGCAAGCGCCCGCTCATGGGGGAGGTGGCGGCCCGGATCGCCGACGTGGTGGTGCTCACCTCCGACAACCCCCGCGGAGAAGATCCCGCTGCCATCCTCGACGAAGTGAAGTCCGGCGCCGGCGCCGCCCACGCCCTGGTGGTCGAGCCCGACCGCAGGGCCGCCGTCCGTGCCGCCGTCGAGGCGGCGCGTCCCGGCGATGTGGTGGTGGTGGCCGGAAAGGGCCACGAGACCGGCCAGACGGCGGCCGGGCGCACCGAGGCCTTCGACGACCGCGACGTGGCCCGCGCCGCGCTGCGCGCCGCCGGCCACCGCGGGACCACGACGTGATCGACCTCCTCGTCGCCGGAGGCGTGGCCCTGATCCTGTCGCTCGTCGGCACCCCCATCCTGATCGGCTGGCTCCAGGCCAACGGCATCGGCCAGCAGATCCGCGACGACGGCCCCGCCGGCCACTTCACCAAGGCGGGCACGCCCACCATGGGCGGGATCATGATCGTGCTGGGCGCCCTCGGCGGCTACCTGGCCGGCCACCTGCGGGGCGGGAACATCTTCACGCGGGGTGGCATCCTCGTCGCCCTCACCGTGGGTGCCGCCGCCCTGGTGGGACTGGCCGACGACTGGCTCAAGGTCCGCCGCAAGCAGAGCCTGGGCCTGAACAAGCGGGCCAAGATCGCCGGCCAGCTCGTCGTGGCGGGCGGGTTCGCTATACTCGCCCTGAACTGGGTCCACGTCAAGACCGACCTGTCGTTCACCCGGTGGGACTCGGTAGGCATCCACCTGTCGCCGCCCGTGTACGTGGTGTGGGCCGTCGTCCTCATCATCGGGACGTCGAACGCGGTGAACCTCACCGACGGGCTCGACGGCCTGGCCGCAGGCTCCTCGACCTTCGCCTTCTCCGCCTTCGCCGTCATCGGCTTCTGGCAGTTCCGCCATTTCGACATCTACCAGGTGCCCCAGGCCCTCGACCTGGCCGTGCTAGCCGTGGCGCTCACCGGCGCCTGCACCGGCTTTCTGTGGTGGAACGCGGCGCCGGCCCGCATCTTCATGGGCGACACCGGATCCCTCGCCATCGGCGCCGGGCTGGCCGCCTTCGCCCTGGTGATGAACACCCACCTGCTCCTGCCGGTGGTGGGGGGGCTGTTCGTGCTCGAAACCCTGTCCGTGATGATCCAGGTGGCGAGCTTCCAGATCTTCCATCGCCGGGTGTTCCGCATGGCGCCCGTGCACCACCACTTCGAGCTGGCCGGCTGGCCCGAGGTCACGGTGATCGTGCGCTTCTGGATCTTGGCCGGCCTGTGCACGGCCCTCGCCATCGGCCTCTTCTACGCCGACTTCATCTCGCTCGGGGTCCTCGATTGACGGCCGACGGGCAGGGCACGGCCGTGGTGGTCGGCTTCGGCGTCACCGGTCGAGCCACCGTCGCGCACCTGGTTGCCACGGGCTGGCGGGTGGTGGTGGTGGAGGACGCGGCCACCGCGTCGACCGCCACCGACGTCGCCGGTCTCGGCGCCGTCCTCGGCAACGTGGCCGACGTGGCGGGGGCCGGCCTGGTGGTGCCCAGCCCGGGCGTGGGGCCGTCCCACCCTGTCTACGGGGCCGCGCGCGACGGGGGCGTGCCGGTTGTGAGCGAGGTGGAGGTGGCCTGGCGGGCGGCGCCGGGCAAGCGCTACGTCGCCGTCACCGGCACCAACGGGAAGACCACGGTGACGACGCTGATCGCCGCCATGCTGGCGGCCGGCGGCATGGGCGTGGTGGCGGCCGGCAACATCGGCCTGCCCCTCGTGACCGCCGTGGCCGGCGACGCCGAGGTGGTGGTGGCCGAGGTGTCCTCCTTCCAGCTCGAGTACACCGACCGGTTCCGTCCCGATGTCGCGGTGTGGCTCAACTTCGCCCCCGACCACCTCGACTGGCACCGGTCGATGGACGACTACGCAGCGGCCAAGGCGCGCATCTGGGCAAACCAGGAGCCGGCCGACGTGGCCGTGGTGAACGCCGAGGACCCGGTGGTGATGGCGGCCGCCGCCGGCGCGCCCGGGCAGGTCGTCACGTTCGGCCTCGCCGACAGCGGGGCTGACTGGCGCGTGGACGGCGACGACCTGTCCGGCCCGTCCGGCCCGGTGATGGCGGTGGCCGACCTGCCCCGGTCCCTGCCCCACGACGTGGCCAACGTGTTGGCGGCCATGGCAGCCGCCACCGCAGCCGGGGCGAGCCCGGCCGCGTGCGCGGCCGGCGCCACCCACGTCGAGGGGCTCCCCCATCGCGTGCAGCTGGTGGGGGAGGCTGGGGGCGTGCGGTACTACGACGACTCCAAGGCGACCACGCCCGCGTCGGTGCAGGCCGCCCTGCGGGGCTTCGACTCCGTGGTGCTCATCGCCGGCGGCCGCAACAAGGGCCTCGACCTGCGGCCACTGGCCGAGGAGGCCGGGCGCCTGCGCGCCGTGGTGGCCATCGGCGAGGCCGCACCCGAGGTCGAAGCCGCCTTCGCCGGGTCCACCCCCGTCAGCGTGGCCACCTCGATGGCCGACGCCGTCCGCAGGGCCGCCGCTGCGGCGATGCCCGGTGACGCCGTGCTGCTCTCGCCGGCGTGCGCCTCGTTCGACTGGTACCGCTCGTACGCCGAGCGGGGCGACGACTTCTCCCGCCACGTGCGGGCCCTCCTGGAGGCCACATGACGAGCATTACCCGCGGCGCCCGCACCGGCGGGACCAGCCGCACATCCCCGGGCTCCCGCAGCCCGCGCACCACAGGAGTGCCCGAGCGCAGCGGTCAGGTGGTGCTGGCCGGCGTGGTGGCGCTTCTGTGCCTCATCGGGTTGGTGATGGTGCTCAGCGCGTCGTCGGTACAGGCCCTGCGGGAGGACGGGTCGTCGTGGTTCTACTTCCGCCGCCAGGTCCTCTGGGTGGGAGCGGGTTCGGCCGCCCTCGTGGTGGCCGCCCGCCTGGACTACCGGCTCATGCGCCGCCTCGGCCTCCCGCTCCTGCTGGCGTCCGTCGCCCTGCTCGTCGTCGTGCTCGTCCCGGGCATGGGGATCTCCGTCAACGGGTCGACTCGGTGGGTCGGCGTCGGCAGCTGGCGCATGCAGCCGTCGGAGCTGGCCAAGCTGGGCCTCCTCCTGTTCTCCGCCGACCTGCTGGCCCGGCGGGGCGGCCGTCCCGACACGGGCAGGTCCGCCATGCGGGTCGTGCTGCTCGGGTTCTTCCTTGTGTCGGCATTGATCATGCTCCAGCCCGACCTCGGTACCACCCTCGTCATCGGGGGGATGGTGCTGTGCCTCCTGCACGTGGCCGGAACGCCGCTGCGATCGGTCGCCGGCCTCCTGCTGGCCGGTGCCGGTGCCGCCTTCGTGTTGGGCATGGCCGAGCCCTACCGGCGCGAGCGCCTCCTGTCGTTCATGAACCCCTGGGCCGACGCCGACAACACCGGCTACCAGGTCGTGCAGTCCCTCGTGGGTATGGGTACCGGGCGCTTCACCGGTGTGGGCGTCGGTGCCAGCCGGGCCAAGTGGGGCTTCCTGCCCAACGCCCACACCGATTTCATTTTCAGCATCATCGGCGAGGAGCTGGGCATGGTGGGCAGCCTCATCGTGATCGCCCTGTTTGCCGCCTTCGCCCTCGTCGGCATCCGGATCGCCCTCCGGGCGCCTGACCGGTACGGGATGCTGCTGGCCGCCGGTATCACGTCGTGGGTCGTCTCTCAGGCGTTCATCAACATCGGCGCGGTGGTGGGCGTGGTGCCGGTGAGCGGCCTGCCCCTGCCCTTCGTCTCCTTCGGAGGCACGTCGATGGTGCTGCTCATGGGCGCAGTGGGCGTGCTGCTCAACATCGCCGGCCAGGGCTCCGCCCGACCCTCCGCCCGACCCTCCGCCCGGCCCGCCGGGCGGCACACCCCCGCCGTGTCGACCGGCCCGAAACCCCGCAGCGGCCGCCTGCGCCCGCAGTCGGTCCGGTGACGCCGGGCGACCAGCGCCCCGCGACGGGCTCCCTGCCGCCGGCGGGCGCGGGTCCGGCCAACGGAGGCGAACGGGTGTGGGTACTGATGGCGGGCGGCGGCACCGCCGGCCACGTCCTTCCGGCGGTGGCCATCGCCCGCGCCCTGTCGGCGCGGGGCCGGCCACCGGCCGCCATTCACTTCGTCGGCTCGTCACGCGGGCAGGAGGCGACGCTGGTCCCGGCGGCCGGGTACACCGTCACCCTGCTCCCGGGCAGGGGCATCGCCCGCCGGCTCACCACCGACAACGTGGGCGCCGTGATCGGCCTGCTGCGGGCGGTGGGAAAGGCATTCGTGCTCACGGCCAGGGAGCGGCCGGCCGTCGTGGTGTCGGTGGGCGGGTACGCCAGCGTGCCGTGCGTGGCGGCCGCCGTCGCCCTCCGGGTTCCCCTCGTGCTGCACGAGCAGAACGCCGTTCCCGGCCTGGCCACCCGCCTGGCCGGCCGTTTCGCCAAGGCCAGCGCCGTTTCCTTCGAGGCCACGTCGCTGCCCCGGGCCGTCGTCACGGGCAACCCGGTGCGGCCCGAGGTGCTGGTGGTCGACCGCTCGCCGGCCGGCCGCGCCCGGGCCCGGGCAGCGCTCGGCCTCCCGGCGGACGCAGCGGTGGTGGGCGTGTTCGGTGGGTCCCTGGGCGCCCGGCGGATCAACGACGCCACCTTCGGGCTGATCGGGGCATGGGCGGACCGCCACGGCGTCGCCGTCCGCCACGCCGTCGGGTCGCGCGACTGGGCCACCGTCTCGACGCGGTTGCCCACCGTCCCCGATGGCGGCCTGGTCTACGACCCCGTGGAGTACGAGGACCGCATGCCGTTGCTCTACGCAGCGGCCGACGTCGTGGTCAGCCGGGCCGGCGGCTCCACGGTGGCGGAGCTGGCCGCCGCCGGCGTGCCCGCCGTGCTCGTCCCCCTCCCGGGCGCGCCGAACGACCACCAGACGGCCAACGGCATGGCCCTGGTGCGGGCCGGCGCCGCCGTCCTCGTCCCCGACGCCGAGCTCACACCCGGGCGCCTGGCCGCCGAGCTCGAGCCCCTACTGGCTGATCCCGACCGCCTGGCCGCCATGGGCGACGCCGGGCGGCGCATCGCCCATCCCGACGCCGCCGACCGGGTGGCCGACCTGGTGGAGCGCCATGCCCGGCATTGATCTGTTCGACCTCTCGACGCGGCGGCGGATCCACGTGGTGGGAGCCGGCGGCGTGGGCATGAGCGCCATCGCCACCGTGCTGGCGGCCATGGGCCACCGGGTGTCGGGCAGCGACCTCAAATCATCGGCCGGGCTGGAGCACCTCCGCGCCCTCGGCGTCGAGGTGGTGGTGGGGCACCGGCCCGAGAATCTCGGCGACGCCGAGGTGGTCACCCTGTCGACCGCCGTACCCGCCACCAATCCCGAAATCGCGGCTGCGGCGGCGGCCGGCGTGCCCGTCCTGCGGCGGGCCGAGATGCTGGCCGCGGTGGCCGCCACCCGGCGCAGCATCGGGGTCGCCGGCACCCACGGCAAGACCACCACCTCGTCGATGCTCGCCCTCGTGCTGGTCGAGGCGGGCATGCGGCCGTCGTTCCTGATCGGTGGGCAGGTGAACGACGTGGGCAGTGGCGCCGTCTGGGACGACGGCGAGTGGCTGGTGGTGGAGGCCGACGAGAGCGACGGCACCTTCCTCGAGCTTCCCCTCGAAGCGGTGGTGGTCACCAGCGTCGAACCCGACCACCTGGCCCATTACGGCGGCACCTTCGACGCCGTCGTCGACGCCTTCGGGCGGTACCTTGCCCGGGCGCCCGGCGCCAAGGTCGTGTGTGCCGACGACCCGGTCGCGGCCCGCCTGGCCGCCGACGCGGGCGCCGTCACCTATGGCACGGCCGACGGCGCCGCCTACCGGATGACCGACGTCGCCTCGGGGCGCAGCAGCGTGGCGTTCACCGTGTCGCACGGCGGGGCCGTGCTCGGTCGCGTCGCCATGCCGGTGCCCGGCCTCTACAACGCCCGCAACGCCTGCGCCGCCCTGGTGACCGGCCTGCTGCTGGGCGCCCCCTTCACGGCGGCGGCCGCCGCCCTGGCGCGCTACGGCGGGGTGGCCCGCCGGTTCCAGTTCCGGGGCGAGCGCGACGGCGTGACGTTCGTCGACGACTACGGCCACCTCCCCGGCGAGGTGGCAGCCGTGCTGGCTGCCACCCGCACCGGCGGCTGGTCGCGCGTGGTGGCTGTTTTCCAGCCCCACCGCTACTCCCGCACGGTGGAGGTGGCGGCCGACTTCGCAGGAGCCTTCGACGACGCCGACGTGGTGGTGCTCACCGACGTGTACGGCGCCGGCGAGACGCCCCGGCCGGGGGTCACCGGCAAGCTCGTGCTGGACGCCGTCCTCGACGCCCGCCCCGCCACCCAGGCCGCCTACATCCCGGGCCGCAAGGAGCTGGCGCCCTACCTGCGCCGCATCCTGCGCCCCGGCGACCTCTGCATCACCCTCGGCGCCGGCGACATCACCTTGCTGGCCGACGAGCTCCTCCGCCCCGTCCCGCCCGCAGGCGCCCGGCCGAGCTGATGACCGGCCTCGACAGGGCGGCCGCCATCAACAAGGCGGCCGCCGTCCTCGGCGACCGGGCACGACCCGACGCGCCCCTCGGCCCCCTCACCACCTACCGGGTGGGTGGCCGGGCCGCCCTGCTCTTCGAGGCCGGTGGCGTCGACGATCTCGTGCTCGCGGCGTCGGCGGTCGATGCCGGCCAGGTGCCCGTGCTGGTGGTGGGCCGGGGCTCCAACCTGCTGGTGGCCGACGCCGGGTTCGGGGGGCTGGCCGTGGTGGTGGGGGAGGGCCTCGACGGTGTGGAGGTCGACTCCACCGCCGCCACCGTGCGGGCGGGTGGTGGCGCGTTCCTGCCCGTCGTGGCCCGCCGCACGGCGGCAGCCGGCCTCACCGGCCTGGAGTGGGCCGTCGGGGTGCCCGGTTCGGTGGGCGGGGCCGTGCGCATGAACGCCGGCGGCCACGGTTCCGACACGAGAAGCACGCTCACCCGAGCCGGCCTCATCGACCTGGCCGGCGGGGGGGCATGGGCCCAGGCGGCGGAACGGGAGGTCGCAGCGGGCGACCTCGCCCTCGGCTACCGCCGCTCCTCGGTCACCGCCACCCAGGTCGTGGTGTGGGCGGAGTTCGCCCTGACCCCGGGCGACCGGGCCGGAGCGGAGGCGGCCATCGCCGACATCGTGCGCTGGCGACGCGAGCACCAGCCGGGGGGACAGAACGCCGGATCGGTGTTCACCAACCCGCCCGGGGACTCGGCCGGGCGCCTCATCGAGGAGGCCGGACTGAAGGGCCTGCGGGTGGGGTCCGCCACCGTGTCGCCGAAGCATGCCAACTTCGTGCAGGCCGACGACGGCGGTTCGGCGGACGACGTGATGGCGCTCATCGAGGAGGTACGGCGGCGCGTGGAGGACCGGACAGGGGTGTGCCTGGAAACCGAGCTGCGGCTCGTCGGGTTCGCACTATGACGATCGCGAGGCCGACCGCAACGGCGGGGAGGCGGCACCGGTGACTGACCGCCGGGCACCGTCCGTGGAGGAACTGAGGCGCTCCCTCGAGCGCCTCAGTCCGCCGCGCCCGGCCGGCGATGGGTCCTTGGTGCCGCCCCCGCCCGGAGCGCCCGTCGAAGGACCGGACAAGCCGCCGCCGAAGCTTCCGGCGACGCCCGCCGGCGGCGGGGGAGCGGTGACGATGGACCCGCGCATCAAGCGCCGTCGTATCGACGTCCGGAGGGATGAGGGCCGCAAGCGGCTGCACATCCTGGTGGGCTGCCTGGCCGCCCTGGGCGCGGTGGCGGCCGCCTTCGGCGCCGGGCGATCGCCGCTGTTCGACGTCGACTACGCCGATGTCCGCGGCACCGGGCAAACCCCGAGGGCCGAGGTCGTCGAGGCCGCCGGTCTCGGCGGTCATCCGGCCATGCTCGACATCGACACCCGCGCCGTCGCCGACCAGGTCGAGGCGCTGCCGTGGGTCCTCCAGGCCACCGCCCGCCGGGAGTGGCCCGGCACGGTGCGCATCGACATCACCGAGCGTCGCCCGGCCGCCGTGCTGCCGGCCGGCGCCGGCGCCTGGGCCCTGGCCGACCGCACCGGCCGGGTCCTCCGGATCGGGCCCGAGAAGCCGGCCGGGCTGCCGGTGATCGGGAACCTCCCTCCGCCCACCCGCGCAGGTGCCTCGGTGCCGGCGACGGCCACGCCCTCGCTGCGGGTGGCGGCCGCCCTGCCCACCACGGTGCGCGAACAGGTGGCCGACATCGCCACCCTGGCGACCGGGGAGGTGGAGCTCCAGTTGACCTCTCCCGGTGGCGTGGTGCGCCTCGGCCGGCCCGTCGACCTCGACACGAAGCTGCGTGTCCTGGCCACCGTGCTGGCCCGTGCCGACCTGGCCCGGGTCAGCGTGGTCGATGTGCGGGTGCCCAAGGCCCCAGCCTTGACCCGACGTTGACAGCCTTGACCCGACGTTGACAGCCTTGACCCGACGTTGACCATGTGGCTAAAGTTTCGACCATCGCCGGAGGTTGACATAACTCTCACCCTCCAGTGGAGGTTGAGGTAGGAGATGTCCTGGCACAGACATCGAAGCGGCGATCCGCATTCGAGGGGAGGCTGACATGGCCGCAACGCAGAATTACATCGCCGTCATCAAGGTGGTCGGCATCGGGGGAGGCGGCGTCAACGCCGTCAACCGGATGATCGACGCCGGGCTGAAGGGCGTCGAGTTCATCGCCATCAACACCGACGCCCAGGCGCTGCTCATGAGCGATGCCGACGTGAAGCTCGACATCGGCCGCCAGCTCACGCGCGGCCTGGGTGCGGGCAGCGATCCCGAGGTGGGCCGCCAGGCGGCCGAGGAGCACCGCGACGAGATCGAGGAGGTGATCAAGGGCTCCGACATGGTGTTCATCACCGCCGGCAAGGGCGGCGGCACCGGCACCGGCGCCGCGCCCGTCATCGCCGAGGTGGCCAAGTCGCTCGGCGCCCTCACCATCGGCGTCGTCACCCGGCCGTTCTCCTTCGAGGGCCGTCGTCGCGCCGTGCAGGCCGACTCCGGCATCCAGACCCTGAAGGAGAAGGTCGACACCCTCATCATCATCCCGAACGACCGGCTCCTCACCGTGTCGAACGACAAGACCTCCATGGTCAACGCGTTCAAGATGGCCGACGAGGTGCTGCTCCAGGGCGTGCAGGGCATCACCGACCTCATCACCACGCCCGGCCTCATCAACACCGACTTCGCCGACGTGAAGATGATCATGAGCAACGCCGGCACGGCGATCATGGGCATCGGCACGGCATCGGGCGAAGGTCGTGCCGTCAACGCCGCTCGGGCGGCCATCACCAGCCCGCTGCTCGAGGCGTCGATCGAGGGCGCACGCGGCATTCTCCTCAACATCGCCGGCGGCAGCGACCTCGGCCTGTTCGAGGTGAACGAGGCGGCCGAGATCATCCACGGTGTGGCCCACCCCGACGCCAACATCATCTTCGGCACGGTCATCGACGACGAGATGGGCGACGAGGTGCGGGTCACCGTCATCGCAGCCGGCTTCGATCGCTGGGACGACAAGAAGGGCGCGCCGCGCGTCGGCACCGAGAGCTCCACCGGGAGCGTGTTCGGTGAGGACGTCGACGACGACCTCGACATCGAGGGCGACGAC
>JBKJNA010000085.1:0-3480 GCA_046596195.1 Acidimicrobiales bacterium | reverse complement strand
GGGTGGGATCTTGGCGAGGACGGCATCGAGGAGCTCGGGCACGCCCTGGCCGGTCTTGGCGCTGATGCGCAGGATCTCCTCGGACGGGATCCCGAGGACGTTCTCGATCTCGGCGGCGTAGCGGTCCGGGTCGGCGGCGGGCAGGTCGATCTTGTTGAGGCAGGCGACGATGGCCATGTCGTGCTCGAGGGCCAGGAAGCAGTTGGCCAGCGTCTGCGCCTCGATCCCCTGGGCGGCGTCGACCACCAGCACCACGCCCTCGCAGGCGGCCAGGCTGCGGCTCACCTCGTAGCCGAAGTCGACGTGGCCCGGGGTGTCGACGAACTGGATCAGGTGATCCTTCCAGGGCACCCGGACGTTCTGGGCCTTGATGGTGATGCCCCGCTCGCGCTCGATGTCCATCGAGTCGAGGAACTGGGCACGCATGTCGCGGTCGTCGACCGCGCCCGTCAGCGACAGGATGCGGTCGGCGAGCGTGCTCTTGCCATGGTCGACGTGGGCGACGATGCACAGGGATCGGAGGCGGCTGAGGTCGGGCATGGGGGGCGGGCCATCTTGCTGGCAAACGACAGCGAACCACGAACCGGTCGTGGCTAGGGTCGCCCGGCGGTGGGAGATGTGGAGGGGCTGATCCATGCCCGCGGGCTGACCAAGCGGTTCGGGGAGGCGACGGCAGTCGACGGGATCGACGTCGACGTGGCGCCCGGCGAAACGTTCGGCTTCCTCGGCCCCAACGGCGCCGGGAAGAGCTCGACGATGCGGATGATCGGCTGCACCTCCCCCGTCTCGGCCGGCGTCCTGCGGATCCTCCGGATGGATCCGGCGGCGGACGGGCCCCGCATCCGGGCCCGCCTCGGGGTCGTCCCGCAGGAGGACACGCTCGACGCCGACCTCACCGTCGCCGAGAACCTGATGGTCTACGGGCGGTACTTCGACCTGCCCCGGCCACTCATCCGGGAGCGGGCGTCCGAGCTGCTCGGCTTCTTCCAGCTGGCCGACCGGGCCGGCGACCGGGTCGAGCCGCTGTCCGGCGGGATGAAGCGGCGCCTCACGGTGGCCCGGGCCCTGATCAACGAGCCCGAGCTCCTGCTCCTCGACGAGCCGACGACCGGGCTGGACCCGCAGGCCCGCCACGCCCTCTGGGAGCGGCTGTACCGGCTGAAGCAGCAGGGCACCACGCTCGTCCTCACGACCCACTACATGGACGAGGCCGAGCAGCTCTGCGACCGGCTGGTGGTGATGGACGCCGGGCGCATCGTGGGCGAGGGGTCGCCTGCGGAGCTCATCCGCCGCCACGCCACCAGGGAGGTGGTGGAGCTGCGCTTCCCGGTGGGCGTCCAGGAAGGCCTCGACCTCGGCGTGCTGGCCGGGATCGGCGACCGGGTCGAGGCCCTGCCCGACCGGCTGCTGCTCTACGCCGACGACGCTGATGCCGCGGCCGCCGCCGTGCACGACCGCGGTCTGGAGCCGGCCAGCGTCCTCGCCCGGCGCAGCACCCTCGAGGACGTGTTCCTGACGCTCACCGGCCGCAGCCTGGTGGACTGAGGGGACGGCGGTACGCAGATGACCCACCCGGCGTTGCGCATGGCCGAGCACGAGCTGATGGTGTACCGGCGGATCTGGCGCGGCCAGCTGGCCACGGCGTTCCTCAGCCCGGTGCTGTTCCTGGCCGCCATGGGCCTCGGGCTCGGCCAGTCGATCGACCGCAGCGGCGGGGGGGCGGGGGCGCCGTCGCTCGGCGGGGTCCGCTACCTCGCCTTCCTCGTGCCCGGGCTGGTGGCGGCCACGGCCATGCAGCTCGGGGCGACCGAGTCGCTGTGGCCGGTGCAAGGCGGCTTCACGTGGCAGCGGTACTTCCACGCCGTTGCGGCCACGCCCCTGCGGCCGTTCGACATCCTGCTCGGCTGGCTGCTCTGGATCGGCGCCCGCCTGGTCCTGACCGCGATGGTGTTCCTGGCCGTCGCCGCCGGCTTCGGTGCCCTCAGCTCGCCCTTGGCGGTGCTGGCCGTGCCGGCCGCCGTCCTGACCGGGCTGGCCTTCGCCGCCCCGCTCACCGCCTTCACCGCCACTCGCGAGGGCGACACCTCCTTCCCGCTCATCATGCGCTTCGGCGTGCTGCCCCTCTTCCTGTTCTCCGGCGCCTTCTTCCCCGTCAGCCAGCTGCCCGCCGGACTGCGGGCGCTGGCCTGGGCGACGCCGCTCTGGCACGGCGTCGAGCTCTGCCGCTCGCTCACCCTGGGCCGGGTCGAGGCGGGTGCCACCCTGGTCCACGTCACCTTCCTCGTCGCCCTCGTCGCCGCCGGCGTGGCTTTCGGAGCCCGCTCCTTCACGCGGCGACTGGCCCCGTGAGCGCCGCTGCGCTGGTGGCCAGGATCCTGCCGCCCGCCGCCCTCGGCAGCCGGCGGGCCGGGCGGCTGCTCGAGCGAAACTGGCTGGTCACCCGCCACATCTGGCCCGTCGTCGCCTCGGGGTTCTTCGAGCCGGTGCTCTACCTGCTTTCCCTCGGCATCGGCGTCGGCGAGCTGGTCGGAGCCGTCGAGGTCGGCGGCCGCCTCGTCGACTACCGGACCTTCGTGGCTCCCGCCATGCTGGCCAGCTCGGCCATGAACGGCGCCGTCTTCGACACCACCTTCAACTTCTTCTACAAGCTGCGGTACGCCAAGACCTACGACGCCGTGCTGTCCACCCCGCTCGCCGTGGGAGACGTCGCCCTGGCCGAAACCGTGTCGGCCTTGGCCCGGGGCGGGATCTACGCCGCCGCCTTCCTCCTGGTGATGCTCGCCATGGGCCTGATCGGCTCGGCCTGGGCCATCCTCGCCCTTCCCGGCGCCCTGCTCATCGGCTTCGCCTTCGCCGGCGCCGGCCTGGCCTGCACGACGTACATGCGCAGCTGGGAGGACTTCGACTCGGTGCAGCTGGTCATCCTGCCGATGTTCCTCTTCTCCACCACCTTCGCCCCGCTGGGCACCTATCCCGCCGGCCTCCGCTGGGTCATCCAGGCCACGCCCCTCTACCACGGCGTCGCCCTGCTCCGGGGGCTCTGCACGGGCGCGGTCGGGCCGTCGCTGCTGGCCCACGCCTCCTACCTGGCGGTGATGGGACTCGTCGGCCTGGTGGTGGCCGGTGGCCGGATGGAGCGGCTGCTGCTGGCCTGAACGGACTGCCCGCCGTCAGGAACGCGTCAACGCGGCGGGAGGTGGCGTCCGGGGTGGGGCACCACTAGCCTGTCCGGGTCCCCTGACCGGAGAAGGACCTCACCGCCCAATGGCGAACATCAAGAGCCAGATCAAGCGCAACAAGCAGAACGAGCGGGCCCGTCTGCGCAACAAGGCTGTCCGCAGCGAGGTCAAGACGCGCATGAAGGCGGCGGCGACCGCCGCCGAGGCCGGCGACGACGCGACGGCGGCTGCGCTGCGGCTCGCCTGCAAGCGCCTCGACAAGGCCGCCGCCAAGGGCATCGTCCACAAGAACCAGGCGGCG
>JBKJNA010000146.1:0-2844 GCA_046596195.1 Acidimicrobiales bacterium | reverse complement strand
GGCGGATGCGGCGGGGGCGGATGCGGCGGGGGCGGGGGCGGGCTCGACCGGCGCCGGTGACGGTGCAGGCGCCGGCGCCGGGGCGGAGGCGACGACAGGAGCACGGGCGGGCGCCGGGGCGGGGGCCGGGGCGGGCGGGGCCGCAGCCTGGACGATCACGGGAGCGGTGGCCGCTTTCGTCTGCATGAAGTCGACCGTCACGAAGATCCGGCCGCCGCCGTCGCGGACCACGCCGATGCCGACGGAGGTGAACGAGGCGTCCACCATGTTCTTGTAGTGGGTGGCGCTGGCGACGAAGGCGTTGTGCAGGGTGGCGACGTCGGTGCCGACGCCGACGTTCTCGCCGAGGCCGATCCAGTTGGACGGACTCTGGTCGGCCAGCGCCGGGTTGTGGGAGATGCTGCCGACCCCAGCCATGCGGGCGGACCACGCTCGGGCCACCACCGTCAGGTCGCTGTTGGATGCAAGGGCACCGAGGCCCTTGGACGCCCGCAGGGCGTTGAGGCTGGTCAGGAACGCGCCCTCGTCGCCGGCGTCGTCGGCGACCGCCGGCTGGGCGAACAACATCGACACCGCCAGCACGGCCACGATCGTCGATCCCAGAACCCTGCGCACGTCCGCCATGGCGCTTGCCTCCCCAGGCGTTTCCGCCGGTCAGCCCACTGGAGGCGCAAGCCCCCCGTTCGATAGCCCGGCTGCCTAGGAGCCGAAGCTCCGTGAGGCCCGTGGCTTTGCGTCACCGGGTTTCCCCGGCTTTGCCGTTTCGTGGGAATGGTCTTGGGAAGTGTGTCGGAGCGGAACCGCCACAACTTCAGGTCTTTCTCACGGAGCGTGGTAATCCACCACAAGGGGTCCGAGCCGGTCCACCCGGCGCCGTCTGCTCCCTAGACATCGTCGAGATCTTCCCGCCGCCCGCTGACGCCAGACCCCCCGAGGCCGGTCGACACATGTCGAAGGAGTCATTGCCCGACTACGACGGCCACGCTTCCTGTAGCCGCCGGTAGATCGAGTCGAGGGACTCGGGCAGCACCCTCGTCTCGGCCACCGAGGTCATGAAGTTGGTGTCGCCCTCCCACCGGGGCACGACGTGCAGGTGCAGGTGGCCCGGCACACCGGCGCCGCCGGCCCGGCCGAGGTTGGCGCCCACGTTCATCCCGTGGGGGTCATAGGCCGCCTTGATCGCCCGCACCGCAGCGGTGGCGGCCGCCCACAGCTCGGCCGCCTCGTCGCCGTCGAGGGCCTCGAGATCGGCGACATGGCGCAGGGGCAGCGCCATCACGTGACCGGTCGTGTACGGGTAGGCGTTGAGGATGACGGCGACCCGCTCGCCCCGCCACACCACCGCCTCGGGCCCGGTCAGCACCCGGCACAGCACGCAGCCGTCGTCGGGAGGCGGCAACTCACCGGTGGATCCCACATACTCGGCCCGCCATCCCGCCCACAGCCGGTCGAGGCTCACCCCACCGTCGCGTGGGTGTCGACCTCGGCCCTGAGACGGGCCACGAAGTCGTCGAGGGGCACACCGCGCTCGGGACGATCCGCGCCCCGGGCGTTGACGCCGACGGTGCCGGCGGCCACGTCGTCGTCGCCCACGACCAGCACGTAGGGCAGCTTCTCCAGCTTGGCCCTGCGGATGCGGGCGCCCAGCGGCTCGTCGCCCTGCGCCCAGTCGGCCCGCAGGCCCTCGGTCTTCAGGCGGGTTGCCACCGCGGCGGCCGTGTCGTCGTGGTCGTTGCGGACGCCGAGGACGCGGGCCTGCACGGGCGCCAGCCACGCCGGGAAGGCGCCGGCATGGTGCTCCACCAGCACGGCGAAGAAGCGCTCGACCGATCCGAAGAGGGCCCGGTGGATGATGTAAGGACGGTGGCGGGCGTTGTCGGCGCCGGTGAACTCGAGGTCGAAGCGGGGCGCCAGCTGGAAGTCAACCTGGAGGGTGGACATCTGCCAGCGCCGGCCGATGGCGTCGCGGATGTGGACGTCGATCTTGGGGGCGTAGAAGGCGCCCTCCCCCTCGGCCACCACGTACGGCACCTCGGCCGACTCCAGCGCCAGGCGGAGGGCCTCGGTGGCGACGTCCCACTCGGCCGGGTCGCCCACGTACTTCTCGGGACGGGTGGCCAGCTCGGCTTCGAAGTCCTCGAAGCCGAAGGTGCGCAGGAGGCGGATGACGAACGCCAGCAGGCTGGCCAGCTCCGACTCCAGCTGATCGGGGGTGCAGAAGATGTGCGAGTCGTCCTGGGTGAAGCCGCGTGTCCGGAGCAGGCCGTGGAGCACGCCCGAGCGCTCGAAGCGGTACACGGTGCCGAGCTCGAACAGGCGCAGCGGCAGGTCGCGGTACGACCGTTGCTGGGACCGGTAGATGAGCATGTGCATGGGGCAGTTCATGGGCTTGGGGTAGTAGGTGGCGCCCTCCAATTCCATGGGGGGGTACATGCCCTCGGCGTACCACTGGAGGTGCCCGGAGGTCTCGAACAGCGTGGACTTGGCCAGGTGCGGGGTGTAGACGAACTCGTAGCCGCCGGCTTCGTGCTCGGCCCGCGAGTAGTCCTCCATGGCCTTACGGATGAGGCCGCCCTTGGGGTGGAACACGGCCAGCCCGCCGCCGATCTCGGACGGGAAGTGGAACAGGTCGAGCTCGACGCCGAGGCGGCGGTGGTCGCGCTTCTCCGCCTCCTCCAGCTGCTTCAGGTGCTCGCCCAGCGCCTTGTCGGACTCCCAAGCGGTGCCGTAGATCCGCTGGAGTTGGGCCTTGTGCTCGTCTCCCCGCCAATAGGCGCCGGCCCCCCGGGTGAGCTTGAACGAGCCGAGGCGGGAGGTGGATTGCGCGTGCGGGCCGCGGCACAG
>JBKJNA010000218.1:0-3450 GCA_046596195.1 Acidimicrobiales bacterium | reverse complement strand
ATCGGCCTCTCGTTGGCGCCCGACACCTTCGAGATCGCCGACGCTAGCCAGGCCGGCTGGTGCATCCGGCCGTTCGTGCCGGCGCCGGGCTACATCGGCGCCGTCGCCGCCGAGGCTCCCGACCTTGCCGTCGAGCTACGGCCGGCGTCACGGCTTCCCCCGTCAGCCTGACGCCGACGGATCGGAGACGGCACTCGCCGTCTCTTACGGTGCCGTCCGGACCACCCGAGCGATGGGCGCCAGTGGCCGGCCTGCCCAGATTGCAGGTTGTCGTTCGAGGTGGTCATTGGGGCCCGGAGCGAACCGGCGACGCGGAGGTCATCGCCCGGGCCGCCGCCGTGATCGCCGGCCCGATGTCGACGTGCGCCCTATCCCTGCGTGCCGGTCAGGGCGCCCTGTGGTGATCCCTACCCATGGGACGATGCCGGGTCACCGGGACCGTGAAAGCGAGGGTAGCGGCGATAGATGTGTCGCCGAGACCTCCGATCATCGGAGCATGTCAGCGACTAGCCGGGTGTTCCGCACATGAACGGGCGCAGGTCTCCGTCGAGCAACGATCTCCGCTGTTCATCGGGTGGTCGTGGGATCGACTTCGAGCAACTCGAGGATGCGGCCCGCCAACTCCGGTGGCGCCGGGACGACGGGTGGCCCGGTGGCGCGAGCGGGGACGAGCACGAGCCGGCTGAGCGACTCGAAGATGAGCCGACCCGTGGGACGGGCCTTGGGCCGCGCGGGGAACCCGGTCATGGTCAGCTCGGGTGCGATGGCGGCACGGACCTGGCGTTCCACGAGGCAGAAGATGAGCAATGCGAGGCATATGACGGTGAGGAGCGCCTCGATGCGCCGGTTGCTCTTCAAGAAGATGGGGGCGACGGCGATGGGGCCCTTGAAGGCGCCGTAGCGGCGCTCCACAACCTCCTGGCCCTTGTAGCGGACCAGCACCTCCCCGGCGTCGGCCTCGGCTGGGTCGAGGTTGGTCAGCAGGCAGTACCAACCGTCGGTGGCCGCTTCGTGGTCGAGGGCGGTCTGATCGAAGTGCCACTCCAGAGTGGGTATCCCCGAGGCGTCGACCCCGACGGTGTGGCGCAGGTAGTCGCCGACGCGTCGCTTGCCTGCGATCAGGACCAGGCGGGCGGTGACCTTCTCCGGGCTCGGGTAGTAGCGGCCTCCGAGGCCCCGGCCGACGGCATCGAGGTCCTCCCGTGCCCGTGCCAGCTTCTTGGTCCGGGCCTTGGCCGCGGCGGCGGCATCGGCGGAGGACCACACGAAGATGCGGCGCAGCTCGATCGCCTCGTCGTTGTGGGACTTGGCCGAGGGCATGGCCCAGGTGTCCTCGCCCACCCGGTAGCGGCCCCGCAGCTCCGGCGCCTTCTCGGCGTCACGCTGGGCGACGTAGTCGACGGCGCGCAGCTCCAAGGCGGCGGCGGCCCGCAGCGCATCGGCATCGACATAGGCCTTCGAGCCGGGAGCGATGAACGTCATCTGAGCCCTGGTCATGGCGGCCACGTTGCCGTAGGAGATCAGCTTGGTGTCGCCCACCAGTAGGAACCGCCGGGGCGCGCACATCGTGCGCAGCGACTCCATGGCCCCGACCACCTGGTTGATCTCGCCGGCCCGTCCGTCGAAGGCCCGGTGGAAAATGGGGATACCTCCGTCGCCGGTCACGCCGAGGCCGGTCTGGATCTGCTTGAGGTCGACCCGGCGGTCCTTGGGGTGCCCGTAGGACGGCTCGGCGAAAGCGGTCTCATTGCCGGCGTAGTCGCCGAACAGCGAGATCGACGTCATGTCCCAGTGGATGCGGGAGGTGTCGACGCCGAAACTGGCGATGGCGTTTACCCCGACCGAGCCGACGATGCCGGCCAGCGCGGGGGCCACTGCGTCGAGGGCACGGCCCACCCGGTCGTCGTTGAGGGCGTCAGCCTCGACAGCGAAGACCTCGGCCACCGCCCATTCCCGGGCCCAGTCCTCGATGTGGGACAACGGCTGAGGCGAGGTGAGCCGGTTGGCGACCAACGCCTCGATCACCTGGCCGTGGGTGGCGATGGCCACGTCCCGCACCGGGCAGGCCCGGTCGACCACACCACGAATGTCGAGCCGCCGGCAGAAATCGGCGATCACGGGCAGCGAGCCCAGGACCTTGTCGCGTACGACCTGCGGAGGGCCCAGGACAGGGCGTTTCCTTGCCATAGAAGGAACTTCGCGCCCCCCTCGCGAATCTCCTGCAACGAACTACAAGTTTCTCGACATACCCCAGCCGCCGCCATGTGCGGAACACGGGACTAGCCGGGCCAGACTGAGCGTCCATGGCATTCGGTCAGCAGTCCGGCCCGCCGGCGTCGGCGCGACAGGTCCAGGACCTGTTGGCGCTCCTCCAGGCCGCCGGCCACGTCGACTTCCGCGACGCTCGCGGCCCGATGGGGTTCACCCAGCGCCAGGGCGCCGGCAAGTTCACCCGGGACGAGGCGGCGGCGTTCATCGAACAGCTGCAGGACGGCGCCCCGGTTGAGCCGGCGGTGCGCCTGTCCGCGGCGGAGCGGGCCGTCCAGCAGCTCTCCACCGAGGTGTTGGCGGCCGAGCTTCAGCGCCGAGGTTGGATCGTCGCCGAGCCATAGGCCTCCGGTCTGCGTCGGGGCCGCATCCCGATTCGACAGGAAACTCCGTCGGGTCACCGCCCCGGCGGCAGTGGCGGCGTCGGCAGGCAGCCAGCATCCCTGCCGAGGGCCCGCAGGCCGGCGAGGTCCCCGGGGTGGAATGCGGCTTCCCCCCGCTGGACCCCGAGCTCGGGGAACATGATCTGGTCCGACCGGGCCACATGGCCGAGGCCGACGATGTGAGCGAGCTCGTGGATGAATACCCGGCCCCAGGTGGTGCCGTCACCGAACCCATTGGCCAGTCGGGAGCCGGATGCCACCGCGTCCACGTTGACGATCAGCACGCCGCTCACGTAGGTCTCATCCGCCGGGAACGATCGTCCGCCGGCTGGGTTCGTCAACTCCATCTGGTACTCCCCGCCGTGGGCCCAGACGATCAGCACCGGCGCCCAGCGGGCGCCGTAGCGCTGGGGTTGGTAGATGAGCCGGTTGACCGTCGCCGGCTCGTCGGTCGGCCCGTCGTTCACGAAGGACAACCCAGTCGCCGCCTCGACCTTCTGGATCGCGGCCTGGAGGTCGTCCATCGCTCCGGCCGGGGCAAGGGCGGCGTTGACGGCATAGCGGATGGGCTCGCACGGGTTGAACCGCACGGGACGGCAGCCGCCCCGGCGGGCGTCGAGGAAGGCATAGTCGATGGGCATGTCCACCCCGCTCCGCCGGCGCCCGTTGTACTCCTCGGCCAGGTGGTTGCGTACCGGGCAGTCCGGCGAGTCGGGCCCGTCGGCGGTGATCACCTCGTCGGGGCCGGCGCCTCCCGAGGACCCACCGCAGGAAACCGCCATCCCGCTCGCCAACAGTA
>JBKJNA010000161.1:0-78409 GCA_046596195.1 Acidimicrobiales bacterium | reverse complement strand
GTGCCCCGGCGATGACGATGGGCCTCATCGGTCGGCCCACATGCCGGTGGCGCCGTCCCGACCGGCCCATGCCTCCAGGATCCACCCGAGGTGGTAAGGGCGGCAGGTGGCATTCACCTCGACCCCGCCGGCGCTGACCTCGACCGGCCGTCCGGCCAGCTGCGACGTGGCGCTGGCCGTCCACAGGGCGATGCGGCCCCACGGCGCCTCGCGGCGGATCGACCGGTGTGCGAACCCGCTGGCGTCGTCGAACAGGTCGACTCCCAGCTCGTTCTGGCCGCGGGACCAGGCCAGGCCGCCTAGCGCCGCTTCGCGCCACTTGGGGTCCCCGGTCACGTCGCTGAGGGCGAGCAGGCCCATGGGTGCCATAGCGTCCTGGTGGACCGAGTAAATCTCGTAGCGCTCGACGACCGTCGCCTTGTCGGCGTCGAACAACCACGGCCAGCCGCCATCAGGGAGCTGGAGGCGCACGATGTGGCGGGCCAGCACCTCCGCTTCCACCCGGGCGTCCGCGTCGAGGCCGTGCCTGGCCAGCGCCGCCAGCGCCATCAGGGAGTAGATCTCGGTGGCGAAGTTGGGGAGGCGCCGGCGCACCCGCGAGCCGGCGTCGTGGTAGTAGAGGCCCGACGGCGCGCGGCGGCCGCGCAGATGGGCGACGACTCGTCGCAGCAGGGTCTCGGCCCCGGCCCCGGCCCCGGCCGCGACCGCCTCGGAGAGGCCGAGGATCAGCCAGCCGATCTCCATGCCCGCCAGCGGCGCCAGCGTGGCGTCGTCGGGGAGCTGGCGATCGAGCTTGCCCAGCAGCGCCGACGTGTCCCGTCCGCCCCGCCTGGAGTCGGCCCAGATCGCCAGGCCCGTGTCGCCGGGCGTGAACGTGTCCTGGTGCGACAGGCAGACCTTCCAGAGAGCCTCGGGCTCGTCGGACAGATCGGTGCGCCCCGCCGATGCCGCCCGCTGGAGCCCGAGCAGGACCATGAGGCTGTAGCGCACCGACTCACCCCGCGGTCCGTTATCCCCGTAGGCCCAGTCGTACGAGTACAGCCCGTTGGGCAGACGCATGCGCGGCAGGTGCTCGAGCGCGAAGTCCGTGTTGTACGCGACGATCCTCGCATTCGACGTTCTTATCAACGTCAAGGTCTCCTTGATCAGCGATCCGTTCGGAGGGACGTGCTGGTGAGCCCAGACTCTTCCCACATTGTCTCGGGCTCGTCCGTCCCCGTTGGGATCTTTCCAAAGGTGACCACCATGGTCTGTGAAAAGCGTGGCGCGATCCGGCTCAGCAGTCGATTGACTGCCAACTGGACGCGTTTGCCAAGAGTTCCGTGGCCCGGAGTGTAGGCCAAATCACAGTAGGAGACGGCCGAAAGTCGAAACCCATGTCTGGACGCCAGATGTGCCAGAGTCTTGGGCGTGTAGTAACATGTATGCTCCGGGTTTACGGGTGGTTCATTGGTTCGGTATATAAGAACCCGCACCATTTTGGCAAAGGAATAAGTGTTCGGCGTGCAGAGAACGAGCAGCCCGTCATCGACCAGGTTCTCGAACGAACACGAGAGAAATCGGCCTGGATTAGACAGATGCTCCACTAAATCGCCGGCGAACACGACATCAACCGCCTTCGTCGCCAGATAGGTCTCCGCGTCGCCCAACTCGATGTCATGGCCATCAGCACGCGCCAGCTCAATCTCCTCGGGAAGGATGTCGATGCCCATCACAGACGCCGCGTGCTGGGAGATCATCGCAAAGTTCCACTGTTTGTAGCCCTCGCGACCAACATAACTGTGGCCGATGCTGCCAATGTCCAGGACAGTTTTGCCATCCACGATCGGAGCCACAATATCGTAGAACGACAACACGGTCTTCTCATTGCGCTTATGAAACACGGTGACATCCCTGACACTCTCGTTCAATTGCGCCATGCGGGATCATACTATGAGTCCTTGGTTCTCGAAGTTATGGGCACAGGCTTACGCTGTTCCGTTCGCGCCGCTACAAGGCAGAGCCACCACGCACCTGCAACGCCAAGCCACAGGGACGAAAATGCCGTGAACGTGGGAAAAGAAAGGGCGTCGAAGGTGAAGAGGGATACGAGTGAGGCCATCCCCGCTGCGGCACACATCTGGGAGAGGCTGCGGTCGGCGTCGGAGCGGGCATGACGACGTGCCGCGCGTCCCAGGCAACTGATCGCGAGGTACAAGACCGTCAGGCATACGAGGCCGACGATGCCCATCTCGATGAGGGTAAGAAGGAACTGATTGTCGAGAATCCGGTACGACGGCAGAAACGTGCCGCCGCCGCGACCGAACCACGGATGCGGCCGGACGTATCGCGCTACGGCGGCGTAGTCGCTTGTCCGGGTGGCGATGGAGCTGTCGCTCTGCCCCGCAGTGACGAGGCCGGAGAGGGTACCAATCATGCCGGGTATGAGCATGAAAATGAACAGCATGAACCCGGCAAGGACGCCGAAGGCCCGTGCGCGGAGGGCCGGCGGCGCCCCGACCATGAAATACACCAGCACGACAAATGCGGCCAGGAGCGCCGAACGACTGATGGAGATGGGGATGGCCAGGGCCATCACGCCAAAGGTGAGTTGCCGCTGCCATGCCGGCCTCCCCTTGTCGTAGAGGAGGAGGTGGATGGCGAACGCCAGTGCGGTCGCCGTGATGACGCTGAACTCGATCGGGTGGATGGCCGTACCCGGTGGGCGGTTGAAGCCGCCACGTGCCTGGACATCGCCGTAGGAGGCGTTGGTCGAGAGGAAGGGCACCTTCGAGAACCATGAAGAGATATCGATGCCCGGCTTGAACTGGAGGATCGCCACGAAGGCCGAGAAGCCCGCCGCAAAGACAGCGGTGCGCAAGACGACGAGGACCTCCTCCCTGGAGCGAAGACACTCGGCGGCGACGAGCGCAACGCCCGAGAAGGCAGCCAGTTGGATAAGGAAGCTGTCGGCGCTGGTGGATTCCACGCCCTTGACGGCGTGAAAGTGGAGCAGCACGTACGAGATCAACGTCGACACCCAGAACAGGGCGAGGACGATGCGCACAGGGACGCAGGGGCGCACCCCGAGACCGGGCGTGAAGGCGGAACACGCCCACAGGAGGAAGAGCAGCATGCCGAGCACCCTGGCCGGAGAACCGACGCCGCCGAGCGGCCCGAACACAAGGCCGGCGGGTAGCACGCCGAGGAGCAGGGCCTCCATGCGCAGGAGGCCGACCGCATCGAGCCACCGCCGGGGACGCTTCTTCACTGCGGCGGCCGGCGCTGCACCCATGTGTTGACCCGTACGTTCAGTCAGGAGGTGCGGCGGGACGGGAACTGCTTGTCCGCCATCGGGTCCTCGGACTCCCGCACGGCGCGGACAGCCTGCACATACGGGTGGACGGGGGCGATGGGGCGGGGCTCGACGGGCGCGCCAGCGTCGTCGTCCTCCTCCTCGTGGATCTCGGGGACGACCTCGGGGCGGTATTCCCGCAGGGTCGGCCGCGGCTCCTCGGCCTTCCGCTCCTCCATCCTGCGCTCCTCCCCATACAGCGCCTCCAGGCTGCGCCCCTCGGCCTTCAAGCGCTCGTCCGCTCTGCGCTCCTCGGACCTGCGGTCGGCCTTCCGCTCCTCGGAGTTCCGCTCCTCGAGCCTGCGCTCATCGGCCCGGCGCTCCTCGGCCTTCAGTTCCGCGAGCCTGAGCTCGGCGGCCCGGCGCTCATCGGCCTTCCGCTCCTCGAGCTTGCGTTGGTCACGAGCGAACGAGTCCGACTCGGAGACCGGCGGTGCGGTGTAGACAGCCGGGCCGGCACGCAAGGCCCGTGGGCGGGTGAGCGTGTCCGGTGGCGCCTCGATGGCCAGCGGCAGCGCCTCGATGTAGTCGTCCCCGTGGATCCGCTTGTCGGCCTCGATCGACGACCCCGCCCGCCGGCGCTTCCTGGCCACGGCGACGGCCTCGGCCGTGAGGGCGGCGCCGATGATGGCGATGACGCCGAGGGCGCCTGCGCCGATCAGCCGGCGCAGCGCGCTCGAGAACACCTTGGTGGCCCGCTCGGGCGGCACCACCGTGGAGGTGCGGATCTGGAAGGAGGGGTCGGTGCCCTGGTCGGTCTGCAGCTTGGCCAACTGGACGCCGACCTCCGTCATCACGCGCTTCGCAGTATCGATTGCATCGGGACCGGACGTGGCTTCCGCAGCGACGTCGATGATGGGTCCCCGGTAGAAGTCGATGTTGGCACCGATGGTGTAGGTGCCCGTCAGGCCTGCGGTCACCAGCTTGTCCTCCACCTCGGAGGTGCCCATGACGCGGGCCAGGATGTCGACCACTACGGACATGTCGTCGAGGTCCTTGATCGGGTTCTGGAACCCGGGCCCGCGCGGCGGCGCGTCAGGAGCCGCTTCGGGCAACGGCGCCGGGTTGAGGAGGACCACCGAGCCGCTGGCGCGGTACAGCGGCGGCGCCGCCAGGTAGGTGCCGGTGACCGCAACGAAGGTGAGGAGCGATGCGACCGCGACGACGATCTTGTGCCGCCCGAACAAGCGGAGGAGGGTCAGGACGTCCATGGTTCCCCCCATCCGCAAGCTCCCCCTGCTCCACCGAGGCCGCGCTTGTGCCGCATGAGGCGCAAGTGTACCGAGATCTCGCAGTGCGTGGTCGAAATTGGCGTGATCATGGGATGAAAAGCACTCCGTGCGTCAGAAGCACCTCAGGAAGCCGGCGCGTGTCCATGCGATGAGACGCCGGCGGCGCCCCCGATACAGCGGATGTGGGCGCGGTTCAGAGTTCGGTCGCGAAACGGCCGGCGCGGCGCGGGCTGCTTCCGCGCAGGAACGCCCTTGCCGTCATGGAGAGGAACGCGGCATTGCCGAAGAGGTACCGGCGCCACATGCGCCGCGGCTCCTGGCCGACTCGCCACGCCCATTCCATGCCGAGGCGCTGCACAACCCGTGGAGCCCGGCTGACGTTGCCGGAGACGACGTCGAACGACCCTCCGACACCCATGACGAAGGGGATGCCGAGCCGCTCCCGGTAGGTGTTGAGCCAGCGCTCCTTGCGGGGGCTGGGGATAGCGAGGAACAGGTAGGTCGGCCGTGCCGCCCGAATCTCCTCCACCAACGCCGCTTCCTCGTCGTCGCTCCAGTAGCCGTCATGGAAACCGGCCACGCGCATGGTGGGATGGCGTGTCGTGAACACGTCGACGACGGTCTCCACCACGTGCTGACGGGCGCCGAGGAAGTACACGGACTCGCCGTCGGCGGCCGCTGCCCCGACCAGGCGCTCGAACAGGTCGATGCCGGCGACGCGCTCGGGAAGCGGCTGGCCCAGTATGCGGCTGGCCCACACCACCGACGCGCCGTCGGCACTGACGAGGTCGCAGCTGCGGATGATGTCGGCCAGCGTGGGGTCGCGCTCCACCTCGACCAGCTTGGCGGCGTTGACGCACACGTGCTGGTACGAGCCGCCCTCGCTCACCATGCGCCGCACCTTGTCGACCGTCTCGTCCATAGTGAGGGCGTCGACTGGGACCCCGAAGAGCTGGACCCTGGCGGGACCCTCCACCGGCATGGATGAGAGTGCCTCACGCCGGATGGCCACTACTGGGCCCCTTCGATGGCGGTGGGTGGGGTGGTGAGGTCGACCATGTGCAGCTCACGGGTGCGCGGCTTCCACTGCCCGCGGAGCTCACGCATGCCCTGCATGACCACGGCGCCGGCCGTGGCCAGCAGGATCACCAGGTCGAGCTCGAGCGACCAGTTCTCGACGTAGAACAGGTCGAGGCGGCGGTAGGCGTCGAAGGACGGGTCGTCCCGGCCCTCGATCTGCCACAGGCCGGTGATGCCGGGCTTGACCCGCTCACGGCCGCGCAGCTCGTCGTCGAACTGGGCCACCTCGTGGGCGAGGGCGGGCCGGGGACCGACGAGGCTCATGGAGCCGAGCACCACGTTCAGCAGCTGCGGCAGCTCGTCGATGCTGGCGGCGCGGAGGAGGCGGCCGACCCGGGTGATGCGGGGGTCGTTGTGCGACTTGAACAGGGGCCCGGTGCGCTCGTTGACAGCGGCCACCAGGTGCAGCTGGCGGTCGGCGTCGGGCACCATCGTGCGCAGCTTGAACATCGTGAAGTCGCAGCCGTTCCGGCCGACACGGACGGCGCGGAAGAAGATCGGCCCGCGGTCCTCGAGCTTGACGGCGACGGCTGCGAGTAGCAGCACCGGCAGGGCCACCAGGAGGCCGAGCGTGCCGCCGACGATGTCGACAGCGCGCTTGACCGCCAGCTGCCAAGGTGCCGTGGTGGCCCGCTCCAGGTAAAACATGGGCTCGCGGGCGATCGGCTGGGCGCGGAGACGACGATGGTCGATGCCGCTGAGCCCACTGGAAAGGTGGACGTGGACGCCCCGGTCGAGGAGCTCACGGGACAGCTGATTCAGTGCGCCGATGCCGAACGCACCGGCGGCGAGCAGCACCGTGTCGGAGCGGCGGGCCTCGAGCTCGGCGAAGACATCCGCAGTGGGAGCGACGCTGGAGACGACCGTGTAGCCGAGCTCCGGGTTGCGCTCCAGCAGGTCACCCAGGTGACGGGCATCGTCCCGGTCCCCCACGACGACGACGGGCCGGATGTGACGGCCGCGGGCACGGTGGCCGCGGAGCCACGCGTTGTACCCGGAGCGGGACAGGGTGAGGGAGACGGCCATGACCACGACCGCCGCCACCGCACCGAGGACCGACAGGTCGACCCGCAGCCGGTTGCCGCCCAGGTAGACACCCAGCCCGACCAGGGCCGAGACACGGAAGAGCCGGCTCACCTCGACGGTGCGCAGGCGGCAGACACGGGCGAGGTAAAGCTGGTGTCCGGCGATGAGAGCGAGACTGGCCGACGTGAGCAGGCCGATGACGGCGAGCCGGGCTGACGGGCTGCCCGAGAATCCCCCGAGCGGTCCGAGGTTGATCGACCAGGCGGCGAGAATGGCGCCGGCGTCACCGGCGATCAGCACCCGGCGGAGGCGCGGTTGTCTGGGCGCCGCCCACGACACGGATTGCTCCGGATCGGGACGTTCCGCTTCCCCTGAATTCTTCACGCGCACGGCTAGCACCGTCGCTCCCCTTCCCCCCGAAATGCTTGCCGCCGATGTCTCCGGCGGTTGTAGGCCCCATGATGGTGGACGACGCTTTGAGATGGTAGTGCCGAAGGGCCCGATGTGAGGCGGTAATAGAAGAAAGGGTCATTCGACCTATCTCGCCACCACGCGAGGTGCACGGCCCGTCTCGTTCCGTGTTTGAACCGACCGTTGGCCCGTGCTCAAATCGACAGGCGGCCTGGGGTGGTTCGGGGATCCTGGGCCTCGTTGTGTCGGGTTTGGGACCGCAGATGGGCCAAAAGGCCCTAGTGCACCTCTGCGGAAGACCTGCACTATGGCCGGCGAGACGCCGTGTCTCGGGCTTCCGGTCTGCCCGGAGCGCTGGTATTGGACCTTTGGGGGGACCCTTTGAAACGTCTGTTTGTCGGTCTGTCTTTACTCGGGGCGCTGATAGCGGTACCGATCGCCTCCTTCGGTGGGGGCGTGGCATCCGCCGCCACACCGGGTGGCGTCTTCGTGACCGGGCACGACCCGGACTTCCATGCGACCCAGTCGGGCGAGAACGCCACCGGCTCGAAGAACATCATCAACCGTTCGATCGAGTTCGTGACGTCGAACACGACGAACCCGTCGGTCCTGCTGGTCTCCAGCAAGGGCGCACCGCCGGCGGGCCACGCCGATTCCGAGGCCGGGCTCCAGGCGGCGGGCTACACGCCCGTCCTGGCGTCGGCCCAGACCGGCACCGATGACGCCGCCGTCAACCTGGCCACGGTCAACTTCGCCAGTTACGCGACGGTGGTCGTCGCATCCGACTTCGGTGGCATCCTGCGCCAGGCTGACCTCGACGTGCTGAACGCACGCTCCAACGACCTGATCGCCTATGTGAACGGCGGCGGCGGCCTGGTTGCCTTCGCCGAGTCGCGGCTGAACAACGCCTTCGACTTCCTGCCGTTCCTGGTGAGCGAGATCAGCACCAACCAGTCGGAGGCCGGCTTCACCGTCACGCCCTACGGCGTCACGGAGGTGGGCCTCACCAACGCCGACGTCAACGGGAACTTCTCGCACAACCAGTTCACGGCCGCCGGTGGTCTCAACGCCGTCGACAACGACCCCAATGGCAAGATCGTCACCCTGGCGACCCGTGGCACCACCATCTGCACCGGTGGCGTGCCCCAGGCCTCGATCAGCGACGTGAGCAAGCTCGAGGGCAACGCCGGCCTTACGCCCTTCTCGTTCACCGTCTCGCTGAACATCGCCGCCTGCGGGGCGCCGGTGGTCGTCGACTACACCACCAGCCTCACGGGCACGGCGTCCGCAAACGACCTGCAGGCGGCCGCCGGTCAGGTCACCTTCAACCCGGGCGAGTCGTCAAAGCAGATCGTGGTCAACGTCATCGGTGACACCACGGTCGAGCCCGACGAGACGTTCTTCGTCCACATCACGAGCAGCGACGCCGGCCTCGCCGACGGTCAGGGCAAGGGCACGATCGTCAACGACGACATGGGTCGTGCGGGCACGTTCGCCTGCCGGGCCAGCGGCCTGCGCCTGGTCGCCATCGAGCCCAACGTGGCCAACAACCCCTTCAACCCCTGCAAGGACGGCGCCATCACGACGCTGGGCGTCAACCTCACCTCCGGTGAGGTCAACGTGAAGAGCGGCACCCTCGTGTCGACCACCGACCAGACGCCGGACAACCTCAACGCCACGCTGCCCGCCACCACCGACAGGGCGACCGCCGTCTCCACCGTCGAGTCCGCCGACATCTCGGCTCTCGGCCGCGTGGGCATCAAGGCGACCGTCCTGCGCTCGGAGGCCAAGGTCCAGTGCGCAGCGGTGCCCGGCGGCCTGGCGCCGAAGCTCACGTCGTCGTCGACGATCGCCACGCTGGTGATCAACGGGTCGAGCGTGAACACCACGGGGAGCGCGCTCATCCAGCTCCCTCTCGGACTCGGCACCGTCGCCGTCAACCGCACGGTCACCACGGCCACGTCCATCACCCAGCAGGCACTGCGGGTGCAGATTCTCGGTATCGAAGTCGTCGTCGCCGAGGCGAAGGCCGGCTTCACCGGCAACCCCTGCGCCTCCCTCTAGGACCGCCGGCCTGACTAGGCCCTGAATCAGTACGAAGAGGGACCGGCGCTCCGGCGCCGGTCCCTCTTCACATTCAGTCCTCGAGGGCGGCCAGGTACTCCAGGGCCCGGATGCCCGGCAGGAAGAAGTAGGCGCCGCCCACCGTGGTGACGAAGCGGGGGATGCCGGTGAGGCGGCGCCGCACCGGCAGGTCGGGCACGGTGAAACCGCCACCGCCTTCGGGCTGCGGACCCACCAGCGGGTCGACCTCGCGGCACAGGCCAGCGAAGAACCCGTTGTCCAGCCAGGTGTGCTGGACGAACTCGAACTGCCGCTCGAAGTCGCTGTTGAGGCAGAGGAACAACAGTCCCCGCTCGGCGCCTTCCGCCTCCCCCGGCTGAGTGGGCGGGTCCACCAGCGGCAACCCGTAGGGACGGCCCCGCCGCAACAACCGGTGGTTCATGCTCGAGATCAGCGACTTGGCGGGGCTCTCGGCCGACGAGTCGCGGGGGTTCGACCGGCGCACGTGGGCGCCCAGCGGGCACTTGAAGCCGGTCTGGTCCTGCTCGTGATATCCGAAGTCGTTGGTACCCGCCTCGCCCGGGTCGTCGTCGGGGAACACGACCAGGGAGGCGCCGCTCGGCCAGCGGCCCACCATCTTGGCCCCCACCTTCTGCGGGCTGAGGGGCGTGCCGCGGGCGGCGGTGGTGGTGCAGGCCTCGTCGAGGTAGCGCCGGAAGGCCCCGACGTCCTGCGCCAGCTGGCGAAACACGAGGAAGGTGCCGTTCTGGCCGAGGTGGCGCCGGCCCGGTGCCCACGGAGCAGGCGGCAGCCCGGCCGCCGCTTTGCCCTTGCCCGCCACGGTCGGGCCCTGGGCGGGCTTGTCGTAGTTGTCGGGGTAGCCGAGGAGGACCTCCCCCGGGTTGACCTCCTCCCACTTCACGGGCGGGGGCGGAGCAGGCGGGCGCACCGAGGATGTGCGGCGGGGCCACCCCTTCAGTACCGGCTGGGAGAGGCCGTCGGCGAAGCCGAAATGCTCGACCCCGCCCTGGAGGATGCCCTCGATCGGAGGTGCGATCTCGGCCAGCGCGCCGGCAAAGGCGGCCCGCCGGTCGGCGAGCTCACGCTCGACCTCCGTTTCGTCTGGTGCGTAGACGACGACCAGCACGTGGATGGCGGGGTTCTCGGGACCACCCCACCGCCAGGAGGCGGGGGCGCTCGGGCCGTCGTCGCCGAGGATGCGGGACCGGTACGGCGTGACCATGCCCTCCTGGAGGGGTCGGGGGAACGTGGCCAGGGCGTCGTGGTCCAGCCCCAGGGCGGCCAGGCCCGCATAGGTGAAGGCGACGACGAGACCGCAGCCCTCGTCCCGGCGGGCCGCCGTCGACACGCCTGGGGCCACCGAGGCGAGCCAGCCCCGGGCGGCGGCTGCGTCGGTGACCTCGCACAGGAGGTACCGGGCGAGGGGGAGGTGGCCGTAGGCCCTCGCTACCAGGCCCTGCATGTCGGCCGTGTCGAGCGGAGGGATGCCCGGGGACCCGCCTCCCGAGCCGTTCAGAGTCGGGCGAGCCACGCGGCGGTCCCCTCCCCGTCGAGGGTTGCGAACAGGCCCTCGCGGATGGACGTGTTGTTGTCGATGGTGGCCATGGTGGCGGCCGGGTAGGCGGTGTACCAGGCGTTCGTGGAGCACTGCCTGGCCCGGGCCCATGCCCGGAAACGGGGCCCGTCGGCCGCGCCGTCGAAGGCGAGGAAGCGGGTGCGGGGGAAGTCGACCGTGTTGCCCCACACGGCGGTGAGCCCGTAGGACGCCTTGTCGATGAAGTCGCCCAGATAGCTCTCCCAGCTCCCGTCGAAGTTGCTCACGAACAGCAGGTGGCGGTTGTCGTTGATCATCGACCAATGGGCGAAGTGGATGCTCGGGATGTCGCCGAGGCGGCCGTTGACGGCGAGCACCCGGGCCACCAGGTTGATGGCCAGCAGGACGCTACGCAGGACCACCATCCGCAGGACACCCGGCTTGATCGGGATCACGCTGGACAGGTGGTTCTGGGCGGCGAAGTCCTCCTCGTCCTGGAGGCGGCGGACGTGGGCGTCGTCGGGCTGGCCGACCTGCACCTTGTCGGTGCGCTCCTTGAGCCGAAGGGGCACCACGGCGACCACCAGCACCGGCAGCAGGACGGGCAACAGGATCAGGACGGCCGCGATGGCGCCCACGAAGCGGGCCCAGTGCATGGCGCGGGCGACGGTTGCCTGCCGGGGCGGCGACGTGCGGGCCCAGGCCAGCGACGGGTCGCTTCGCACGAAGTCCTGCACCCTGGCCCGGAGGGTGGCGGGCGTGGCTTCGACCAGGCGACCGCCCTTCTCCTCGGCATCGAGGAATGCCTGGATGGCCTCGTGCAACAGGGTCTCCTCCCGGATGCGGTCGTGGGTACGCCCGGTGGCGCCGATGTGGTACGCCCCGGGCCGCACGACGTGCCGCTCGAGCCACGCCCTGGCGGCCGTGCGGTCGGCGCTGCCGGGATAGCCCTCGGACGAGGCGAACAGGGCGTCGAGGCCCGGCCCCGCCCCGGCCACCAGAGCGGCCAGGCACGACGAGGCGGTGCCGTCGGCGTTGAGCTCGAGGATCAGCAGCGGGGACGGTTCCAGGTCCTCGGCCAGGACCAGGCTGGCGAAATGGAGGATGTCGAAGCGGCCGAACGGCAACAGCTCGTTGCCGGCAGGATCGTGGCGGATGGTGGCGACCGCCTCCCGCAACGCAGCGAGGCCGCTGGGGGGGATGGGCGCCACCACCGTGAACACCGCCTGGCGCACCGTCAGCACCCGGTTCCGGTCGGCTGAACGCTGTGAAATTCGCGCCGGTTCGCCGACCAGAACGGTGATCGCCGGCGGCCGGTCATCGCCCACTCCCGTCGGCGTCGAACTCCACGACCAGGCGGTCGGGGAAGGGCCCGTCGAAGACCAGCTTGCCCTCGCCGCCGGGCGCCCGCCGCAGCCCCGGCAGGGCGACGAGGGCGGCCACGATGGCAGGGATCTGCACCCGGTTCACGGCCAGCCCGAAGCAGGTGTGCATGCCGTGGCCGAAGTGGAGGTAGCGCTCCTCGGGCCGGTCGGGGCGGAAGCTGCGGGGATTGGGGAAGCCGGCAGGGTCGAACATGGCCGACAGCACGCTGACCAGCACCACCTTTCCGGCCGGCACCGCCTTGGTGCGGGCACCCACCGGCGCCCCGCGGGACGACCGCTGGAGAAGGGGCGCATGGGGAAAGAACCGCAGCGCCTCCCAGATGTAGGACCGCACCAGGTCGAGGTTTCCGGCGATGGCGGCCTGGCGGGCCCCGTCAAGCGCCATCGGCCGGCGCAGCAGCTCGTCGATCGCCTGGGCGACAGACTTCGATGTGGTGTCGACGGCGCCGACGATCACCCCGTTGATGCAGCGCCGCACCGCGTCGTCGTCGAGCCAGGGCTCCTCGTCGCTCATGGCTACCAGCCGGGTGAGGACGTCGTCGGGGACCGGCTCGCCCGCCGCCAGCTGCGCCCTGCGGCCCTTGATGAGGTCCAGCATGTAGGGGCGCAGCTCGGCCACCGTGAGCTCGGCCGCACGGTTCGCCCGCGGGCTGCTGTCGAGGAAGACGGCGTCGAACATGGCGCGCATCCAGCGCATCATGGTGACCTCGTCGGGCCCGGGTACGCCGTAGTAGGCGGCGACCGTTCGGGTGGCGACGACACGCGCGAGGCCGTTGACCACATCGATGCGGCCGGCCGGACGGGCCAGGTCGACCAGGTCGGCAGCCATGCCTGCGGCGAACTCCTGGACGCGCGCCACCTCGCCCGCCGGCGCCGCCCGGTGCAGGGCGCCGGCCTCCCGGTCGTAGGTCTCGCCCTTGTCCATGCCGAGGATGAACGGGCCGTTCCACCGGATCATGCTTGGAGCGTTCACCTGGGCGACGGTGAAGTCGGTGTCGCGACGGAGGACGTCGACCACGTCGTCATGGCGGGAAACCACGACCCGCTTGCCGAGCGTGAGCACGGGGGCCAGGAGCCGAAGACCGCTGAAGACGGGCCGGAGGACGGCCGGGCGGGCCAACCAGTCGACGACCCGGTCCCGGATCGTTCGGCGGGGCCACCCCGGTGACAGGGACACGACCGGCGGCGGCCTCACGGCGCCATGGGGCGCAGCGGCGGCACCTCGGTTCGCATCTTCCGGCACGAGTCGACCCCTGTTCTGTTCTCCGGCGACCCTATCCGCGACAAGGGCGACGATCCTGTCCCAGTGGCCCGGCCGAGGACCGGCGCACGGCCAGACTGCCCCACGCACCGATGCAGCGGCGCCGGCTGCGGGTCACCTCCACGCCGGGCCAGGGCCCGAGGCAGTCCTTCAGCGGCCCACAGCCGGGCTGCGGACGGCCGACACGCTGGCCGCACGGCGACGGGCGAGCAACAATGCTCCCTGTCAGGCCGTCCCCGCTCTCCCCAGACGCGGCCAGGATCACGGCCGTACAGTTTGGGGATGCAGGCCGCGCCGGGCAGCATCGAGGAGCTGATCGCCCGGATGGGGGCGCTGCTGGTTCCCCTCTCGAGGAGGCGTGCGACGGGCGGCGCCACTTCCTCGCCACATACCTGCGCACGACGGTGGCCGTGCACGACGACCTGAAGGGCGGAGGCTTCCTCGACGCCGCGTGGGCGGAGCGGTGGGACGTGGCCTTCGCCGACCTCTACCTCGACGCGCTGGAGGAGTGGAACCGGGGCGAGCGCCCGGCCGAACCGTGGGCGGTGGCATTCGAGGCGACGGGCGACGGGCGTGTGCCGCCGCTGCGCCACGTGCTGCTCGCAATGAACGCCCATGTCAACTACGACCTGCCGCAGTCGCTGCTGGCCACGATCAGCGACGACGAGTTCGCCGACCCGGCCGTGCTCGAACGCCGGTCCCAGGCCATATCCACATCGACGCCATCCTCTCGGCGCGCGTCGACGCCGAGGACGACGAGCTGAGGAAGGTCGAGCAGCCGGGCGACCGCACCCGGCTGGACAAGGTCCTCACGCCGTTCAATCAGGCCGCCACCAGGCGCTTCCTCTCGGAGGCCCGGCGCAAGGTGTGGCACAACGCCAAGGCCCTGTGCGCCGCCCGCCGCCAGGGCCCGGACGCCCTGGCCGCCCGCCTGGCCGAGCTCGAGGAGCTGTCGCGCGTGCGGGTCGCCGACCTGCGGGTACCCGGCCAGGTCCTGATCAAGCTGGCCGTGAAGGGCTTCGGCGTCCAGCTGCCTGGCGGATAGGGGCGACGTGACCGTGAGAAACGGTAGGTGGCGCTTGGCGGCCCGATGAGCAGGTCGAGGAGGTCAACTGACCATCGGCTGCATCAGGTGACGCTGAAAACAACCGGTTTTACCCATGACCGAATTCCATGCCGTCTATTACCGAGCGCCCGACGGCGAAGAGCCAGTGCGCGCCTACCTCGACGCCCTCGACGACGAGGTCCACAGAGCTGGCTTCCGTAGTGGCACCGCAACTCGCGAAGCTCGCCGTCGACCTGGGAGCTGTGGGGAAACGGAAGGTGCGGCACCTCGTCGCCAAGCAGGTTCAGGCGATCGATCTGCTGAGCGAGGACGGCCGACCCCCGGGAACCGCCGCGAGCAGCCGGGCACGACGCCCCCTGACGATAGGTTCGCAGAACTGCTAACCTGCTTGGAAGGTGAGCGCCATGGCCAAACAGGACAACAGCCCCATCGGTAGCAGCGTCGAGGAGCACGTCAGCCAGCGGCGCTCCCGCAGCGACCGTTTCAGCGAGACCCAGGATCGCCTTCGCCCGTTCGAAGAGATCGCCCGGGTCGTCATCATGCGGCGAGCGCAACTCGAACTGACCCAGCAGGAACTCGCCGAGCGGATGGGCACCACGAAGTCGGTGATCTCACGAATCGAGAGCGGCCAGCACCGCGCCACCACCGACACACTGCGCCGGCTCGCCGAAGCCCTCGACGGCCACGCCGTCATCGGTTTCGAGTTCGACTCGGAGCAAACCCTCCAGCCAGACCTCATCCGCCTCTAGCGCACCACCTCGTCCCGCCGGGCGTCCGTTGGGCCAGGCCCGGAATCCGAACCTGAGGCCACCGAACTACCGGCTGGCACAGGCCGATGCCCTTTGCTGTTGCTTGCGCCGGAATCCGAACCTTGAGACCGTCGCAAGCCGCCAACCGGCGTCCTTGCGCCGGCAATGCCCACCTCGGGAGCGAGCGCGGCGCCTGCCCGCGTACCGGGCCTCGGCCGCAGCCGCTGCCGCCTACGCTTGTCGTTGGCGGTCCCGCGAGGAGCGCCCGACCGGGGAGTAGCGCAGCGGTAGCGCACCTGCTTTGGGGGCAGGAGGCCGAGGGTTCAAATCCCTCCTCCCCGACTCCGAGCAACCCCTGTGCGTTGATCTGCGACGAGCGGCTGCCGCCGCTCGTGCAGGCGGCGGTCGTACACGCCCAGTTCGAGACGTGCCTCCAGGACACCTGGCGGGCCCAGCTACGGGCCAGCAGCCCACCCCGGGCCGGCGTCGCGGCCTGGGCCGTCGTCGACGCCATTCCGGCCCACCCCGTGCTCACCGTGGCCATCGGAGTGGCTGCTACAGGCCGCACCAAACCGGCCGTCAACCAGGCCGTCGCGCAGTTCGAAGCCGCGGGCGTGCTTCGTTCGCTCACCACCTCGGCCCGCAACCGCTTCTGGGAAGCGGCCGGCCTCCTCGACCTCATCGCCGGCCTGGAAGCCGGCGCGCAACCCACCTGATTCGACCGACGTGGTCGCTGGAGCGGCGGACGGGAGTCGAACCCGCGTGATCGCCTTGGAAGGGCGAGACTCTACCGTTGAGCTACCGCCGCACGGACGAAGCCACAGCGCTGCTGCGCGGCGGCGATGACAGTTTGCGCATACCAAGGTGCACTTTTCCACTGCGCCGACCCTTCTCCGGTCATCTGAGCGTGCAGAGCGACGTCAGATGACCGGAGAAGGCCGGCGACGGGTCCTGGCGCCCCTCCGGGCTCTTGCTGTGCGCCCGGGGCCCCCGGGGCATCGCCGCCCGGCCCGCTGACCGCGCCCACCGGCCTGCGAGCCGGCCCGTAACCGAGCGACCACCATTTCGGTCTTCATGTCGGTACGCTGAAAGCAACCGATCGTCCCAGGAGGACTACAAAGATGGCAGTGAGCTACGGGATCCCCGTCGCCCAGCGCGATGAGGTCACCCGCTCGGATTTCGTCGTCAAGGTCTATCAACACCTCATTCTCGCCCTTGTGGCGTTCACCGCCGTCGAGGCAGTGTTCCTCCGGGTCGGCGTGGCCGAGGGCATCTACAACTTCATCGCCGAGAGCAGGATCGGCTGGCTGGTCATCATGCTCGGCTTCATGGGCGTGAGTTGGATGGCCCAGACAGCGGCCCACCAACTCGAGGACACCGGGAGGCAGTACCAGGGCCTGTTCGCCCTGGTCGTGGCCGAGGCGGTCATCTTCGCCCCCTTCATGCACTACTTCTTCGAGATCCAGAACGACGGCGCCAGCACTGTGTGGTCGGCCGCGATCATCACTGGACTCGGTTTCGCCGGTCTGAGCGCCGTCGCCTACACAACCCGTAAGGACCTCTCGGTCCTGCGTCCCATACTCATGTGGGGCTTCGTCTGCGCCATGGTCCTGATCGTCGCCGCTCTGCTCTTCGGCCTCGATCTGGGCGTGTGGTTCTCGCTGGCCATGATCGCCCTGGCCGGGGTGTCGATCCTGTACACGACGCAGAAGGTCATGAAGACCTATCCGGCCGAGGCCTACGTGGGCGCATCGGTGCAGCTGTTCGCCGCCATCATGATGCTCTTCTTCTACGTCCTGCGCCTCTTGGGTCAGATGCGCCGGTAACTGTGGTCCAGGGAGGACGCGCTCAGCGCACCCCCACCAGGTCCACCACGAACACCAGGGTCTCGCCCGGGGCGATCACGCCGCCGGCGCCCCTGCTTCCGTAGCCCAGGTCGGGCGGGATGGTGAGGCGGCGGCGCCCGCCCACCTTCATGCCGGCCACGCCCTGGTCCCACCCGGCGATCACCTGTCCGGAGCCGAGGCGGAACGAGAAGGTGTTGCGCCGGTCCCACGAGGCGTCGAACTGCGTGCCGCTCGACCAGGAGACGCCCACGTAGTGGACGTCGACCTCGGTGCCGGCGGCCGCCTCGAGGCCGGTACCGACCTCGAGGTCCTCGACCTCGAGCTGGGCCGGCGGGTTGCCGTCGGGGATGGTCACGTCGGGCTTGGTGGCGCTCATGGCGTCGACGCTATCCGCCGGGGACCGTCACCCCTGGCGGGACCAGCTCCATGGGTAGTCGTCGTCGGCCACACCGGCGGCGTCCGGGCCGAGGCGGAGCGGGCGGAACGTGTCCACCATCACGGCCACCTCATCGGTGCGGTCCTGGCCGGCGGCCGCCTCCATGCTGCCGGGCTGGGGGCCGTGCACGAAGCCACTGGGATGCACCGAGATCGACCCGACGCCGATGCCCGAGCCGGCCCGACTCATGAAGTCGCCGGCCGAGTAGAAGATCACCTCGTCGCTGTCGACGTTGGCGTGGTGGTAGGGCACCTTGATGGCACCCTCGTGGAAGTCGTAGGGCCTGGGCACGAACGAGCACACCACGAAGCCGGGTCCCTCGAAGGTCTGGTGGACGTGGGGCGGCTGGTGGATCGCCCCCACGATGGGCTCGAAGTCGAGGATGGCGAAGGCCCACGGGTACACGCAGCCCGCCCACCCCACCACGTCGAACGGCGACGAGGCGAGGGTGTGGCGGCTCACGCCGTCGCGGTGGCGCACCAGCACGTCGACCGGCCCCTCGCCGGTGGTCACCAACGGCACCTGCGGCGCGCGGATATCGCGCTCGCAGTAAGGCGCCTGCTCCAGGAACTGGCCGGCCGGCGACAGGTAGCGCCTTGGTGGGCGCACATGCCCGCTCGCCTCCACCACCAGCAGCTCGAGCCGGCCGCCGTCGGGTACGACCCACCGGCACGTGGCCGAGCGGGGGACGACGACGTAGTCGCCGGCCCGAACCGGGAGCCGCCCGAACACCGACTCCAGGTCCCCCTCCCCCGCCTGCACGTAGGCCAATTCGTCGCCGAGGGCGTTGCGCCACAGCGGGCCGGTGCGGTCGGCCGCTACCCACGAGATGCGGACGTCGTCGTTGCCGAGCAGCAGGTGGCGGCCACCGGTGGCGTCGCCGCCGGGCGGGAGCTCGCAGGTGCGCAGGTGCCTCGGGAGGAGCGGGTCGTTGGCCACCAGGACCCCGGCGGTGACGTCGACATGGGCCGCGCCCACCAGGGCCGACGGCGAGCGGAGGTGGTAGAGCAGCGACGAGTCGCCGGAGAACCCCTCCTCCCCCATCAGCTCCTCGAACAGCAGGCCACCACCGGGCGCGGGGGTGCGCAGGTGGCGCTTGGCGGGGACGTCGCCCACGCTGCGGTAGTGCATCTCACACCTCCATCGGTCGGGCGGGTACGACTGTGCCGCTGACCTCGCCCAGGGACAACAACGGACGCCCGTCGCCGCCCGCCCACCCCCGGACGACGACCGTGTCGCCGTCCTCCAGGTACGAGCGCGTCGATCCGTCCGGGAGCGACAGCGGCTGCTTTCCCGCCTCGGTGAGCTCCAGCAGGCAGGCCTCGCTGCCGGCGTCGGGGCCGGACACCGTGCCCGACGCGACCACGTCGCCCGGCCGGATGCGGGCACCGTTGACGGTGACGTGGGCCAGGAGCTGGGGCCCGGTCCAGTACATGGCGGCGAAGTCGGCGGCGCCGACCTGCACGGGCGCCATGCCCTCGGCCCGCATCGTCTCGCTCTGGAGGGTGACCTCGAGGCGCAGGTCGTAGGCGGCCGGCCCCTCGGTCCTCAGGTACGGCGGCGGCTCCGGGTCCTGCACGGGCCCGGGCACCTGGTACGGCTCCAATGCGCCGAGGGTGACGAGCCAGGGCGACATCGACGTGGCGAACGACTTGCCCAGGAAGGGGCCGAGCGGCCGCGACTCGTAGGCCTGCACGTCGCGGGCACTCCAGTCGTTCACCAGCACCACGCCGGCCACGTGGTCGGCGAAGGCGGCGGTCGGCACCGGGCGCCCGGGGGTAGAGCCGCAGCCCACCACGAAGCCGATCTCGGCCTCGAAGTCGAGCGCCTCCGTCGGGGCCAGGACGGGCCCGCCGTCGCCGGTGGGGCGCTGGCCGTGCGGCCGGGTCACGCCCATGCCGGACGCCACCATCGACCCCGCCCGCCCGTGGTAGCCCACCGGCATGTGGCGCCACTGGGGCGGCAGCGGATCGCCGTCCGGGCGCAGCAGCCGGCCTACCCGGGTGGCGTGGTGGATCGAGGCCGAGAAGTCAACGAAGTCACCCGCCGCCACCGGGGCCAGCAGCTCCACCTGGGACACGGGCACGAACGCCCGGCCGAGCTCGCGCTCGCCGGTCTGCACCATCCGGGCGATCCGGCCGCGGACCCCTTCCAACGCCGTGCGGCCGCACGCCAGGAAGCGGTTGAGGGAGCCGTCCTCGAACACGTCCTCCGGCAGACCGTGCACCCAGAGGAGGCCGGCCCGGCCCAGGCGGGCCAGGTCGATGACGGAGGTGTCCAGCGCGCTCACACACGTCACCGAACCATCGGGCAGGCGGGCCACGCCGAACGGCAGGTTCTCCAGGCCGAAGCCGTTGCCCTCGGACTCGGGCCCATCGGCGGCGCCGGTCACCGCCTGGCCTCGTGGGTCACAGGTGGCCGCGGCGCGCCTGCTCCCGCTCGATGGCCTCGAACAAGGCCTTGAAGTTGCCGGCGCCGAAGCCTTTGGCCCCGCCGCGCTGGATGATCTCCACGAACAGGGTCGGGCGGTCGCTCAGCGTCTCGGTGAAGATCTGCAACAGCCAACCGTCGGGCTCCTCGTCGACCAGGATGCCAAGCCGGCGCAGATCCTCCCACGGCAGGTCGAGGTGGCCGAGCCTCTGGCGGACGTCCTCGTAGTAGGCGGCGGGCGCCTCGAGGAAGCGCAGCCCCCGCCGGCGCAGGGATGACACCGCGCCGACGATGTCGGAGGTGGCGAGGGCGATGTGCTGGACGCCCGGCCCCCGGTAGGTCTCGAGGTACTCCTGGATCTGGCTCTTGCGCCGCCCGGTGGCCGGCTCGTTGATCGGCAGCACAATTTTTGCGCCGTTCCAGACCACCGTCGACATCAAGGCCGAGTACTCGGTGGAGATCTGCGAATCGTCGAAGTGGCGGAGGCGCTCGAAGCCGAGGACGGCGCGGTAGAAGTCGACCCAGCGCTCCAGCGAGCCCTCCTCGACGTTGGCTACCACGTGGTCGATCGCCTCCAGCGCAACCGGCCGGGCCGCCACCGCAGGAGGGGGAAGGCCCTCGGTGGCATAGCCCGGCCGGTATGCCCCGCCGTACCCGGACCGGTCGACGAAGGTGTGGCCGGTGTCGCCATAGGCGGCGATGCGAGCCAGCCGCAGCCCGCCGTGGTCGTCGTTGACCACGTGCGGCTCCGACAGCGGGCGGGCGCCACGGGCGACAGCCGCGTCGAAGGCGGCTCCGGCGTCGGGTACGGCGAAGGCGAGGTCGTGGACGCCGTCCCCGTGGAGGCGGACGTGGTCGGCGATGGGCGAGTCGGGCGTGAGGGCGGCCGTTACCACGAAGCGGATGCTGCCCTGCTCGAGCACGTAGGACGCCCGGTCCTCCCAGCCCGTCTCCGGGCCGGCGTAGGCGGTGATCCGGAACCCGAAGGCGGACGAGAGGAAGCCGGCGAAGGCGCGGGCGTTGCCCACCCACAGCTCGACGGCGTCCCAGCCGAGCAGGAGCGGCGCCGGCGCCGGTGCCGGTGCGAGTGCCGGCGGCGCCGGCGGGCGGAGGTCGGTGGTGCTCAAGGGTGCGCCATCGCTTCGCGATGTCGCCCCGATGCGTCCCGCACGGAGCGTCCTCCCGGGCCCGTCATGCCGCCGCCTGCCCGGCGAGGCGGGCGTGGACGTCGTCGTCGAACGAGGCGAAGAACAGGGTCAGCGCGTCGAGCAGGTGGGACATGGAGCGGGCGGCGAAGAGCACCGGCTGGTAACGGGTGATGTCGTAGGTGAGCGAGCCCATGGCGGCCAGGTCGAGGGGGCGGATCTGGGCGGTGCGGAAGGCGGCCGTCTCACCGCACGACGACAGGATGCCGGCGCCGTACGCCTTGGGCTCCCCCCGTTCGTAGACAACACCGAACTCGAGCGAGAACCAGAACACCCGCGACAAGAAGCGCAGCGCCTCGTCGGTGGTGGTGCGGGCCACCGCCTCGCCCACCAGCCGGTACAGGGCGGCGAAGCCCCGGTCGGCCAGCTGGTTGGCGTGCCCGATGACCTCGTGGATCACGTCGGGCTCGGGGGTGTAAAGGGGCATCGACGGGTGGCGCAGGTACTGCGTGGAGAAGAACACCGAACCCGAGAAGGCGCCGTAGAAGTCCCGCAGAGGCGCCAGGCCGGCGACGGGGAGGTAGGTGAAGCCGGTGGTGGGCGCCAGACGCCCGCTCACCTCCCGGAGCTGCGGCACCCGGTCGGCGGGCAGGCCCAGCTCCTCCTTGGCCTCCAGGAAGGCGCGGCAGGCGTGGCGGCGGTGCAGCGGTTCGAGCTCGCGGGCCACCACCCGCCACACGTCGTGCTCCACGGCGGTGTACGCCGGCTCGGGAACGGGCCGGCCCGGCTGCCAGTCGAGGGCCTCGGCGGCCAGGGCGTTGCGGCGGGCCCTGTAGTCGGGGTCCGAGAAGCCGGGGTGGCCGGCGCCGAGGACGACGTCGACCGCACCGCTCCCGTCCCGGAGCACCGGTGCGTAGAGCTGGGGGCTGTCGGTCACGGGTTACCTCCTCCGGCTAGACGTCTTTTTCTCATTGTGGGGGCTGGGACCTCAGATCGTCCACTCAGATTAGGAGAGTCAAGACGATCTGTGCGATATCGTCGGTAGCTATCGACGAAGTGACATTTGCCGACCCGGAGGACGCCGATGGCAGAGCAGGACGTCCGGTTGGACGACGTGGACCACCGGCTCATCGTCGCCCTGCGAGCGGACGGCCGGGCGTCGGTCAGCGAGCTGGCGACCCAGGTCAGCGTGTCGCGGGCCACGGCGTACCAACGCCTCGCCCGGCTGCGGGACTCCGGGGTGATCCGGCGCTTCACGGTCGACGTCGACCCCCGGAAGATGGGCCTGCCCATCGCCGCCCTCGTCCTGGTGAGCGTGGTGCAGCACAGCTGGCGGGCGGTGGGCGACAGCCTGCGCCGGCTGCCGGGGGTGGAGTGGCTCGCCCTCAGCAGCGGCTCGTTCGACTACATCGTGCTCGTGCGGGCCCAGGACATCGACCACCTGCGCGACGTCATCCTCCAGGACCTCCAGTCGATCCCCCAGATCCAGTCGGCCCAGACGCTCGTGTTGCTGGACGAGCCGCCGCTCGACCAGCGGCCCCCTCAGTAACCTCGACACGGCAACGACCGGATGCCGCGGAGTGCCGCAGCGCGCGCCGGGACGTCGTGCCACGCGCCTGCGACGAGCAGGATTCCACGGCGCAAGCGGCGAACTAGTGACGGTCGAGCGTCGGGAACGGCCCGTGCGCCGGCGCCGGAGGCGGCCGTGTCCGAACTTCCCGAGATCCTCGCCCAGGATGGCCTCACCGTGGAGCAGCTTTTCTACGAGCTGTTGCTGAGCGAGACGAAGCCCACCGAAGAGCGCACGGGCGAGCGGCGGCGCATCTCCAACCGCCCTCGCGACCCGCACCACCGCCAGCGCTGACGTTCGTCGCCCCGGACGCCGCCCGCCGACCTTCCGCCGGCCCCACGCCGTGGTTCCGGCGGCGTGAGCCACCGGATTCCGGGGGCTGACGCCGGCAGAACCCGGACCGTGGCCGCCGGAGCCGCGGGCGACACTGGCACGGTGCGCGTCGACCTCCCGCCGAGCGGCCTTCCGGTCGAGGGCAGCGTGGTGGCGCTGCGCCAGGCGCTGGCGGGCGCTGGTCAGGCGGTCCTTGTGGCGCCGCCGGGGGCGGGCAAGACCACGATCGTCCCTCTCCGGCTACTGGACGAGGCGTGGCTGGGGGGCGGGCGGATCGTTGTGCTCGAACCTCGCCGCCTCGCCGCCCGCGCTGCGGCCAGGCGGATGGCGTCGCTCCTCGGCCAGGACGTGGGTGGGCTGGTGGGCTACACCACGCGTGACGAGCGGCGGGTGGGCCGGGCCACCCGGATCGAGGTCGTGACCGAGGGCATCCTCACCCGGCGCCTCCAGGCCGACCCGGGGCTGCCCGGCGTGGGGCTGGTCGTCTTCGACGAGCTCCACGAGCGCAACCTGCACGGCGATCTCGCCCTCGCCCTGCTTCTCGACGCCCGCCCCGCGCTGCGCCCCGACCTACGGGTGCTGGCCATGTCGGCCACCCTGGAAGCGGCGCGTGTGGCGGCCCTACTCGGTGACGCGCCGGTGGTCGAGAGCGAGGGTCGGGCCCACGAGGTGCTCGTGCGCTGGCTCCCCCGCCGCCCGGCAGACCGGCTCGACGCGGCCGCCGCGACTGCGGTGCGCCTGGCGGTCCGGGACGAGGCCGGCGACGTCCTGGTCTTCCTTCCCGGCGCAGCCGACATCCGCCGGGTCGAGTCGGCGCTGGCCGGTGATGCCCTGCCGCCGGACGTCGACGTGCGGCCGCTGTTCGGCGCCTTGACGCCCGACGCCCAGGATGCGGCCCTGGCACCATCGCCCGCCGGCAGGCGCCGCGTCGTGCTGGCCACCGACATCGCCGAGACCAGCCTCACCGTCGAGGGCGTGCGGGTCGTCGTCGACGCCGGCCTCGCCCGTTCCCCCCGCTTCGACGCCCGCACGGGTCTCACCAGGCTCCACACCGGCCCGATCTCCCGGGCGTCGGCCGAGCAGCGGGCGGGACGGGCCGGGCGCCAGGGCCCGGGGGTGGCCTACCGGCTCTGGTCGAAGCTCGAGCACGCCACCCGCCGGCCCCACCCCGAGCCCGAGATCACCACCGTCGACCTGGCCGGCCTGGCCCTCGAACTGGCCGTCTGGGGCGCCGACCCGGCGGCGCTGGCCTTTCTCGATCCGCCGCCGGCGCGCGCCCTCGACGAGGCACGGTCGCTGCTCGCCGGACTGGCCGCCGTCGGCCCCGATGGCCGCCCCACCGCGCTCGGGCGGGCCATGGCCGAGTTGCCCCTGCACCCCCGCCTCGCCCGGATGGTGGCCGGCGCGGCGGCGGCCGACGGATGGACGGCGTGCATCCTGGCCGCGCTGCTGGAGGATCGCGACGTTCTCCGTGGGCGGCCGGACGAACTGCCGGTCGACGTGGCCGAGCGGGTCCGGCTGATCGCCGATCCCGCCGCCCGCCACCCCCGGGCCGAGCCCGGGCCCGTCCGGAGCGCGGCGCGCCGGGCGGCCGAGGTGGCGCGGCGGGCAGGCGTCGGGCGGGGCACGGTCGACGCCTCCCGGTGCGGCGCCGTCCTCGCCCTCGCCTACCCGGACCGCCTGGCCCAGGCCCGGGGAGCGGCCCGCTTCCGGTTGCGAACCGGGGCCGGGGCGTGGCTCCCGGCCGGCGACCCCCTCGCCGTCGAGCCGTTCCTCGTCATCGCCGAGATCGACGCCGCCCGAGGTGACGGGCGCATCCGCCTGGCCGCCGGCCTCGACGCGGCCGATGTGGAAGCCGCCGCCGGGGCCACCGAGACGGTGGTGACCGTCACCTGGGACGCGGCCCGCGACGACCTCCGGGCGACGGTCGAGCGCCGACTCGGGTCCATCGTCCTGACGGCGAGCGACGGCCCCGCCCCACCCGGCCCGGCCACCACCCTGGCCCTCGTGCAGCGGGTCCGGGCGAAGCGGCTCGAGGCACTCCGGTGGACGGGCAGGGCACGGTCGCTCCAGCACCGCGCCGCTTTCGCCCGGCGGTACCTCGGTGACACCTGGCCGGACCTGTCGGACACGGCGCTGCTGGCGTCGCTCGACGACTGGCTTTTGCCCCTCCTGGCCGGGGCGACCGGTCGGGCCGACGTCGATGCGGTCGACGTGGAGGCGGCCCTGCGGGCCTGCCTCGGCCACCAGCTCGCACGGGACATCGAACGGATCGCACCGGCCGCGCTCACCGTCACGACCGGTCGCCGTGTGCCGCTCGACTACAGCGGCGGTCAGCCGGTGGCCGCCGTTCGCGTCCAGGACCTCTTCGGCACCACCGCCCACCCCACCGTGGCCGGCGGCAGGGTCGCTGTCGTGCTCCACCTCCTGTCGCCTGCGGGCCGCCCGGTGCAGGTGACCGCCGACCTGCCCGGCTTCTGGTCCGGCTCGTGGGGGGCGGTGCGCAAGGACATGGCGGGCCGCTACCCCAAGCATCCGTGGCCTACCGACCCGGGGGCGGCTGAGCCCCCGAAACGGCGGTCGCGCTGACGTCGCTACGGCCGGGGCGCCACGTTCCGGTTGACCCGGAAGAGGTTGCCAGGGTCGTAGGCGGCCTTCACCTGCTGGAGCCGGTCGAAGTTGGGCCCGTAGGCCGCAGCCGTACGCCCTGCGTCGTCGTCGGCCACCTGGAAGTTCACGTAGTTGCCGGTGGAGAACCGCCTCACCGTCTCCCACGAGTCGCGCACCCACGCCAGGTGCTCGGCCGAGCGGGGGTCGGGAGGCGGCCAGCAGCCGGCAAAGGCCGTCACGTACGCCGCGTCGCGGTTGCCCATGGCGCCGTCGTCGGCCGCGTGCTCGTTGAGGGCGCCGGCCAAATGGAAGATGACCGACTGTGACATCGGTGATGTCACCCGGAGCGCTCCGTCGCGATAGGCGGTGAGGAAGTCCTCCGACAGGCCCGGGATGAACTCGGACTTCCAGTAGTAGTGGGGGCCCTTGGGCTGGGTGGCGTCGAGCATCGCCTGCTGGGCCACGTACGGCTTCTGGGTGATCAGGTCGGCGACGGGGCTCGGCAGCCGGCGGATGACGGCCAGGTCCGCCTCTGCGTTCTCGCCGCTGTGGCACACGACCATGGCGACGATCTCCTTGCCATGCCACTCGGCTGGCAGGAACGGCGCCGGTGGCGCCAGACGGATGTTGAGCACCGCCGTCAGCTCGCGGGGCGCCGACTCGGTGAGATCCTTGTAGGCGGCCATCACCTCGTCGACGTGCTCGGCGCTCCAGACGATCATGCCGGCGGTCACGGTCGGACCGACCTCGTGGAGGCGGTAGGTGAACCGGGTGACGACGCCGAGGTTCCCGCCGCCGCCCCGGAGCGCCCAGAACAGGTCGGCGTTGTCGTCCCGGTCGGCGGTGCGGACCTGGCCGTCGGCGGTGACGACCTCGACCTCCTCCAGGTTGTCCACCGTCCACCCGAACCGGCGGGTGAGGTACCCGAAGCCGCCGCCCACGGTGAGGCCGGCCACGCCCGTCTCTGACACGAAGCCGAGGACGGCGGCCAGGCCGTGCTCCTGGGTGGCCCCGTCGACGTGCCTGATGAGGCAGCCGGCACCGGCCGTGGCCCGCTTGGCCGCCGGGTCGACCGCGACGTCGCGCAGCAGTGACATGTCGAGCGTCAACCCGCCCGGGGCCATGGACGTGCCGGCGATGTTGTGGCCGCCGCCCTTCACCGACAGCAGCAGGCCGTGCTCGGCGGCGAACCCGACGGCAGCGACCACGTCGGCCGTCGATGACGGCCGCACCACCAGGGCCGGAACCTGGGCGGCCATGCCGTTCCAGATCAGGACAGCATCGTCCCAGCCGGCGTCGCCCGCCTGCAGCAACGGTTCGCCGACCGCTGACGCCAGCGCGCCCAGCTGGTCCGGCGACACGGTCACCTGCCCACCGTCGAGGGCGGCGATGTCGATCGACCCGATGCTCATGACTCGGTCCCCTGTCCCGGTCGAACGCGCCGTCCCGGTGCCCCGGGTAGCGATCGCCGACGGCGGGACTGTACCCGAACGTCCCGTTGCGGCGGGCCCCGGACGGGTTCCCGTACCGGGAATCGGGTCAGGGGCCGTAGACCCGGCGCGACTTCCCGTTGTCCCTGCATCACGGCACCGCTCGTCTCCTCCGGGTCAGTGGCGAACACGCCAAGGGGAAACCACTCGGGAGGAAGACAGATGAAGAAGGCATTTGCAGTAGCGCTCGTCGTGCTCGGCATCGCGTTCGTCGGCGGCGGCGCCTATGCCGTCGACCGCGGCACCGAGGCCAGGGACCAGGTCCGGGCCGAGCTCCGCAGACAGAACATCACCACACCCAAAGACGCCGCCATCGCCAACGCACCCGTCAGGAGCGCGGCGACGGCGAAGGCCATGGCCGACATCATCGACGTCCACGCCCGGGAGACCACAGGCGGGCTGAGCTACGGCGAGATGGGCCGCTTCATGACCGCGGACCGCAGCCCCGCAGGTACCAGCATCGAGGCCGAGGCGGTGCGGGGCGCCGACGGGCAGCCCGTGAGGAATCCGCTACGCAGCGTCGCCTTCGAGGCGTCGGCCAATCGCACCGGCCTCTACACGTCCGTCCTGGCGTTCAACGTCTCGGATCTGGTGGTCGGTCTCGGCGCCATGACCCTGGCCCTCGGCTTCGCCTTCGCAGGCGTCGGGATCGTCCTGGGCGGGCTCACCGTCCCCGTTCCGGTTCGCCGAGGATCGGCGAGGCCGAGGGGCATTTCCCCGGGCCGGCGCGAAACCGGGAGACTGAGGCCATGGAGCTCCCTCTCGCCGTCGTGACGCCGGACGGCCGCCGGGTCGACGTCGTGGTGCGGGCGGTCGACGACGTCACCGTCGGTGACGTGGCCGGGCAGCTGGCCGAGCTGGTCGGTGGCCAGACGCCCCTGTGGGCCAACGGCGAGCGGACGCAGCCCGGACTGCGGCTGGCCATGCTGGCCGCCGGCAGCGTGGTGGGCGCGGGCGGGCCGGTGGCCGACGGCGAGGTGCCGGCCGGCGTGCTCGAGGTGGCGGTAGTCGGCGGTCCGTCGGCCGGGCGCGCCGTGCCCCTTTCGGGCGAGGTCGTGGTGGGTCGGGAGGAAGGGGTGGCCGTGCGGTTGGCCGACGCCGACGTGTCCCGCCGGCATTGCTCGCTCCACCCGGACCGGGGCGGAGCGGTGGTGCTGGATCTCGGGTCCCGCAACGGCACCATCGTCGGCGGCATGGCCGTCACCGGGCCAGTGCACATCGCCGCGGGCGACGCCGTGCGGGTGGGCGAATCGGTGCTGGTGGTGCGGGTCGCGGACCCGGCCGGCGCCGGCGTGGAGGCCGGGGCGGCGCCGTGGCTGCGCCGCTTCAACCGCCCGCCCCGCATTACCCCGCCGGCTGACGGGGAGGAGCTGGTCCTTCCCGACGAGCCGCAGAAACCGACGGCCCGGCGCATACCGGTGGTCGCCGTGCTCATGCCCGTCGCCATGTGCGCCGTGTTCTTCGCCGTCTCGCCCACGTTCAGCCCGTTCCTGCTCTTCATGGCCGCCTCGCCGATCCTGCTGATCGCCAACGTGGTGGGCGACCGTCGCAACGGCCACAAGGACTACCGGCGCCGGCGGGCCGAGTACGACGCCACCATGGCGCAGGTCGGCGACAAGCTGGCGGGACTGGTGGCGGCCGACGAGCGCACCAGCCGCGCCGCCCTACCCGATCCGGCTGCCGTGGTCGCCGCCGCCGCCGGCCCCACCAGCCGGCTGTGGGAGCGGCGGCCGACCGACGCCGACTTCCTCCGCCTTCGGGTCGGACTGGGCGACCGCCCGGCCGGCGTGCGGATGCGGGCCGGCCGGACGGCTGCTCCGCCGGCCATCGTGGCGGCCAAGGACGGCATGGCGGCAGTGCCCACCGCCCACCTGGTGCCCGTCGCCGTGGACCTGGCGGCCGACGGCGTGGTGGGCGTGGCCGGGCCCCGCCCGTCGTCGCTCGGTCTGGTGCGGGCACTGCTGGCCCAGGTGGCGGCCCTGCACACGCCGGCCGACGTGCGGGTGGTCGTCCTCACCGGACCGGCCGAGGTGGGCGACTGGCAGTGGGCGGCATGGCTCCCCCACCTGGTGCCGCCCGGCGCCGACTGGCAGTGCGCGGCCCTGGTGGGCACCGACGTGGGGTCGGGCGAGGCACGGCTGGCGAGCCTGCTGCGGGTCATCCAGGAACGGGCCGAGCAGGCCCGGTCCTCGTTGGGCGCCGGGGCGGCGCCCCTCCCCCGCTACGTCGTCCTCCTCGACGGCGCCCGCCGGCTGCGGACCCTGCGGGGCCTGGCCGAGGTGCTCGCCAACGGACCGGCCTTCGGCGTGTACGCCATCTGCCTCGACGCGGACGAGGCCAGCCTGCCGGCCGAGTGCAGGGCGACCGTGGTGGCCGACCCGGCGGTGGCGACGCGCGTCGAGGTCCGCCGCCCTGGCACCGCTCCCCGACCCGACGTGGTGGCCGACGGCCTGTCGGTGCGCCTGGCCGACCGCGTGGCCCGCGCCCTGGCCCCGTTCACCGACCCGGCCGCGGCCGGGGAATCCGGCGTGCCGGACACGGCCCGCCTGCTCGACCTGTTGGGGCATACCGGCCCGGACGGGGAGGCGGCGGTGGGGCCGGACGACGTGCTTCGCCGGTGGTCGGCGTCGCCCGGCGGCAGGACGACGGCCGCCGTGCTCGGCGTAGCGGCGGGTGGCCCGCTCGAGGTCGACCTGCGCACCGACGGGCCGCACGCCCTCGTGGCCGGCACCACCGGCGCCGGCAAGTCCGAGCTGCTCCAGACTCTCATCGCCTCCCTCGCCCTCGACAACCGTCCGGACGCCCTGACCTTCGTGCTGGTCGACTACAAGGGCGGCGCCGCCTTCCGCGACTGCGCCCGGCTGCCGCACTGCGTCGGCCTCGTGACCGACCTCGACGGCCACCTGGTGCACCGTGCCCTGGTGTCGCTCGACGCCGAACTGAAGCGGCGGGAGCAGGTGCTCGGCGAGGCGGGCGCCAAGGACATCGAGGACTACTGGCGGGCGCCGGCCTCCGCCGGCCAGCCACCGCTCGCCCGGCTGGTGATCGTGATCGACGAGTTCGCCTCGCTGGTGGAGGAGGTGCCCGAGTTCGTGAAGGGCGTGGTGGGCGTCGGCATGCGGGGCCGCAGCCTCGGGGTCCACGTGGTGCTCGCCACCCAGCGGCCGGGCGGGGTGGTGTCGGCCGAGATCCGGGCCAACGTGAACCTGCGCCTGTGCCTGCGGGTGGCCAACCCCACTGAGTCGTCCGACGTCATCGACGCGCCGGTCGCGGCCCGCATCTCCAAGCGCACGCCGGGCCGGGCCTACCTGCGGTCCGGCCACGCCGACCTCACCCTCTTCCAGGCGGCGCGCATCGGTGGCGCCCACGGGCGCACCGTCTCGGGCGCATCGGGCCCGCCGTCGATCTTCCCCCTCATGCTGGCGCTGCTGGGGGAGCCGCCCCTGCTCGACGACACCGGCCCGGAGGACGACGGCGCCGACGTGGCCACCGACCTCAGCTGCGTAGTCGAGGCGGTGCGGGGCGCGGCGGCCAGGGCCGGCGTGGCCCAGGTGCCGAGCCCGTGGCTGCCGGGGCTGCCCGAGGTCGTCTCCCTGCCCGGGTCGGACGCTGCGCCCGGCAGCACCGCGGCTCGCCTCACCGCCGTCCTCGGGCTGGCCGACCACCCGGGCCGCCAGGCCCAGGAGCCGCTGCGACTGGATGCCGAGCGGCTCGGCAACCTGCTCGTGGTTGGGACGGCCCGGTCGGGCCGCTCCACCGTGCTGCGCACGATCGCCGCCGGCCTCGCCCGGTCGTCGAGCCCCGCCCAGGTCCATCTCTACGCCATCGACTTCGGCCGCGCCCTCGGGCCGATCGACGCCCTGCCCCACTGCGGCGCCGTCGTCCCCGGCGATGACACGGCCCGCACCGAGCGACTCCTCGGCTGGCTGGGGCGTGAGGTGGGTCAACGCCAGAAGGCACTGGCGACGGCCGGGTTCGGCTCCGTCGCCGAGCAGCGCCGGGCCCTCGGCGACGGGGCGCTGCCCGCCATTGTCGTGCTGCTCGACCGCTACGACGGCTTCCTCGCCACCTGGAACGAGCGTGACAGCGGGCGCCTGGTGGAGGCGTTCGACCGGCTGCTGCGGGAGGGGCCGGCGGTGGGCGTGACCTTCGTGGTGTCCACCGACCGCTCCGGCTTCACCAACCGCCTCGGCAGCGCGGTGGAGGCCCGCCTGGTGCTGCGCCAGGCCGATCGGGACGACTACGCCCTGTGCGGCATCCCGTCGCGCCAGGCGCCGCTGTCACAGCCTGACGGGCGAGCCTTCCTCCTTCCCGAGATGGTCGAGGTGCAGGTGGCCGTGCTGGGCGACGATCCCTCCGGCGGCGCCCAGGCCGCGGGCGTCAAGGCGCTGGCGGCCGCCGCCACGACGCGGTGGGCGGGCGTCGCCGCCGATCGCCGGCCCCGGCGCCTCGACGCCGTGCCCGACGTGGTGTCGGCCGCCGAGGTGGAAGGCCGGCGGGTGGTGGCCCGGCCCGAGGGTGACGCCGTGTGCACCATCGGTGTGGGCGGCGACGAGGTCGGACCGGTCGATGTCGACCTGGCCGAGGTCGGGCCCGGGTTCATCGTGGCCGGCCCGCCCCGGTCCGGCCGCAGCGCTGCGCTCCTCGCCATCGCCCGCACGCTCCAGGGGCGGGCGCTCGGCACTCTCGCCCTCCTGCTCGTGGCGCCCCGCCCGTCGCCCCTCAGGGACTTGGAGGGGGAGGACGGCGTGGAGGCGGTGCTCACCTCGGCCGAGCAGGTCGCCGGAGGCCTGGCGGACGCCATCGAGTCGGTGGGCGGGCCGTGCTGCGTGCTGGTGGACGACGCCGAACTGCTGGGCGAGGGCAAGGCGGCCCAGGCCCTCGAAGCCCTCGTGCGCTCGGCCCGCGACGCCGGCCACGTGGTGGTGGCCGCCGCCACCACCGACGACCTGCTGGCCCAGCGGTTCCGGGGCTGGCTGGTGGAGAACCGCCGCAGCCGGGCCGGCCTCCTGCTGGCGCCCGCCTCGTCGGTGGAGGGCGAGGCCCTCGACGTGAAGCTCCCCCGGGCCACCGACGGTTCGTCATGGCCGGCGGGCCGGGCCCTCCTCGTCCACCGGGGCTCGTGGTCGACCGTCCAGGTCACCGCCCCGTAGGGCGACGACCCGGCGGCGGTCGGTACGAGCTACCAGCAGGTGAAGACGGCGTAGGGCCCGTTGGGGAAGATCTTGGCGGCCACGAGGCCGTCCGCTTCAGCCCTGCTGGAGGTGAAGAACTGGCTGTAGCCCCTGGTGACCGACCAGATCTGGACGGGCCCGGCCTTGGCCACGACCGCCGTCTTCGGGTTGTTCAGAGTGTCCCAGCTACCCGGTGGCGGAGGCCCGGTGGTGAAGGTGTGGAACGGGCCCGAGGCGACCGTGGTGTTCATCCAGTCGACGAGCGGCGTCCGGTCGGGCACGGCCTCGCCGTCGGCGTAGGCATTGCAGATCGGCCCCTCCTCGTTGAAGCCGTACTTCGTCCGGAGATCGTCGTAATAGGTGCCGGGGTACTGCGTCGTGAGCATGAACGTGGTCCCGGGGTTGTTAAAACCTCCCCGGTTCAACCGCATGAGGGGCTTGCGGATCGACGGCTCGTAGCTCACCGTGACTGCCGATCCCTCGCTGACCTGTACGCCACCGCCGGGGCTCTGGCCCGACACCTGCCGGTAGCTGCCGCTGCTGTCGGGAACGGGGTTGCAGGTGAGCCCGGCGGCCTGGATGTTGCCGCAGGCGACATTGATGTCGCCGCTCACGGCCGGCACCGACACGCGCTGGGCGCTGAACACGGCCACGCTGACCGGTTTGCCCGGCGCCACCATGACGTCAGCCAGCGGCGTCTGGGAGCCGACGGTGCCACGGGTGCCGGGCGGGCCCTCGGCCGCGTCGCTCTGGGTGCACGTGCCCAGGCCGGCCGCCCGCATGGCGTTGCAGCCCTCGGCCGCGCCCAGCCCGACGACGTTCGGCACCTTCACCAGGCCGGTGCGGCGCACGTAAGTGACCAGCGTGGCAAGTGTGACGGTCTGGCCGGGCGGGGGCGTGGTGGCCTTCACCGTGTCCTTCGGGTTCTCCTCGGCGTCGGCGGCCGCCTTCGAACAGTTGGCCGCCGGTAGCCCCAGGTCCTTGGTGAGGGTGGCGCACACCGTGACGGACGACCCGTCGACGAGGCTGGGCATCGTCGTGCTGGTCGCCACGGTGACGGCGACCTCGGAGCCCTCGTCGGCCCTGCCCGTGGAGGGCGACTGGAGCACCACCTGTCCGAGCGGGCGGCCGGCGCCGGTGAGCTCCCGGCAGGTGAAGCCGGCGGCGGCGAGGATGTCGCACGCCTCCTTTGGCGTCTTGCCGGTCACATCCGGGACGGCGATCACCCGCGGGTCGCCCCAGTAGCGGGCCACCACGGCGCTGTCCTGGTCGACCCGCGTGCCGGGGGCGGGGTCCTGTTCGAACACCTGGTTGCGGGTCTTGCCCCGCTCGAGGGTGACCGCTTGGCGCACGCAGGTGAGCTTGCGGTCACCCACCAGCTTGCAGGCCTCGTCGGTCATGGTCCCCGTGACGGCGGGCACTTCGACGCCCTTGCCGACGGTGATGGCGACGGCGCCGCCGGGCGGCAGCGTGCGTCCGGGCGCAGGGTCCTGCTTCGACACCTCGCCCACCGCCCCGCCGTCCTCCTCGCCGGGCTTGCAGTCGAGCTTGACCGTGACCAGGGCGGCGCAGGCGGCCGCCTGTTCCAGCCCACGTACGTCGGGCACCACGCTGTCGGCGGGTGGCGCCGGCCGCGGCGGGGTCTGCGGCGCCGGTGTGGCCACCGGCGGCGTGACGGGCGTAGGGAGCGGCGGGGGGACCTGGCTGAGGTCGAGGCTCGGCTGCACCGGCGGGGCCTGCTCCGGCGGCGACAGGGGCGGGTCGCCGGGCATCGGCTGGGCCACCGGTTCCACCCGCCCGGTGCCGTCGCCCTTGCCCACCGTGGTCACGTCGCCCTTGCGGTCGATCACGACGGCCGTGCCGGTCGTGGGGTCGTTGGCCCACAGGGCGCCGCCCTCGATGGTGACGTCGAAATCCGGCCCGTCGCCCGGCACGGTGACCTCGTCCAGCCGGTGGAGCGACTTGGCGTCGACCACGACCATCCGGTGCTCGTCGAGGTTCGGGACGTAGACACGGCCCGCCTGCACCACCGGGTTGCCCCACCGGACCTGCCCCGCGCCGATGGTGACCGGACCGGCCACGGTGCCCTTGGTCAGGTCGACCCGGTAGAGGGTGTGGGCGGCGGTGTCGAGGGCCCACAGGTCGTGGCCCGGGGTGTCGGCGATGTTCAGCTTCAGGTCCGACTCGGGATCGCTCGGAAGCTTCACGACCCGGCTGCGCCGCAGCGTGCCGGGATCGATGCCGGTGATCAGCCCGCCGGGCTGGACGAGCACGACGGGGGCGTCGCCCACCAGGGTCACGGTGACTGCCAGGCCCTCGGAGGCGACGGGGATCGGTGTCTGCTTGCCTGCCTTGTCCACCCGGAGCACCACCCCTGCCCGCCCTGTCCCGAGCCACAGCACCCCCGAGGAGTCGGCGACCGCGCCGGTGAGGCCGCCCTGAACCTTGACGGGCCGGCCGACGGGCGTCAGCTTCACCTGGTCGACGCGCTGGAGGATGCCCCGCTGGAGGTCGACGAGGGCGGTGGTGCCGCCACCGGTGGCGACCTCGACGGACCCTGTGCCGCCCTTCGGCGCGCCGGGCACCGTGGTGGTGTCGCCGAGCTCCAGGGTGGCGGGGTCGAGGTGGGTGACGGAGCCGAGCACGGTGTCCACCAGGTACACCTGGTTGTCCCGGTGCACCACGCTGATGCGGTTGGTGCCCCGCCCCATGTCGAGGAGCTCGGCATCGGGGGCGCCGGTCGCCGCATTCAGCCGGTCGATGCCCACACCGTCCACCGCGTAGGCGGCGCCGTCGCCCAGCAGGGACTTGGAGGCGGAGTACCCACCGCCCACGGCGACGACGAGGAGGGCACCGAGGATGGCGACGGTGATACCGATGCGGCTGTACCGCGCCTTTGCCACTAACTGCATCGTGGCGGCCTCCTGTGGCGTCCCGAGGCCGGGACAAACGTCCCGTTCCCCGCCGCATCGTACCTACGGTCCTCTCCGCCGGAAACGGGAAGGGCTCCCCATCCACGTAGCGTGTGGCCGTGGGCGAGGCGGTCGTGGTGATGGGGGACGACCGCGTGCCCCTCGTGGAAGGCGTGCCCATCACCTTCGGCCGGGGGGCGTCGTGCACGCTCGTTCTGGCCCACGATGACGTGGGGATCTCCCGCCTGGCCGGCTCCGTGGAGCTGGACGGCGGCGTGGTGTGGCTGGCCAACCGGTCGGCCGTGCGGCCCATCTACGTGGTGGACCACCTCGGCATGCGCAGCGTGCTGGCTCCCGGCCGGCGGGTGGCGGTGGACGTCACCACATCAGTGGTGGTGGAGGGTCAGGTGCGCCGCCACGCGCTCACTGTCGACCTCCCCGACGCAGGCGCGCCGGCGGGGCCGGCTGCTGCATCTGCGGAGCCGGACGGGACGGCCACCAGCTTCGGCGTCGAGGTCGCCTACACGGCCGACGACCGCCTGGCCCTCGTCGCCTTGTTCAGCGGCTACCTCCACCCATTCCCCCGCCACGACCCCCACCCCCGCAGCTACGCCGACGCGGCCGCCACCCTCGGCTGGCCCCGCACGACCCTGGTAAAGCGCATCGAGCACCTCCGCGAGCGCCTCACCCGCTCGGGTGTGCCGGGCCTGGTGGGCGAGACGGCGCTCGAGTCGCTCGCCGTGCACGTGCTCACCACCGGCGTCGTCACGCGCCACGATCTCAGCCTGCTGCTCTAGACAACCCCGGGCCACCCGCTGGGGAGGCCTTCCCGTTCCCTTCCGGCGGCCCGGTCCGTACGTTCTCCTCTCAGGAGCCGGCGCACGGCCGCTCCTCGGAGAAGGAGAACCAACATGGCTGTGATCGGTGGCGCACTCGACGAGATGACCCGCCTCAAGAACAACTTCGAGCGTCAGGCCCAGGCCGTCGACGACCTGCTGGCGTCGCTGCGGTCAGACCTCGACACGGTGTACTGGAAGGGCGGGGCGGCCGAGCGGTTCCGCACCTCCTGGGAGACCGAGTACGAGCCCTCGCTGCGCAGCCTCTCGGCCGCTCTGGTCGACGCCGCCGGCGAGGTGGGCAACCGCCAGCAGGCGCTCGAGGCCGCCGGCGCCTGAGATGGCGACGGCGCCCGCAGCCCGGGCGGGCGGGATCGCCGCTCAGCGGCGGGCCCGCCTCCGGGCCGGGCGCAGAAACGAGCCCTTCCAATCATGCGAGACTGTGGCTTCGCCGGCTTTCCGCCGGTCCGAGCGCAGCTCGAAGCACGGAGGGCAGCTTGGGAGGCTCCGGACCCCACGGACGGCGAGGGTGATGCGGCCGGCGCCGGCCGTCCCCGCCGACGCTGCGCCGGCCGGTTTCACCGACTGGACAGAGGTGGCGCCCGGCGCAGGGGGCGCCGTCTACCGGGCCCACTCGGCCGGCCACGGCGACGTGGCCGTGAAGGTGCTCACCGTCGCCCTCGACGCGGCCGGGGTCGTCCGGTTCGAGAGCGAGGGCGATGCGCTGATCCGCCTGCCCCGTTCATTGCACGTCCACCCCGTGGTGGCGGCCGGACGGCTGGGCGACGGGCGCCCGTGGCTGGCGTCGCCGTGGGCCGCCGGCGGCTCGCTGGCCGACCGCATGGCCGGCGCCGGTCCCCTCGCCCCGGACCTGGTCCTGCGCTACGGCATGCAGGCGGCCGAGGGGCTGGCCGCTCTCCAAGCCGCCGGCGCCGTGCACGGGTCGGTCTCGCCCGGCAACATCCTCCTCGTCGACCAGCGCGCCGTCGTGGCCGACATGGCGGTGCCGGCCGTCCTCGCCGCCAGGGCGCGGGGCGACGGGCCGCCACCCCGCCACACGCCGCCCGAGGTGCTGGAGGGGCGGGCGTGGACGCCCGCCGGCGACACGTGGGCGCTGGCCTCCACGCTGTGGACGCTGCTCACCGGGACCAGCCCGTTCGAGCGCGAGGCGGTGCAGGGCATCCCCCAGCTGCTGGCCCGCCTCGTGGGCGGGGCGCCGCCCGAGCTGCGCTCCGGCACCGTCCCCGCCGCCCTCGTGGCCGTCCTGGCGCGGGCCCTCACCCGGGGACCGGACCGCACCGCCGGCGCCACCGACCTGGCCGCCGACCTGGCCGCCGCCTCCTCCGCCTCGGCCTCGCCTGCGGACGCTTCGGTGCCGCCCGCCGTCTTCGCCCCCGACCCCGAGGCCATGCGCCGGCTCGACACGGCGCTACCCGCCGGCGCCCCCCCGGCGCCGGCCGGGCGGCCCCTCGGGTCCGGCTACCTCCTCCATGCGCCCGTGGGCGCAGGCGCCATGGGACAGGTGTGGCGGGCGTCGAGGGCGACCGACGGCTCGCCGGTGGCGGTGAAGATCCTGCGGCCCGAGCTCACCTCGTCACCCGAGCTGGTGAGCCGTTTCCTGCTCGAGCGCACGTCGCTCCTGGCCGTCCAGCACCCCAACGTGGTGCGGGTGCACGACCTGGTGGCCGAGGGCGACACCCTCGCCATCGTCATGGACCTGGTCGACGGCCCCGACCTGCGGCGCTGGTCGGCCATGACCGCCACCGTGGCCCCGTCCACCGCCTGTGCCCTCCTGGCCCAGCTGGCCCACGGGCTGGCCGCGGTGCACCGGCGCGGCATCGTCCACCGCGACCTCAAGCCCGAGAACGTCCTCATCGACGCCGTCGACACGGCCGAGCCTCACGCCCGCCTCACCGACTTCGGCGTGGCCCGCTCGGCCGCCGGGCCGGCGCTCACGTCCACCGGCTCGGTGGTCGGCACGCCCGAGTACCTGGCCCCCGAACTGGCCGCCGGCCGCACCGCCGGGCCGCCGGCCGATATCTACGCGTTGGGGGTCATGGCCTATGAGCTGCTGGCGGGCGTGCGCCCGTTCTCGGCCGACCACCCCGCCGCCCTCCTGCGCCTCCACCTGGAGACGGCCCCGGTGCGACCGCCAGGCCTCGATGACGCCCTGTGGTCGGTCATCGCCCGCTGCATGGAGAAGGACCCGCAACGGCGCCCGTCCGCTTCCGCACTGGCCGCAGAGCTCGAGGGGCTGGCAGGGTCGATGGCCGGTCTGCCGGCGCTGGCGCCCTTCGCCGGACTGCCCGTGGGCACCGGCCTTCCAGGCGCCCATCCCGAGTCGGCGGTGGGCACGAACGGCGGGTGGGCGCCGATCTCCGGGGCCCCCCCGGCGGACACTGCCGCCGACAGAGGGGCGCCGGCCGGCCAGGCCGTCGCCGCTCCGTTCTCACACGCTGGCCCCTCCGCTCCCGCCCGCCCCAACCCTCTGCCCCCTGTCGCCGCACCCCTGCCGTCGGTGGTGGTGCCGGTCCTGCCCACCGGTGTGTCGCACCACCCGGCGCCGCCCGCCCCGCCGCCGCCTCCTCCGCCGAAGCAGAGCCGCGTCCCCGCCATCGTGGCCGCCGCCGTGGTGGTGGCCGGCGTCGTGGTCGGTGGGGCGCTGGCCATGTCGGGCGGCGACGGCGGGCGCCCGCCGGCCACCCCGACCACCAGGGCCGCCCCGCCGGCCGACCTGTTCCCCGTCGAGGTCGCCGCCGAGGTGGTGGCCGACGGCACCGTCGAGCTCACCTTCGCCGCCCAGGACCGCGTGGCCGGCTTCGAAGGGTCGTACGTGCTGAGCGACGGCCGCTCCGTGCGGCAGCTGAAGCTCCCGGCCGGCGCCGACCACCACACCGTCAGCGGCCTCGACACCGACCGCAAGGTGTGCTGGACCCTGAAGGCACTGGTGCGCTCGGACACACCGCCCCCGACGAAGGCCGTCACGGCGCCGTGCACGGTGCCCAAGCTGTAGCGCGGGCCGCACCCTCCGTTCCACCGACGAACCCTGAGGAGCACCATGACGAGCACCAGGACCAATGCCTCCGCCGGCGGCGCCACGCCGGACCAGGCCCTGTGGTTCGCCGAGCGTCACCAGCGCCTTCTGGCCAACCTCGAGCGGGTCATCCGGGGCAAGCGCGACGTGCTCCGCCTGGCCCTCACGTGCCTGTACTCGGAGGGGCACCTCCTGATCGAGGACGTCCCCGGTGTGGGCAAGACCTCGATCGCCAAGGCGCTGGCCGCGTCGATCGACGCCTCGTGGCACCGGATCCAGTTCACGCCCGACCTCCTCCCGTCGGACCTCACAGGCGTGCAGGTGTGGGACCAGCACCGCAGCACGTTCGAGTTCCGCAAGGGCGCGGTGTTCGCCAACGTGGTAGTGGGCGACGAGATCAACCGGGCCTCGCCCAAGACCCAGTCAGCCCTGCTCGAGGTGATGGAGGAGCAGCAGGTGACGGTGGACTCGGTGGCCCACCCGGTCCCCCGCCCCTTCGTCGTCATCGCCACCCAGAATCCCATCGACCTGGACGGCACCTACCGCCTCCCCGAGGCCCAGCTCGACCGCTTCCTCGTGCGCACGGCCGTCGGCTACCCCGACGCGGTGGCGGAGGCGGAGATCCTGGAGAGCCGGTCGGCGGCGGGCGGGGCCCGCACCGTGGGCGCCGTTACGAGCCCCCCTGAGGTCGGCGCCATGATCGAGGTGGCGGGACGGGCGTGGGCGGCCCCGGAGGTGCGGCGGTACATCATCAACCTGGCCGCCTCCACCCGCACCCTTCCCGAGCTGCGCCTCGGGGTCAGCCCTCGCGGCAGCCTCGCCCTCCTGCGGGCGTCGCAGGCGTGGGCCACCGGCGAAGGGCGCAACTTCGTCACGCCCGAGGACGTGAAGGCGCTGGCCGCCCCCGTCTTCTGCCACCGCATGGTGCTCACGCCCGAGGCCGAGCTGGCCGGGCGCACCGGCGCCGACCTGCTCGCCGGCGTCGTCGCCTCGGTCCCCGTCCCCCAGCCGTGACCGGCCCACGCCCACACTGGTCAGCCGGTCGGCACCCGGGCGGAACCGATTCGCTGACCAGCCCGCCGGCGGCGCGCCGGTGAAGCGCGGCTACGCCCTCACCGGTCAGGGCGCCACCGCCGTCGCCGCGGCCGTGGTGCTCGTCGCCACCGGCGCGGTGCTCGACTGGCCCGAACTGGTGCAGCTCGGGGTGGCCTGCGCGGCCGCCCCGCTGGTGGCCCTCGCCTTCGTGGCCGGGCGCCCCCGGGTGGCCGTAACCCGTCAGCTGGTGCCGCCCCGCCTCACGGCAGGCGAGCCGGCGGTGGCCATCCTCACGGTGGAGAACGTGGGCCGGCGCTCGACCCCGGCGCTGCTGGTGACCGACCGGGTGGGTGGCAGGCCGGTCACCGTGGCCGCCCCGTCGATGGGACCGGGCGAGCTGCGGCGGGCCCACCACGCCCTCGCCACCGGGGCGCGGGGCAGGCTCGCCATCGGGCCCGTCACCACCGTGCGCACCGACCCCCTCGCCCTCCTGCGGTGGGCGCAGCCGGCGGGCGGTGCCGACGTGCTGTGGGTCCACCCCCGCACCCATCCGCTGTCACCGCTCCCGGCCGGCGTGGTGGCCGACTTCGAGGGCCAGCTGTCGGAGTCGGCCCCGCGGGGCACGATCACCTTCTCGTCGCTACGGGAGTACGAGCCGGGCGACGACCTGCGCCAGGTGCACTGGGCGTCCACCGCCCGCACCGGCACGTTGATGGTGCGCGAGCAGGTCGACACCAGCCTGCCCCGCGCCACGGTGGCCCTCGACACCCGGCCGACCTTGTGGACGCCCGAGGCCTTCGAAGCGGCGGTGGAGGTCGCCGCGTCGATCGTGCGCTGCAGCGAGCACGGCGGCTACCCGGTGGCGCTGCGGATCACCGGCGGGGGCGAACGGCCGCCCGAGGAGACCGGCGCCCTGTCGCTGCTGGACCGGTTGGCGGCGGTGGGCACGGGGCCGCCCGGCCGGCCCGACGACCTGTTCCTCGACCTGCGCAGGGCGCCGGCCGGGGGCGCCCTGGTGGCCATCACCGGTCGCCTCGACAGCGCAGACCTCCCCCGCCTCGGCGGGTTGCGGCGGCGGTTCAACCCGGTGGTGGTGGTGCGGGTGGCCGAGGAGCTGACCGCACGGGTGTCACGCCGGCGGGGCCTGGTCGTGGTCGACGCCCCCACGTCCGCCTCCTTCGCCGCCTCGTGGGCGTCGGTAGTGGTGGGGCGGTGGTGAGACCCATCAGCGTTCCCGCCGTCGCCGGGAGGCGCCGGGGCCGGCGGGCCGACGGCGCTGACCTCGGCCTGCTTCCGTCGCTCGCCGCCGCCGGCGCCCTCGCCGCCGCCACCGGCCTCGCCTGGTCCTCGACGTTCCGCGGCACCCGCTTCGTGCCTGCGGTGGTGGTGGCGGCGATCCTGCCCTGCGCGCTGGTTGCTTTCACCGCCCGCCGCCTGCCGTCGCCTTTGCGGGCGCTGACCAGTGCCGGCCTGCTGCTCGCCGCACTGGCTGCGGTGGCCGGCGGGCTGGGCGCCGCCCTCGGCGCCCTGTCCGGCGGCTGGGCCGACATCCTCACCATCGCCCTCCCCGTCGCTGCCGGCGATCCGCTGGTCGTCCTCGCAGTCGCGTCCACGTGGGCGGCGGCGGCCGTGTCGGCCGAGTTGGTGGCGTCGTCGGGACGACCCCTGCTCCCGATCGTCCCGCCGGTGGTGTGCCTGCTCGCCGCCCTCGCTGTCGGCGCGCCGGGGCCGGCCCTCCCCCGCGGTCTGGTGGCCCTGATCGGTGCAGGGGCGGCCGTCCTCGCCGCCACCCGGGCGTCGCAGCTCACCCGCTCCCAGGCCGCTGGTTCTGCCGGCGACGGCGGTGGCCACGCCCCGGAACCGCCGCCCGCCCCGCTCCGACCCGGTGACCACCCCGACCGCCGCCTGGCGGCGCCCGGGCGGCTCCTCGCCGGCGCCGGCGTGGTGGTGGTCGTGGCATTGGCCGCCGCCGTCGTCGGGCCCCGTCCACCGGGGGTGGACGGGGGCGATCGGTTCGACGTGCGCCGGTACCGGGACGACCCGGTCCTCCTCGAAGACGCCGCCAACCCGCTGGCCGGTTTCGCCGCCATGGTGGCATCGCCCGACCGGGAGGTCGCCCAGGTCCGGGGCGGCACGGCCGGGCTGCTCCTGCGCCTGGCCGTCCTCGACGACTTCGACGGGACCACGTGGACGTCGGCCGGCACCTACACCCGGGCCAGCACCACCCTGCCGGCGGCGACCGACGGGCCGCCAGGTGGCGACGAGGTGACGGTCGACATCCGGGTGGGCGACCTCGACGGCTTCTTCCTCCCGGCGCCCGACCGGCCGGTGCGCGTGTCCGTGGCCGGGCTCGGCGTCGACCCGGCGACCGGCGTGCTCGTGGCTCCTGGCAAGGGCGCCCGGGGCGTGCATTACGAGGTGACGTCACGCGCCCCGAGCTTCACCGCCGCCGACCTGCGGGGCGCCACCCAGTCCCGCACCGGCTCCCCCCTGCCCAACCCGCCCGTCGACGTGCGGGACAGGGCGGTCGAGCTCACGGGCGGGGCCGGGTCCGCCTTCGGCAAGCCGGCCGCCCTCGTCCGGCACTTCCAGGAGGCCGGCTTCGAGGCCGTGTCCGGCGACGAACCCCCGAGCGGGAGCGGCTACTTCGCCTTGAAGGACCTGTTCGAGTTCCGCCGGGGCACGGCCGAGCAGTACGCCAGCGCCGTCGCCGTGCTGGCCCGGGCGGTCGGGTACGACACCCGGGTGGTGACGGGGTTCCGCCTTCCCCCGCCGGACGGGTCGGGCGTGTCCCACGTGCGCACCGGCGACGCCCACGCCTGGGCCGAAGTGCGGTTCCAGGACCTCGGGTGGGTGCGTTTCGACCCGATGCCCGCCGGCGGCCTGGGGAGCGGTGATCCATCGTCGACCACCCCACCACCGCGCCCGCCCCCGACCCCGCTGACACACCGACCGTGCCCACCACGGTGGCCGCGCCGGTAGACCCGCTGGCGTCGGCCATCGACCAGGCACCCGACGATCCGGTGGCCCCGTCGGACGCTGAGCGGAACGCCGACGCCTCGGCCGCGGGGGACGACGACGGGTCGAGTCCGTGGTTGTGGGTGGCCGGCCTGATCATCGGCTTCGTCGTGGCGCTGGGGCTGTCCCTGGGAATCGTGCTGGCAGCCAAGCGCTCCCGCCGGCGGCGGCGCCGGCAGGCAACCGAGCCGTCGGCACGGGTGCAGGGCGCATGGCACGAGGCGCTCGACCGCCTGGCCGAGCACGGCGTGCGGCCCGAACGGTCCATGAGCACGACCGACGTGGTGCGGGTGGCCGGCGCCGTGGTCGACGGCGCCGTGGTGCCGCCCCTGGAGGCGCTGGCCGCCCTGGCCAACGTCTCCCGGTTCAACTCGTCGGGCGCGTCACCGGAGGAGGCGACCACCGCCTGGGAGGCGGCCGACCTGGTGACCGCCGGCCTCCGCGACGCCTGCACGGCGCGCCGCCGCCTGTCGGCCGCTGTCAGCCCGGCGCCGCTGCTCACCCGCCGGCGGTGACCTGGAAGGCAGATCTGGCGGAGGGAGTGGGATTCGAACCCACGGTGGCTTGCACCACACACGCTTTCCAAGCGTGCCGATTCGGCCGCTCTCGCATCCCTCCAGGGACCGGGCAGGCTATCCTGCGCCTCTTGGGCTCGTCGCTCCGTGCGGCGGTCGGGTCCTGCGCAACGGCGCCCCGTGAACCGAGTCAGGGCCGGAAGGCAGCAGCTCTCAGCGGAAGGTGCTGTGTGCCGCAGACCGCCTGACCGCCGCACCGAGTGACGAGCCCGCAGCGCGGGACCGTGTCACTGCCCCTCGATAGTGTGCTCCCGTGGCCGACGACGAGGTGACCTTCCGGTCCTTGTACCGCCGGTTCCGGCCCCAGCGCTTCGCCGACGTCCGGGGTCAGGACCACATCGTGCTTGCGCTGTCCAACGCCGTGCGGGACGACCGGGTGGGCCACGCCTACCTGTTCAGTGGCCCCCGGGGCACGGGCAAGACGTCCACCGCCCGCATCCTCGCCAAGGCCCTCAACTGTGATGCCGGCCACGACGGCGAGCCGTGCGGCGTGTGCGCCTCCTGCCGGGCGGTGGAGCGGGGCACGTCGCTCGACGTCCACGAACTCGACGCGGCGTCCAACAACGGGGTCGACGCCATGCGCGACCTGGTGTCGCGGGCCGCCCTCGGCACTCCCGGGCGCCACAAGGTCTACATCGTCGACGAGGTCCACATGCTGTCCACGGCGGCGTCCAACGCTCTCCTGAAGACGCTGGAGGAGCCGCCCAACCACGTGATCTTCGTGCTGGCCACCACCGACCCCCAGAAGGTGCTGCCCACCATCAGGAGCCGCACCCAGCACTTCGAGTTCCGCCTGCTCACCGGCGACGTCCTCTCCGGGCTGCTGGCCGACGTGAACGAGGCGGCCGGCCTGGGAGTGGCGCCCGAGGCCATCGACCTGGTGGTGCGGCGGGGGAAGGGCTCCGCCCGCGATGCCCTGTCGGTGCTCGACCAGGTGGCGGCGGCCGGCGAGGTGGACGACGAGGCGCCCGTGACCGACGATGCGGTGGAGGCGCTGTGCGAGCGCGACGCCGGGCGGGCCCTCGTCGCCGTGGCGATGGCCTGCGGCGCCGGCCGCGACCCCCGCCGCCTGGCTGCCGACCTCGTCGACCACCTGCGCAACGCCTTCCTCCTGACCCAGGCCCCCAGCCTGGTGGCAGTGCCCGACGAGGTGCGCGACCGGCTGGCGGAGCAGGCCCACCGGTTGGGTCCCGCCGCCATGGTGCGAGGAATCGAGACGCTGGGGCATGCGCAGATCGACATGCGCGACGCCCTCGACCCGCGCATCGTTTTAGAGGCGGCCCTGGTGCGCCTGGCCCGGCCCGACGTCGACACCTCGCCCGCCGCCATCGTCGAACGCCTCGAGCGCCTCGAGCGCCTCGAGCGGGCGGCGTCGGTCGTCCCGCCCTCGCAAGGGGGTGATCGGGACGTTGTCCGCCCGCCGGGAGGCGAGCGGCAGGCACCGCAACCTCCCCCGCCTCCCCCACCGCCCCCGGCGCCTCCCCCTCGAGCGCCCAGCCGCAGCGACGAGCCGTTCCCGGCCGGGCCACCCGTCGATCGGGGCGACCCGTTCCCGGCCGGACCGGGCGCCGAGGCCGGGAACCAGCCTGGGCCGCCGCCGCGCCTTGCGCCCGTGGCACGGGGCGCCGGTGGGCCGCCCGGCCGGGCGGCCTCGCCGCCGCCGCCGCCCCCCCGACCCGCCGCCCCACCCCTCCCGGGGCGCCGTGCGCCGGTGCCGCCACCTCCCGCTGGCACCGGGCAGGCCGCCGCGCCGCCTGCCGGCGACTGGCCCGCCTCGCCAACCCCGCATCCGCCGCCTGCCGACGGCGGGCCCGCCTCGCCAACCCCGCATCCGCCGCCGTCGCCTTCTCCCCCGCCCCCGCCCCCGCCCGGCTCCGGCCCGCCGGGCGCCGCACCCACGAGCGCCCTACCCACGCGCGACGCTCTCACCAAGGCGTGGGGCGACTCCCTGCTCACCGCGCTGAGCGGCAGGGCAAAAGCCCGCTTCGGCGCCGGCCGCTTCCGTGCGGTGGAGGCGGGCGCCGCCGTGTTCGCACTGCCGAACAGCCACTACCTGAGCCGCTGCGAGGAGGTCCGCCCCGAGGTGGAGGCGGCACTGGCCGCCCACTTCGGGGTCCCGGTCCCGTTGCGGCTGGTGATGGAACCGCCCGACGCGTCTCCCTCCTCCCCGGCCGCGCCGAAGGGCGGCGGCGGGGGGCCGCCCGACGACTCCTCCGACCTCGCCGATCTCCGGGACTTCCGGGATCAGAGGTCGTCCGATGAGCCGCCCCCGGCGGTAACCTCGCCCGAGGAACGCGTGAGACGGGCGTTCCCGGGAGCCGAGGAGGTCACGACGTGAGTTCGCAGGCAGGCCGGCAGTGAGCGAGCCCGAAGGGTCGGCGGGTCCCGAGTTCGACCTCGGCGCCCTGCTGGAGCAGGCCCAGGCCATGCAGGCACAGCTCCAGGAGGCGCAGGAGGCAGCCGCCCAGCAGGTGGTGGAGGGCCAAGCCGGCGGTGGCGCCGTGAAGGTGCGGGCCAACGGCTCGCTTGCCATCGAGTCGGTGTCCATCGACCCGAGCGCCGTCGACCTCGACGACCTCACCCTGCTCGAGGATCTCGTGCTGGCCGCCACCAACGACGCCCTCACCCGCGCCCAGGACCTCACCCGGTCGGCGCTCGGCGGCATCGACCTCGGAGGAGCGGCCGGGCTGCTCGGCCAGTAGGGCATGTACGCCGGCCCCGTCCAGGACCTCATCGAGGAGCTCGGCCGCCTGCCGGGCGTCGGTCCGAAGTCGGCCCAGCGCATCGCCTTCCACCTGCTGAAGCTGGCCAAGGTCGACGCCCTGCGCCTGGCCACCGCCATCACCGAGGTGAAGGACCGGGTGGCGTTCTGCTCGCGGTGCTTCAACGTGGCCGAGGTGCCGCCGGACGGCGAGGCCGAGTGTGGCATCTGCACCGACGACCACCGTGACAGCACCGTGTTGTGCGTGGTGGAGGAGCCCCGCGACATCGTGGCAGTGGAGAAGACCCAGGAGTACCGGGGCCGCTACCACGTCCTCCAGGGGGCAATCAGCCCTATCGAGGGCATCGGGCCCGAGCAGCTGCGGGTGCGCGAGCTGCTGGCCCGCCTCGAGCCCGAGGGCGTCACCGAGGTGATCCTGTGCACCAACCCCAACATCGAGGGTGAGGCCACGGCCATGTACCTGGCCCGCCTCCTCGTCCCCCTCGGCCTGCGGGTCACCCGTATCGCCAGTGGCCTGCCGGTGGGCGGCGACCTGGAGTACGCCGACGAGCTCACCCTCGGGCGGGCCCTGTCGGGACGTCGCGAGGTGGGGGCGTAGCGGCTGCGCCGGCCGGTGGCCCCTGCCCGACGACGGGGAGGCCGGCCACCCGCGCCACCGCCGCCACGGTGGCCGGCGCCATCGGCGTGGCGGCTGCCGCCCACCTCCCCTGGGCCACCACGGGCCGCACGATGCGGACGGGATGGGCGCTGGCGGGAACGGTCCACCGGCTGGGGCTCGGTGACACCGGCGCCCTGCGTGTGGTGCTGATCGCCTTCCTGTTCGCTCCCGTTCTCGCCGCCGGCGCCTGGGCGGCCGCATTCGCGGCCCGGCCCGCTGCGGTCTGTACCCTGGGTGCGTTGACCGGCCTGGTGGCCGAGGCGGCATGGGTCCTGGTGCGGGCAGCCCCGCTCCAGGTCGAGGCCGGCGCCCACCTGGCCGCGGCCTCCGGGGGCGTGTCGCTCGTGGGAGCCGTGGTGCTCGGGTGCCAACTCGGCGCCCAGAGACGGGGGAGGTGCCCATGACCGAGGCAGCCGACACCGAAGGCGAAGCTGGCCCCGACCGTCCCACGCCTGATGCCGCTACCGGCAACACCCACCCCGCTGCAGCCGACCGCGCCGAGCACGATCCCGACGCCGGCGCCACCGAACCCGCTGCCGCCGACCACACCGAGCACGATCCGGGGCCCGACGCCGGCCCCGCTGCGGCCGACCCCACCGAGGACGACCTCGGGCCGTACGTCCCAGCCCCGCCCGCCTCTGGCCCCGACCGCCCCAGACGCGGCGCCAAGGTGGCCGTCGCCGCCGGCCTGGCCGTCGCCCTGGTGGCCGGCGTCCTCGCCCTGGCAAACCTCACCAGCAGCGGCGGCACAGCCACGCCGGAGGACGCGGTGCGCAAGCTCGTCGACGCAGTGGCGGCCAAGGACATGCTCGGCGCCCTTGAAGCACTGGTGCCGGCCGAACGGGAGGTGCTGCGCGATCGAGTGGTCGACCTCGCCGGCGAGCTCGGCCGGCTCGGCATCCTCGACGACAAGATCGACCTGGGCCAGGTACCGGGCGCCGACATCGCTGTAGGGCCGTGAAGCCCCGCGGCGAGGCCACCCCCGAAGCGGCCGTGCGCGAGCTGGCCCGGGCGGGCGCCGCCCTCGACGCCCGCCGCCTGGTGGAGCTCACCGCACCGGGCGAGGCGGCGCCGCTCCACGCGTACGCCTCCCTTTTCCTCGACCAGGCCGAGGATGCGGCGGACGACGTGCGCAGCAGCGGCGTGGCCGCAGCGGTGTCCGAGCTCGAACTGTCCACCGAGGAGTCCGGGAACGAGGCCCACGTCACCATCGACCGGCTCAGGGTGGACATCACCACGGGCGGCGGTCCCCAAAGCTTTTCCTACGACGGGAAGCGCGCCAGGTACGAGACGACCGGTGAGGAGCTGTTCAGCTTCTGCTCGGACGACGAGGACCTCGGCCCCCTGGCCGGGACGCCGTTCGCCGGCACGACGCTCACCCTCATCCGCCACGAAGGCTCCTGGTACTTCAGCCCCGTGGCCACCTATTTCGACGGCACCCTCGACACTCGGCGGGCGCTCGACCGCAGCGAGCTCGAAGCCGGCCTCGAGGAATCGGGACCTTCGATCGCGGCCAGCATTCTCAGCCCGTTCGCCAGAATTTTCCTCGCCGGCTTCCTCGGCCCGAGCGACGACGGCTCGTTCGGGTATGCACCCAACACCGGTTGCACCTTTGTAGAGGGGGAACTGCCCGCCGACGCGTTGCCGCCGGCCGGCGCCCCGTCGGAGATCTGCGAGATGGAGGTCTCCGCTGCCGCTGCCGGTACTCCCTCCGACCAGTTCGCCGCTCGAGGCGCCCGACGGGGTGCCCGCCACCGCGCCGGGCTCCACCCGAGTCACGCCCGCACCCTCCACCACCACCCCGTAGAGTTTCCCTGCTCGGTGACGCCTCGTCGCCGGATCGGATGGTCGCCACGATGAGACGATTCGCTGCCCTGGTGCTCGGAGCCTCGCTCCTGGTGCTGCCCGCGTGCGGCAAGAAGACCGACGAGAAGGCCCGGGCGGCTGGCATCACGCCTCCCACCGCCCTGGCGTTCTTCAGCGTGAACCTGAGCCCGTCGATCGAGCAGAAGCGCAACCTCCTCAGCATCGCCCGGCGCTTCCCCGACGCCAGCGACAAGGTGAAGGGCGAGTTCGAGAACACCCGCGACGAGGTCCTCGAGAACGTCCTCGAATCCAGCGGGCTCGACTACGCCAAGGACGTCAAGCCCTGGTTGGGCAAGGAGGCGGCCGTCGTCGTCCTCCCGCCGGGCGACTCGGACAACCCGCTGATCCTCGCCCTGGTGCAGACCGAGGACAAGGCCAAGGCGGAGGCGGCGATCGCCAAGGCCACCAAGGCCGGCGACTTCGAGGGCGAGTACGCGGTGGTCGACGACTTCGTCGTCATCTCCGACCAGGACGACCATGCGGACGACAAGCGGGCGCTCGACCTGATCAGCGCCCAGGCCAAGAAGGACGACGGCGGCCTGGCCAAGGCGGCCTCGTTCACCAAGGTGGTCGACGAACTGGCCGGCGATCGGCTGCTCCTCGGCTGGATCGACTCCAAGGCTTCCCTCGACGTGGCCGAGGACCTGGGGGGGCTCGACGACGCCGGGTTCCTGAAGGGCCTCGGCGGCAAGGGCTCCATCGCCTTCGACATGCACGTCGAGGCCAAGGCGTTGGTGTTCCAGGGCGTGGCCGAGGCGTCGGGTGAAGGCAAGGGCTCCACCTTCGAGCTGACCCGCAGCCTCCCTGCCAACACCCTGGCCGCCTTCACCGGCTTCAATGCGGGCGACGGCGCCACCAAGGGGCTCAAGGACCTCGGCGGCGTCGGCGGCACCGACTTCCTGGCCGAGATCGAGGACAGCACCGGCATCAAGCTCGAGGAAGACGTGCTGTCGTGGATGAAGGGCGAGGTGGTGATCACCGTCGGCTCCGTCCGCTCAGGCCAGCAGTTCCCGGACTTCGCCTTCGTGGTCGGGCCGACCGACAAGGCGAAGGCGGCGGCCGGCATCGAGAAGATCCGCCAGGCGCTGGAGGACCAGGGCATTGCGCTCGAGGAGCGCGAGATCGGCGGCGCCACCGCCTACCTGGTGCCGGAGCCCTTCGCCGAGGGCATCCAGCCCGCCATGGCGCTGTACCCCGACCGGTTCGTGCTGGCCAACTCGCCCGCCTACCTGGGCGACCTGGCCAAGGCGGCCACACCCGGCCTCGGTTCCAACGACACGTACGAGACCCTGATCGGCAAGAACGGCTCCGGCACCACAGGGCAGGTCGTGTTGATCATCGACCCCATCCGGGAGGCCATCGAGAAGGCGGCCGAAGGCTTCGGTGTCGACCTGGCCGACTACGAGAAGGACGTGAAGCCCAACCTCGAGCCGCTGTCGGCGTTCGGCGTCAAGGTCGCCCGCGACGGCGGCTTCAACCGGTTCGAGGTGAAGCTCACCGTCGACTAAGTTGCGACAGCAAGGTGAGACGAGAGGTTGACAACCTCGTCCTACCCTGGTGCCGACTGGGCGCCGTTTCCAGCGCCCCGTCCCCGTCTGACACCAAGCACTCACCGAGGTGGTGAGGAACCTGGATGCGGGGTTGTGCCCTCAAGCGACCAGCGCCGCAACTGCACCCATCTGACGATGGACCGTGGTCTTACCCGGTCTCGGGTCACCGTTTCCACTCTCCGGTCGTAACCCGGCGAGCTGTACTGCTTGTTGCAAGATCCTGCGGCCCTCACGTTCCAACGTGAGGGCCGCATTGGTGTCACGGTCCAGGACCAGACCGCAGGTGTCGCAGGTGAAGGTCCGTTCCCACAGCTCTAGTTTGGCTTTCACCGAGCCGCAGGACGAACAGGTCTTCGAGGAGGGGAACCACCGGCCGGCCACGACCATGCCGTGGCCGTGCTCGGGGGTCTTGTAGGCGAGTTGGCGGCGCAGCTCGGCGAGAGCGGCGTCGGCCAGGGACCGCCCGAGATGCCGCTTGCGGTTGGCCATGGCGGCCACAGCGAGGTCCTCGACCACGACGGTGTCGAAGCGGCCGGCAAGCTTGCGGGTGAGGCGGTGCAGGTGCAAGGACCTGGTCTGGACGATCGCGCCGTGCAGGCGCGATCGGCGCCGTCTGATGCGGGCGTGGTTCTTCGAGCCCCGCTTTGCGGGTGCCGCCGTTTGACTCCGACCAGTTCTTCAGCGCAGCGGCGCAGGCGTTGATGCCGGAACGAAATGCGTGCATCGAGACTTCCCGCCACCACGGGGCCACGTCTCCCTTGACGGAGTTCCACCGCTTGCTCAACGCGTACGCGGACCACGACAACGACGGTGTCGGCTCGCCCTCGCCTGCACCGGCTGCCCGCTCCGCCGCCCGGGTGTCCAGGTTGGCCTTCACTTCGGCCAGCGCCCAGTTGTAGGCGAAGCGCGCCGCGCCGCAGTACGAGGCGAGCACTGCCGATCGGCGTCCGGGGCCCCTGCGACGACCAGCGAACCGGGCACTACCCAATCCTACGCACGGTGGTGAACCGGGTGCGCGGGCCAGACGGGGCATGGCCTGATCGGGCTGAAGGTGCCCCGGAACCTCAACCTGCGCCCCTGGGTACCCGACACCTTTCCTACGCACGACGGAATCCGGGAACCCCGTCGCCGACAACGAGGTCGGTGGCGGCGGTTCCAGGGTGGTCCCGTTGATAGCGTGCAGCGGTGGAAGCGGTGCCCGGCCTGCTCACCGACATCGACCACGTCGGCATCGCCGTCCGGGACCTCGACGCCGCCGTGGCCTGGTACGAGCGCACCTTCGGCGCCTCGGTGGTCCGGCGGGAGCGCATCGGGTCCGACGGGGTCGACGAGGCCCTCCTCGCAGTCGGGACGTCGTTCATCCAGCTGCTGACGCCGTTCACCGACACGTCGCCGCTGGCCCGCCACCTGGAGCGCCGGGGCGAGGGCGTGCACCACGTGGGCTACCGGGTGGACGACTGCGCCGGCGCGCTGCACGCGGTGCGCGACGCCGGCGCGCGGGTGGTGGACGAGCATCCCCGAACCGGCAGCCGGGGCACCACGGTCGCCTTCCTCCATCCCACCGGGGCGTTCGGCACGCTCATCGAGCTGGTGGAGGTTCCGGCGGCGGACGTTCCCGACGCTGGCTGACAAGGTGGTGGCCGAGCGCCCGCACGGCGTCGATGGTGTCGGCCTCGGCCGGGGCCTTGTCGTCACGGTACCGGCGGACCCGGGCGAACCGGAGGGACACGCCGCCCGGGTAGCGGGTGGACAACAGCACGCCGTCGAGGGCGATCTCCAACACGAGGGGCGGGTCGATCTCGACCACGTGGTCGTGGCGGCCCGACTCCCGGGCCAGGAACTGCTCCGTCTGCCACGCCAGCAGGGCGTCGGTGAGGCCCTTGAATGTCTTGCCCACCATCACGAAGCCGCCTGCCGGGTCGCGGGCGCCGAGGTGCAGGTTCGACAGCCGGCCCCGCCGCCGGCCGCTGCCCCACTCGGCGCCCAGCACCACCAGGTCGAGGGTGTGAACCGGCTTCACCTTGCGCCATACGGCGCCCCGGCGCCCCGCCTCGTAGGCCGATGTACCGGCCTTCACCATCACCCCTTCGTGGCCCGCCCCCAGGGCCTCGGCCTGGAACCGCTCCGCCTCGGCCACGTCGTCGGTCTGCACGGACGGCACCCGGGGTGCCTCCGTGCGGTCGAGGGCGGCGGCGCGCTCGGTGAGGGGCCGATCGAGGAGGTCGACGCCGTCGAGGTGCAGGCAGTCGAAGAACCACACGCCGAGGGTGGCCCGCCCCGGGGGGCCGCTGCGCCGGCCGAAACTGCTCATGGTGTCCTGGAACGCCTCGGGGCCCTCGTCGCCGGCGCCGAGGATCTCACCGTCGAGCACCACCGAGTCGAGTGGCAGGGCGAGGAGCAGGTCGACCACTGCGGGCAGGCGGGAAGTGACATCGTTGAGATTGCGGGTGAACAGCCGCACCTCGCCGCCCTTGCGGTGGGCCTGGATGCGGGCGCCGTCGAGCTTCCACTCCACCGAGCACAGACCGAGCCCGCCGAGGGCGGATGCCACGTCCCTGGCCGTGGAGGCGAGCATGGGCGACACCGGCCGGAGCACCTCCAGACCGATGGCGGACAGGCCGGCCCCGCCCTCGGTCAGCCCCACCGCCGCCACGAGGGCCAGGTCCCCGGTGAGCATGCGGGCGCGGCGGACGGCGGCGAGCGGCACCCCGGCGGCGGTGGCCACGGCGTCGGCCATCACCCCTTCCAGGGCGCCCTGGCGCAGCTTGCCCATGAGCAGGCGGCGGATGAAGCCCGCCTCCGCCGTCGTGGCCCGCCCCAGCAGGTCGCCGAGCAGGGCGTGGCGGGCGCCGGTCGACCCCGGTCCTGCCGGCGCCTGGAGGGCGGTGACGGCGGCGTCGAGCTCGAGCACCTCGACGGACGGCTCGGGGGCGGGCGGCGGGTCCACCGCCCGCAGGGTCGCCCACCCCACGCCGATCTTGCCCTGGCGGGGGCGGCCGGCGAGGAACGACACGGCGGGGGTGACCTCGTCCGGCGTCAGCCGGCACAGCAGGTCGGCGAGGGCCGCCACCTTGGCGGACCGGGACGGTGTCGACGCCACCGCCTCGGACGTCCGGACCACCTCGGCCAGCAGCACGGGCCCACGGTAGGACCCCGTGGTGGCGTCAGGGGGCCCGCCGACCGGTTCCCCGGTCCCCGCCGCTCACGACGGGCAGGTGGGGCCCTGCTCAGTGAACTCGAGGTCGAGGTCGTCGGCGCCGTAGCCGGCTCCGTCCCCGACGACGGAATAGCAGCCGCGGAACCAGACCCCGCCCGGGATCCGGGCTTCGTTGAAGGCTTCCGTCTCCAGCCGGGTGAAGCTGCACCCGGTCGCCTTGGCGCAGTCGTACTCCAGCCGGAAGTGGGCATCGGCGTCGGGCGCCATCACCTTGTGGTTGAGCTGGATCGGAGCACCCTCCGTCGCCAGCAACTGGCGGACGAAGGCGTCGGCTCCCTCGCTCTGGCTTTCCACCACCGTCTCGCCGGTCGGGGTCGTGGACGTCCCCGGCGTCGCCGGGCCGTCGTCGTCACCCACCAGCGCGCCTATGCCGGCAATCAACGCGCCGATGGCAAGCAGAGCGCCCGCCAGTGCGCCCAGGGCGAGCACCAACCGCTGGCCGCTGGTCTTGCCGTCGAGGAAGCGGTGCCACGTCGACGGCTGCGGGTTCGCCCCCTCTTCCACGGCGCCGATTCTGGCACGAGGAGGCGCCCGGGGCGCGGCCGACGGCGCAGATCGCCGGCCATCCGCCCCCTGCCGGTCCCTTGTGCCAGCGTGGTGTGTGCCCGATCCCCCGAGACCCAGCGTTTTCGGGCTCTACCTGGAAGTTCTCCACCCGTGGGTCTGAGGGTCCATCTCATCGACGGCACCTACGAGCTGTTCCGGCACCACTACGGCGTGCCGGGCGCGGTGCGGGCGTCGTCGCCCCGCATCGCCGGGATGCGGGGCGTACTGTGGTCGGTGCTCACCCTGCTGGAGGATGGCGCCACGCACGTGGGCGTGGCGACCGACCATGTGATCGAGTCGTTCCGCAACGAGCTGTGGGCCGGTTACAAGGACGGCAGCGGCGTCGAGCCCGACCTGCTGGCCCAGTTCGTCCCGCTGGAGGAAGCGCTGGAGGCCATGGGCGTGAAGGTCTGGGCCATGGTGGAGGTGGAGGCGGACGACGCCCTCGCCTCAGCCGCGGCGGTGGCGGCCGACGACCCGGCCGTATCGCAGGTGATCATCTGCACGCCCGACAAGGACCTCGGCCAGAGCGTGGTCGGCAAGCGGGTGGTACAGCTGGACCGGCGCAGGCAGGTGGTGCTCGACGAGGCCGCCATCGTCGCCAGGTACGGAGTCCGGCCCGAGTCGATCCCGGACTGGCTGGCCCTGGTGGGCGACAGCGCCGACGGCTTTCCCGGGCTCAAGGGCTGGGGCGCAACGGCGGCGTCGACCGTCCTCGGCCGTTACCCCCACATCGAGGACATCCCCCGCCTGGCCGAGCGATGGGACGTGGTCGTGCGCGGCGCCCGCGGCCTGGCCAACACCCTGGGCGAGCAACTCGAGCTGGTCCTCCTCTTCCGCCACCTGGCCACCCTCCGGGTCGACCGCTCGCTCCTGAAGAGCGTGGACGACCTCCGCTGGACCGGCCCCACGCCCGCCTTCGCCGGCGTCTGTGAGCACCTCCGAGCGCCCGGCCTCCTCGACCGGGCCGAGACGGCCTCCGCCACTCGTCCCGAGTAAATAGCCACCGGAATCCGGTGGCTACTTACTCGAAACCGCGCGGCGGGGGCCGGTGCAGGGCGGAGGCCAGGCGGCGGAGGTAGTCCTCCCTCGGGATCTCGACGGCGCCGAGCGACTGCAGGTGGGGCGTGAGCCACTGGACGTCGAGGAGGCGGGGGACGCCGTCGCGGAGGTGGTCGACGAGGCCGGCCAGCGCCACCTTGGATGCGTCGCGCTCGCGGTGGAACATCGACTCGCCGGCGAACAGGCCGCCGATGGCGATGCCGTAGAGGCCGCCGGCCAGGGTGGTGCCGTCCACCGACCACGCCTCCACACTGTGGGCCCACCCGAGGCGGTGGAGGCCGACGTACGCGGCGCGGATCTCGTCGGTGATCCAGCCCTGCTCCCGCCGGCCGTCGGCGCAGGCGTCGATCACGTCCTCGAAGACGGTGTCGACGCGCACCTCGAAGCGCCGGCACGAGCGGGCCAACGAGCGGGTCATGCGCAACGAGTCGAGCGGCAGGATGCCCCGCCGCACGGGCGACCACCAGCCGAGCACGGCGGGCGTCGACGGGTCACCCACCGGCATGGGGAACAGGCCGGACCGGTAGGCGGCCAGGATCGTGCCGGGCTCCAGATCGGCGCCCACCCCGACCAGGTCGTCGTCGCCCCGCAGCGTCGGGAAGGCCCAGGGCCCGGGCGGCGGCTCGACCGGCACGCCCGCAGCATGGCCCATCCCGGGTCGGCCGCCGCCGCGCCGGTAGCGTGGGCGACGGTGGACGAGCGAAACGAGGAGCTGGCCAAGCGCAAGGAGCAGGCGCTCCACGCGGGCTCGGAGCGCGACGTCGAGCGCCAGCACGCACGAGGCAAGATGACGGCGCGGGAACGGGTCGAGTACCTGCTCGACGACGGCACGTTCTCCGAGCTCGACATGCTGGCCCGCCACCGGGCCACGGGCATGGGCATGGAGGACAAGCGGCCCTACACGGACGGCGTGGTCACCGGGTTCGGCACCGTCGACGGTCGCAAGGTCTGCGTGTTCAGCCAGGACTTCACCGTGTTCGGCGGCTCGCTGGGCGAGGTGTTCGGCGAGAAGATCCACAAGATCATGGACCTGGCGGCCAAGATCGGCGTGCCTGTGATCGGCCTCAACGACGGCGCCGGCGCCCGCATCCAGGAGGGCGTGGTCGCCCTCGACATGTACGGCAAGATCTTCGCCCGCAACGTGGCCCTGTCGGGCGTGGTGCCCCAGATCAGCGTGGTGCTCGGCCCGTGCGCCGGCGGCGCCGTCTACAGCCCGGCCATGACCGACTTCGTGTTCATGGTGGCCGGGAGCTCGCACATGTTCATCACCGGCCCCGACGTGGTGCGGGCCGTCACCGGCGAGGACGTGAGCATCGAGGACCTCGGCGGCGCCATGACGCACGCCACCAAGTCCGGCGTGTGCACGTTCGTGGCGCCCGACGAGGAGACCTGCCTCGACCAGGTGCGCGAGCTGCTCGCCTTCTTGCCCACCAACAATCTGGAACCCCCGCCCTGCGTCGAGGCCACCGACGACCCCGCGCGGCCGACGCCCGAGCTGGTGGAGATCGTCCCCGCCAGCCCCACGTCGCCCTACGACATGAAGGAGGTCATCGCCGCAGTGGTCGACGGTGGCGACTTCTTCGAGTACCACGCCCGCTGGGCCCTGAACATGGTGTGCGGCTTCGCAAGGATCGACGGCCACCCCGTCGGCGTTCTCGGCAACCAGCCCCAGGTGCTGGCCGGCGCCCTCGACATCGAGTCGTCGGAGAAGGCGGCCCGGTTCGTACGCACGTGCGACGCCTTCAACATCCCCCTCGTCACCTTCGTCGACGTGCCCGGGTTCCTGCCCGGCACGGACCAGGAGTACGGCGGCGTCATCCGTCACGGGGCCAAGCTCCTCTACGCCCTGTGCGAGGCCAGCGTGCCCCGGGTGCAGGTCGTCACCCGCAAGGCCTACGGCGGGGCCTACGTGGTGATGAACTCCAAGGCCATCGGCTGCGACCTGGCCTACGCGTGGCCGTCCGCCGAGTTCGCCGTGATGGGCGCCGACGGAGCGGTCGAGATCGTCCACCGCCGCGAACTGGCCACCGCCGCCGACCCGGTGGGGCGCAAGGTGGAGCTGGTGAAGGAGTACAAGGAGCGCTTCGTCAACCCGTACATCGCGGCCGAGCGGGGCTACGTGGACGACGTGATCCACCCAGCCGCCACCCGGGCCGTGCTGGTGCGAAGCCTGGAGATGCTGCGCTCCAAGCGCGTGGAGCAGCCGAGGCGAAAGCATGGCAACGTCCCCCTCTGACCGGGCGAACCGGCCCACGCCGGAGGAGGTGGCCGCCATCATGGCCGCCGTGGAGATCGCCTGGCCCGAGCCGCCCGGCCCCCCGAAGGTGGCCGTCCCCGGGCGGGCCGGGTGGCGCTTCTCGGGCCGCTGGTGGGGACCGGACGACGTCGTGCGCCGGCGTTCCTGAGGGATTGGCCCCAGCAGGGCGGGTTAGCGTCGTCCCTATGGGGAAGCGGGGCGTGCTGGCGGCCGCCATCGGGCTGGCCGTGGCCGGCTTCGTCCTGGCCGCCTTCGGGGTGAGCGCCAAGCCGTCGGAGCTGAAGGCCTCGGCGCAGGCCTTCTTCAACTTCGACCGGCCCGGCATCAACTCCCACAACTCCCCCGCCGTGGCCGCCGATCCGGCCCAGCCCCGCATGGTCGCCCTGGTCGACCGGATCGACACGCCGGCGTTCTCGTGCTCGGTGTCGCTGTCGCGCAACTTCGGCTCGAACTGGAAGCCGGTCACCGTTCCGCTGCCCGACGGCGTCCCGAACTGCTTCTGGCCGGACGTCGGCTTCAACGACGAGGGGCGCATGCTCGTCCTCTACACGACCACCGCCGACCCCAACAACCTGCCGGTCAGCGTCTGGCTCCAGCGCTTCGACGCCGGCACGCCTGACGGCCCGGCGGTGAAGATCGCAGGCGGTCAGGCTTTCCATGCCCACATGGCCGTAGAGGGGTCGTCGGTGCTCATCGCCTACGTGCAGGCGACGCCGGAGACGGTTGACAAGGGCCTCGGCTTCACGTCGGGACCGAACCCGATCGTGGCCGTCCGCTCGAGCGACGGGGGCAGGACCTTCTCCCCGCCGGTCATGGTGAGCGAGGGGAACCGGCGGGCCGTTGTGCCCAACGTGGACCTCGGTCCCGACGGCAAGGCGCTGGTGGTCGCCCTCGACCTGGGTGACGACGTGGCCGACTACGAGGCAACCCACGGGGGCCAGGGCGGCGCCCCCGACAACCACCCCTGGAGCATCGTCGCCTTCCGCTCCGACGACGGCGGCGCCTCCTTCGCCCCTGCCACCGCCGTGGCCGCCAAGCTGGTGCCGCCGCAGCGGCTCATCGTCAACCTGGCGCCCGTGCCCGGCCTGGCGCGGGACCCCGGGACGGGCCGGGTGTACGCGGCATGGGACGCCGGCCGGGCCGACGCCCGCGACGTGTTCGTGGCCTCGTCGGGCGACAACGGCGCCACCTGGTCGCCGCCCGTCGCCGTCGAGCGTAAAAAGGGCACCCAGAACCTCCCCGCCGTCGGCGTGGCGCCCGACGGCCGGGTCGACGTCGTCTACTACGACCGCAGCAAAGACCCCACGGACGTCCGGGCCGAGGTGTCCATGGCATCGTCTTGGGACGAGGGCGCCACCTTCACCACGGCCGTCATCTCCGACCGTGAGTCCGACTCCCGCCTCGGGTACGGCAGCGCCCAGGGCATCGGGGTCCTGAGCAGTCAGCTGGCCGTCCTCTCCATGCCCGGACAGGCACTCGGGTTCTGGACCGACACCAGGCGGGCCAACCAGGACAACAACGCCACCGAGCTGGCCGAGGTGATCGTCAGCACCCGCCAGAGCGCCGGCCGGCGCTGGATCGTGGCCGTGCTGGGGCTGGCCCTTTTGGCCACCGGCGTCATCATCGGCCTGCGCCGGCGGTGAGCGGCCCGGGAGGCCGGTCCATCCGGCAACGCACTGCGCACGGTCCCGAAGGGGCCGGTGCGCCGGCGAGCGGCCCGGGAGGCCGGTCCGAGCCCGAAGGGATGGCGCAGCGATGAGCGGGCAGGCGCTCCCCGCCGCCGGGCTAGCCGTCGCCGGCGTGATCGCCGTCGTCCTCGGCTTCGGGGGCTCCGACGCCTCGGTGCGGGCCACCGCCTTCGGCATCATCAACGACGACCGGCCCGACACGCTCGACGCCCACACGTCGCCCGCCGCCGCCGCCGACCCCGCCCGGCCGGACGTGCTGGTCGTGGTCGACCGGATCGACACGCCCATGTCGAACTGTGCGGTGTCGTGGTCAACCAACGCCGGGGTCAACTGGGAGAAGGTCCCGCTCCTGCCCCTCCCGGCAGGAGCGGACAACTGCTTCTGGCCCGACGTCACCTGGACCGGCGACGGTGGCGCCCTGGTGCTGTTCAGCGCCACCGGCGGGGTGAACAACCAGCCCGTGGGCACGTGGGCCCAACGCCTGGAGGACGGCAAGGTGGTGGGCGAGGCGGTCGTCGTCTCCGGCGACAACGCCTTCCACCCGCGCATCGCGGCGGACGGCGACCGGGTGGTGGCCACCTGGGTGCAGGCGGGGCCGAACACGGCCGCCCGCACGCTGGGGTTCGCCCCCGAGCCCAACCCCCTCATGGCCTCGGTGTCCACCGACGGCGGCCGCACCTTCGGGCCGCCGGTCTCGGTGAGCGACCCCGCCCTGCGCCTTGTCGTGCCGTCGGTCGTGGTCGGCGACGGCACCGTGGTGCTGAGCGCCCTCGACCTTGTCGACGACGAGCTCGACTACTCCGGGCTCCACGAGGCCCGCGGCGGGCCTCCGGAGGAGGGCGACTGGCGGGTCCTCACGTGGACCTCGACCGACGGAGGGGCCACCTTCGGGCCGGCGGTGGTTGTGGCCGAGGTCGAGATCCCCCAGCGCATCAACCCGGACCTCAGTGCGCCCCGGCCCGGCCTCGCCCGTGACCGCAGTGACGGCCGCCTTTACACCACGTGGGAGGCGGGGATGGGCAGTGCCCGCGACGTGTTCGTGTCCTCGTCCGACGACGACGGGGCCACCTGGTCGTCCCCGACGGCGGTGGTCGTGCGACGAGGCACGCAGACGCTGCCCTCGGTGGACGTGGCCGGCGACGGCCGGGTCGACGTGGTGTTCTACGACCGCAGCGTCGACCCCACCGACGTGCGCACGGAGGTGGCCCAGGCATCGTCGTGGGACGGCGGGCGCACGTTCACGGTGGCCACCGTCTCGGCCCGCCGCTTCGACTCTCGCATCGGGCTGGGCAGCTTCCAGGACCTCACCGTCAACGGCACCCAGACCGAGGTCGTCTCGGGCGACGGGCGGGCGGTGGCGTTCTGGTCGGACTCGACCCGGGCCACCATGGACGACAACCGGCTCGACCTGGCCGTCGCCCTGGTGCGGGCCACCGAGGGGGCATCGGTGCGCGTGCTCTTCCTGGCTGCCGGGGTCGTCCTCCTGGGAGCGGCCGTCGCCACCGCCGTCGGTGAACGGCGCCCGAAGCGGCGATGAACGCCGGTTGACCGGCCGTCCCCACCGGTGTGCTCAGCCTGGGGACAACCCTGTGGAAGGTGTGGACGGGCCGGCCGAACTAGGCAAAGTCGGGCAAAGCGACTTCAACCTGGCCGAGGCCCCGGCCGGCCGGACCGGCGCATGCCCGGGCCAGGGCCGCCTGGGCCCCGGTGAGCACGGCGCCCGCGTCCAGCCCGTGGGTCGGGTAGCTGGCGACCCCCGCCGCCATCCGGCGCACCTTCGACACGTCGTGCGACACCGCCACCTGGATCCGCTCCGCCGTCCACACCCCGCCCTCCTCCGCCGTGTCGTCGAGCACCACGGCGAAGCGGGTCGTGCTGGTGCGGCAGGCGATGTCGGCCTCACGCAGCGTGCGGCGCAGGAGGTCGGCGAAACCTACGATGGCCTCGGCCTGGGCCCGTCCCGTTTCGCACGCCGGCGCCAGGCCGATCTCGAGAAGGACGACGGTGACCGGCCACAGGTGGCGCCTGGCCGCCGCCACCCGGCCCTCGAGGGCCAGGGTGAAGAAGGGCAGCTCGGGAAGCCCGGTCTCGGGGTCGAGCAGGTCGCAGGACTCGGACCTCGTGCTCCGGGGCAGATCCAGCAGGCGGGCCAGGGCGGCGCTGCCAGCCGCGTCGCGCTCGGCGTCGCGCAGGCGGCGGACCTGGAGCACCGAGGCGGCACCGGCCACCAGGGCGCAGGCGGCCGCCACGACGGCCAGCTCGGGCACCTCGAGCACGAGGGCTCCTACGCCCGAGGCTAGACCGGCCAGGCCAGCTGCCAGCCCGGGTAGGGCGCGACGATCGACCATCGAATGCTGCATCGGCCAGTTCCGGACGCTCCTCAAGGGCAATCGTGTCATCGCCCGTCCGTACGGTAGCGAAATCTGGGCCTCCGCTCCATTGGCATGGCACAGGGTGCCCGCAACTAGGTTGCGGCCATGACGACGCCCGGTCTGCTGGCACTGGTGGGAGGCGGCGAATGGCGCCCCGGCTGCGACTTCGACGCCCGCCTCCTCGAGGCGAGCGGCGGCACCGAGGTCCTCGTCCTGCCCACCGCAGCGGCCTACGAGCACCCCGAGCGGTCCGTCGAGTTCGCCACCCGGTGGTTCGAGGGCCTGGGCGCCACGGTGCGGGGCCTCCCCGTCCTGCGCCGCCCCGACGCCGAGGACGAGGCGTTCGTGAAGGACGTGGCCGAGGCCCGCTTCATCTACATCGGCGGCGGTTCACCCCTCCACCTCCGGTCGGTGATCAAGAGCTCCTCGCTCTGGCAGGCCCTGGTCGCGGCATGGCAGGGCGGCGCCGTGGTGGCCGGCTCGTCCGCCGGCGCCATGGTGCTCACCGACCCCATGGTCGACCCCCGCGGAGGCGCCTTCACCCTTGGCCTCGGCCTGGTGTCGCGGGTGGCGGTGATCCCCCACGCCGACTCGTGGTCGCACGAGAAGTCGCACCGCACCATCTCGCTGGCCCCCGCCGGCCTCCCGGTGGTGGCCATCGACGAGCGCACGGCGGTGATCTACGAGCCCGGCACGGGCTGGACGGCGGCCGGCGCTGGCAACGTCAAGATCTGGCGCGACGGCGTCGAGGCCGACCTCACCGCCCTCCCCGCCTGAAACCGCCGCTCCCGAGTAAATAACCACCGGATTCCGGTGGTTATTTACTCGAAAGGCACCATCAGTCGGACTCGGTGATGGTCACCGACTCGATGACCAGCTTCTCCTTGGGTGTGCCCGAGGGGGAGCCGGCGGCCTCGATTGCGGTCACCACGTCGAGCCCCTTCACGACCTTGCCGAACAGCAAGTACTGCGGCGGCAGGCTCACGCCCGACGAGCCGCTCACGATGAAGAACTGGCTGCCGTTGGTGTTGGGGCCGGCGTTGGCCATGGCCAGCGAGCCGATCTCGTAGCGGCCCGGCTTGGGCAGCTCGTCGTCGAACTTGTACCCCGGGCCGCCCCGTCCGCTGCCGTCGGGGTCGCCGCCCTGGAGCATGAAGCCCGGGATCACACGGTGGAAGATGATGCCGTCGTAGTAGTGGTAGCGGGCCAGGACCACGAAGTTGTTGACCGTCCTCGGCGCGCCGATGGGGTCGAGGGCGATGACCATGGTGCCCTTGGTGGTGACCATCTCGGCCGTGTAGGTCTTCGACGGGTCGATGCACATGGGGGGCGGCCCGTTGAATCGCTGCTTCTTGGGGCTGGAGCCGTCGACCTCGGGACAATCTGTGGGCATGGCTACCTCTCCTCGATCTCGACCTTGGAAATGGTGACGAGCTTGCTCGGTGCGCCCCCCAGGCACTCGCTGTCGCCCGCCGCGCACGGCTGGAAGAGCGCAAAGATCTTCTTGGCCACATCGAGCCCGGAGGTGATCTTGGCGAACGTGATGTAGCTGCCGTCGCTGTCGAGCCCGGACGCCTTGGGGCCGACGACCACGAAGTACTGGCCGGCCGAGCTGCCCGCCTGGCTCCTCGCCATCACCACGTCACCCTCCTTGTAGGTGAAGTCGGTGCCCTCGTCCGGAAGGTTGTACCCGGGACCGGGGTCGGTGATCGTCTGCGTGCGGGGCGAGCCGGTCTGGAAGATGTCGATCGTGTCGGCGATGCGGCTGATGACCGTGCCGTCGTAGTAGTGGTAGCGGGACAGGACGGCGAAGTTGTTCGCTGCGATGGGCGCCTTGGTGGTGTCGAGCGTGTACTCCATCACGCCCTCGCTGGTGGTGACCGTGGCCACCAGCGTTTTGTCCTTGTCGATGCACTGGGGCGGCGGTTCAGCCGGGAACTGGTCAGTACGGGTCGAGCTGCCGTCGGCGTCGGGGCAGACCCACTTGTCGAGCTTGGCGCCGGCAGGGACGGGCTCGCCCTTGGGCGGGCCTTCGCCGGTGGTGGCGGTGGTGGCGGTGGCGGAGCTGGTCGTGGTGCTGCCCGCCGTCACCGTTTCGTCGTCGCCTCCACGGGAGGACAGCAGGGCCACCAGGACGATGAGGACGGCCACCGCCGCGGCGCCGATGACCCGGCGCTTCGTGCGTGCCTTGGCCTCGGCCGCCCGCTGCTCGGCGAGGCGCATCTCCCGACCCTGCTTCTTGCGCTGGCGCTTCTCGGTGGGCACGGCGGGCAAGCTAGCGGACGCGGTCAGGACAACTACGATCCGCCGGTGCCCCTGGTCGTGCAGAAGTTCGGTGGGACGTCGGTCGCCGACGCGGAGCGCATCCGTGGAGTCGCCGACCACGTGGCCCGCACGGTCCGCCAGGGCACCGAGGTCGTGGTGGTGGTCAGCGCCATGGGCAAGGAGACCGACGACCTCATCCGGCTGGCCAAGGAGGTCTCCTCCACCCTGCCGGGGCGGGAGATGGACATGCTCATCACCGCCGGCGAGCGCAAGACCACCGCTCTGTTGTGCATGGCCCTGGTCGAGATCGGCTGCCCGGCGGCGTCGTTCACCGGCAGCCAGGCCCAGCTGCTCACCGACACCGCCCACACCAAGGCCAAGATCGTCGAGGTCAAAGCCGACCGGGTCCGCGCCGCGCTGGCCGCCGGCCTGGTGCCGGTGGTGGCGGGCGCCCAGGGCGTCTCCTCGGAGCGTGAGGTCACCTTCCTCGGCCGGGGCGGGTCCGACACGACGGCGGTGGCGCTGGCCGAGGCGCTGGGCGCCCACGCCTGCGAGCTCTACACCGACGTGTCAGGCGTGTTCTCAGCCGACCCCCGGGTGGTGCCCACCGCCCGCCGCATCGGCCGCCTCACCTACGACGAGATGCTGGAGATGTGCGCAGCCGGGTGCCCCAAGCCCGAGATGCGGTCGGTGGAGTACGCCCGCAACCACGGCGTGCGCCTGCACGTGCGGTCGAGCTTCACCTGGGAGCCGGGCACGTGGGTGCTGTCGGCTGACGAGGTCGAGAAACCCGATGACAACCGAGCGGAGAGTGCGCCCATGATGGAGCGAGCCATCGTCACCGCCGTCGTGCACGACACGTCGGAGGCCAAGGTCACGGTGAGCGGGGTACCGGACCAGCCGGGCATCGCGGCGAAGCTCTTCCGGTCGCTGGCCGACGAGCACGTCAACGTCGACATGATCGTGCAGAACGTTTCCCTGGGCGGCACGACCGACATCTCTTTCACGGTTCCCAAGACCGACCTGGCCGTGAGCCTGGCCGCCTGCCGGGCCCATGTGGCCGACATCGGGGCGGCCGATATCACCGCCGACTCGGCCATCGGCTCCGTCTCTCTCGTCGGCGCCGGCATGAAGAGTCATCCCGGCATTACTGCCACCATGTTCGAGACGCTGGCGGCCGAGGGCGTGAACATCGAGATGATCTCCACGTCGTCCATCCGGATCAGCTGCGTGGTGCGCTCGGACCAGGTGGAGCAGGCCGTGCAGGCCCTCCACCGCGCGTTCGGCCTGGGGTAGTCCCGGGGCCGGCCCATACAATGGAGCCATGAAACTGGGTGTGGTTGGCGCCACCGGCATGGTGGGCGAGGTCATGCGGTCGATCCTGGCCGAGCGTTCCTTCCCGGCGGACGAGATCCGCTTCTTCGCATCGGCCCGCTCGGTCGGCACCCGCCTGCCGTGGGGCATGTGCGACGTCGAGGTGGAGGATGCGGCCACGGCCGACTACTCCACACTCGACGTCGTGCTCATGTCGGCCGGCGCAACCCTTTCGAAGGAGCTGGCGCCCCGCATCGCGGCGGCAGGGCCCATCGTGGTCGACAACTCCTCCGCGTGGCGCAGGGACCCCGAGGTCCCCCTCGTCGTGCCCGAGGTCAACCCCGAGGCGCTCGACTTCATCCCGAAGGGCATCGTCGCCAACCCCAACTGCACGACGATGGTGTGCATGCCGCCCCTCAAGGCGCTGCACGACGAGGCCGGCCTCACCCGGCTGATCGCGTCCACCTACCAGTGCGTGTCGGGCGGCGGGCGGGCCGGCGTGGCCGAACTCGACGAGCAGATCAAGGCGGTGGCCGACAAGGCGGCCGAGCTCACCTGGGACGGCGCCGCCGTCGACTTCCCGCCCCCGTCCAAGTACGTGGCGCCCATCGCCTTCAACGTCATCCCCTTTGCCGATGCGTACGAGGCCGACGACGAGACGAACGAGGAGCACAAGTTCCGCAACGAGAGCCGGCGCATCCTCGGCCTGCCCCTCCTGAGCGTTTCGGCCACCTGCGTGCGGGTGCCGGTGTTCACCGGGCACTCGGTGAGTCTCAACGCCGAGTTCGAGCGGCCCCTGCCGGTGGCCCGTGCCCGGGAGATCCTGGCCGCCGCTCCCGGCGTGCGCCTGGTCGACGTCCCCACGCCGCTGCTGGCCGCCGGCGCCGACCCCTGCTACGTGGGCCGGGTGCGGCGTGACCCCGGCGTGGCCAACGGGTTGGCGTTCTTCGTCTCAGGGGACAACCTCCGCAAGGGCGCAGCCCTGAACACCGTGCAGATCGCCGAGGTGCTGGCCGGCCGCTTCTAGCCGCGCCAGCGGGAGAGGGCCCGCCGCAAGCGACTTCGAGTAAATAACCACCGGATTCCGGTGGTTATTTACTCGAAAGCGGGCAGGCGCAGGGGGTGGCGGCGCACTTGGGGCAGCCGGCGGCGTAGCGGGTGGCGGCCTCGTCGAGGGACAGGCCGAGCTGGTTGGCGAGAGATGCCAGCCAAGCCAGCACGTCGCCGAGTTCGTGCAGCTGCTCGGCCGGCGTCCCCTTGCGGACGGCCTTGGCCAGCTCGCCGAGCTCCTCGGCCAGCCAGGCGACGGTGGCGTCGATGCCGCGCCCGCGGTCGCGGTCCCCGTACAGGGCTTCCATACGGGACTGGAGGTCGGCCAGGTCGATGCCCAACGCTAGGGGAAGCGGGCTTCTCACCGGTAGCGCCGGCGCCCGGGGAAGCGGTGGCCAGAGGAGGATTAAACGTGGTTCGGGCGGGGGAACAGGAATGGCATGCTGACCATCCTGCTCATCGTCCTCCTCGTCGTCCTCCTGGCCGGTGGCATCGGCGGTCCCCGGTACTACCGGGGCCGGCGCACCACCGTGGTGCGGGAGCGCGAGGTCCTCTAGGAAGCAGTACCCGGCCCGTCCTCCCGCCCGGCGACGATGACCCGGGCGGCGAGGTCGGCGCCCAGCCAGTAGACGAGGTCGACGGGGCGCTCGGCGTCCCACACGACCAGGTCGGCGCGTGCCCCGGAAACGAGCGCACCCACCTCACCGGCCATCCCGAGGGCGGCTGCTGCATGGATTGTCGTGCCGCGCAGAACCTCGTCGGGCGAAAGCCCGAAGCGCACACACGCCAGGTGCATGGCCAGTGGGAGCGACAGCAGAGGCGACGTCCCCGGGTTGGCATCCGTGGCCACCGCCATCGCCACGCCCGCCGCCCGCATTGCCGCCACCGGTGGCGTCTGCGCAGACCCGAGGACGTGGGCAGCGCCGGGCAGCAGGACTGCCACTGTGCCGGCTGCCGCCAGCGCAGCGACGCCCTCGGCCGACGTGTGCTCGAGGTGATCCGCCGACATCGCGCCATGGGCCGCGGCGAGCGCCGCCCCCCCGCCGTCGCAGAGTTGGTCGGCGTGCACCTTCACCGCCAGCCCCAGCTTGGAGGCGGCGCCCAGCACACGCTCCGCCTGCGGCGGGCTGAAGCCCACCGTCTCGCAGAAGACGTCGACGGCGTCGGCCGCGTCGGCGGAGGCCACCGCCGGCAGCATGGTGCCGACCACCTCGTCCACGTAGTCGTCGGCCCGGCCCGTGTACTCGGGCGGCACGGTGTGGGCACCGAGGAACGTGGTGCGCACGGTGACGTCGCACACCCCGGCCAGCCGGCGGGCCACGGCCAGCATGCGCAGCTCGGTGGCCAGGTCGAGCCCGTAGCCCGACTTCACCTCGACGGTCGTGACGCCGCTGCGCCGGAGGCGGCGCAGGCGGGCGGCCGCCACTTCGAGGAGCTCCTGGTCGCCGGCTGCCCGGGTGGCCGCCACGGTGGCGAGGATCCCGCCCCCTGCCGCCGCTATCTCTTCGTAGGTGGCGCCGGCCAGCCGCTGCTCCATCTCCTGGGCGCGGTCGCCGGCGAACACCAGGTGGGTGTGGCAGTCGACCAGGCCCGGCGTGACGAGCCGCCCGTCGACATCGAGATGGCGCACGGCGCCGGCGCCGGGAAGGTCGGCCGCCGGCCCGGCGTAGGCGACCCGCCCATCGACCACGGCCACCGCTCCGCCATCGACGACCGTTGGAGAGCCGGGCGCCATGGTGACCAGGCGGGCGCCGGTGACGAGCAGATCCCAGGTCACTGGTAGTCAGCGGCCGCCTGCCGCACCCGCCGGATGGCCGTCGCCAGCTCGGTGGCGACGTCGACACTGTGGTGGACGCCCTCCTCCACCACAGTGCGGCCGCCCACGACCACCGACGCCACATCGGCGGCGGTGGCGGCGAAGACCACATGGGCGGCTGCGGTGGCCGGTTCGAACCCGGCCAGCCGCGGCGACCGGAGCGACACGGTGACCAGGTCCGCCGCCACCCCCACCTCCAGCCGGTTCCCGGCGGTGGCGGCGGCGAGGAGGGCAGCCGGTCGATGGCGGCCCCGGCCGCCGGTCACCAGCCGCTCGTCCAGCTCCACCGCCCGCGCCTCCTCGAACAGGTCGACCACCGCGTTGGCGTCGGACCCGAGACGGAGGGGGCTGCCGGCGGCGGCCAGGGCGGCGGCCGGCCCCACGCCGTCCGCCAGGTCCCGCTCGGTGGTGGGGCACATGCACACCGCCGTGCCCGACTGCCCGAGCAGGCCGATGTCGGTGCCGGTGAGGTGGGTGGCGTGGACGGCGGTGGTTTCGCGCCCCAGCACGCCGAGCGTCGCACACAGCTCGGCCGGCGTCCGGCCGGTTGCTGCCAGACATGCCTCGTTCTCGGCCGGCTGCTCCGACAAGTGCAGGTGCAGCGGCACGCCACGGTCGCGGGCCCAGCCGGAAACCAGTTCCATCGACCGGGCGTCCACCGCCCGCACGCTGTGGATCGCCGCCCCCACCTCCACCTCCCGGTGGCGGGCGGCCACGGCGGTGGCCCGCATCGCCCAACCGTCGGCGTCGCCGTCGCTGAAGCGCTGCTGCACGGGGTTCAGGTCGGCCCCGCCGAACCCCGCCCGGAGGTAGCAGGTGTCGAGCAGCACCAGGCGGACGCCGGCCGATCGGGCCGCCTCCACCACGGCGTCGTCCATCCCGGGGGGCTGGTGCAGGTAGTGGAACTCGTGAACGACGGTGACGCCGGCCAGCGCCATCTCGGCGAAGCACGCCCTGGCCAGCGCCAGCAGCATGTCGGGGTCGAGGGCGCCGGCCACCTTGTACATCGCGTCCCGCCACGACCAGAAATCATCGCCGCCGGAGCCGCCCCGAAGTACCCGGTGGAAGGCGTGCGAATGGCCGTTCACCAGCCCGGGCAGGGTGACGCCAGCCAGCACCGTCGCCCCCGCCGGCGCCGTCGCCACGCCCGCCGTCACCGAGGTGAGCATCCCGCCCGACTCGGTGAGCACCACGCCCGCCACCGCCGCTTCGTGGTCGCCCCCGAGCCAGGCCCACTCCGCCCACCACCTCGTCATCCGGGTCCACCAGCCCTGGTCAGCCGATCGGCACCGCCGCGGCCTTGTCCGGCCGACCAGTCCGCCGGCGCGGACGGGCTCACGGTTGCATCGGGATGTGCACGCCCCGCTCGGCGGCGACGTCGCGGGCCCGCTGGTAACCGGCATCGGCGTGGCGCACGACGCCGGTGCCCGGGTCGCAGGTGAGCACCCGCTGGACCTTCTCGGCCGCCAGGTCGCTGCCGTCGGCCACCACCACCATGCCCGCGTGGATCGACCGGCCGATGCCCACACCACCGCCGGAGTGGATGCTCACCCACGAGGCGCCGCTCGACGCCGAGAGCAGTGCGTTGAGCAGGGGCCAGTCGGCGATGGCATCGCTGCCGTCGGCCATGGCCTCGGTCTCCCGGTAGGGCGACGCCACCGAGCCCGAGTCGAGGTGGTCACGGCCGATCACGATGGGCGCCGCCACCCGACCGCTCGCCACCAGCTCATTGAAGCGCGAGCCCATGCGGTCGCGCTCGCCGTAGCCGAGCCAGCAGATGCGGGCCGGCAGGCCCTGGAACTGCACCTTGTCGGCGGCCAGGCGCAGCCAGCGCAGCAGCTGCTCGTTCTCGGGGAACTCGTCGATCACCGCCTTGTCCGTCACCCCGATGTCGGCCGGATCGCCCGACAGGGCCACCCACCGGAACGGCCCCTTGCCCTCGCAGAACAGCGGGCGGATGTAGGCGGGCAGGAAGCCGGGGTAGGCGAAGGCCCGCCCGAACCCGCCGATCTGCGCCTCCACCCGCAGGCTGTTTCCGTAGTCGAACACCTCGGCGCCCTTGTCGACAAAGGCCACCATGGCCTCGCAGTGGGCGGCCATGGCGGCCCGGCTGCGGGCGACGTAGCCGGCCGGATCCGCCACCCGCAGGGCGGCCGCCTCCTCCACAGACAGGCCTGGCGGGACATACGACAGCGGGTCGTGGGCCGGCGTCTGGTCGGTGGCGATGTCGATCGGGGCGTCCGACGCGGCCAGCCGGGGCAGCACCTCAGCCATGTTCCCCTGGACGCCGACCGACAGCGGTTGGCGGGCTGCCTTGGCCCGTTGGACCCGGGCCAGGGCGTCGTCGAGGTCGTCGGCCACCTCGTCCAGATAGCGGTCGTGGAGCCGGCGGGCGATGCGGGCCGGGTCGACGTCGACGCACAGCGCCACGCCACCGTTCATGGTGACGGCCAGCGGCTGGGCGCCTCCCATGCCGCCCAGGCCGGCGGTGACGGTGAGGGTGCCGGCCAGGGTTCCGCCGAAGCGGCGCTGGGCGATGGCCGAGAAGCACTCGTAGGTGCCCTGCAGGATCCCCTGGGTTCCGATGTAGATCCAGCTGCCTGCCGTCATCTGGCCGTACATGGTGAGCCCGAGCGACTCGAGCCGGCGGAACTCGTCCCAGGTGGCCCAGTCGGGGACGAGGTTGGAGTTGGCGATGAGCACCCGGGGCGCCCACTCGTGCGTCCGGAACACGCCCACCGGCTTGCCCGACTGCACCAGCATGGTCTGGTCGTCCTCGAGGTCCCGCAGGGTGGCGACCATGGCGTCGTAGGCGGCCCAGCTGCGGGCCGCCCGGCCGGTGCCGCCGTAGACCACGAGATCCTGGGGGCGCTCGGCCACCTCGGGGTCGAGGTTGTTCATGAGCATACGTAGGGCCGCCTCCTGCACCCAGCCTTTGCACGACCGCTCCGTGCCCCGCGGCGCCCTGACAACCCGGGGGCCGGCCGGCGCCGTCATGCCAGCGGTCCGGTGACAGCCTCGACGGCGGCCAGCACGTTCCCTTCGGCGACCAGGCGTTCGGCGGCCGCCAGCTCGGGCGCCAGATAGCGGTCGGCCCCGGGACCGGGCACGACAGCCCGCAGTGCAGCCAGGGCGGCAGCGGTGGCGGGCGCCGGACGCAGCGGGGCGCGCAGGTCGAGGCCCCGGCCCGCCGCCACCAGTTCGATGGCCACGATGCGACCCAGGTTGGCCAACACGGTCCGCAGCTTGCGGGCTGCCGCCCAGCCCATCGACACGTGGTCCTCCTGCATGGCCGACGTGGGCAGGGAGTCCACACTGGCGGGCGCGGCCAGCCGGCGGTTGTCGGCCACCAGGGCGGCGGCGGTGTACTGGGCGATCATCAGCCCGGAGTCGACGCCCGGGTCGGCGGCGAGGAACGCCGGCAGCCCGTGCGAGCGTGTGGCGTCGAGCAGGCGGTCGACCCGCCGCTCGGCGATGGCGCCTACCTCGGCGGCAGCGATGGCGAGGAAGTCGCAGGCGAAGCCGAGCGGCGCACCGTGGAAGTTGCCCACCGACTCGACCCGGCCGTCGTCGAGCACCACCGGGTTGTCGATGGCGGAGGCGAGCTCGCGGTCGGCCACGCCCTCGGCGAACGCCAGGGTGTCGCGGGCGGCGCCCGCCACCTGCGGTGCGCAGCGCAGCGAGTAGGCGTCCTGCACGCGTGGATCGCCCGTGCGGTGCGACGCCACGATGGCCGACCCGGCCAGCACGGCGGTGAGGTTGGCGGCGCTGGCAGCCTGCCCCGGGTGGGGCCGGAGGGCCTGGAGGTCGGCGGCGAACGGGCGGTCGGTTCCGAGCAGCGCCTCCACGCTCATGGCCGCCGCCACCTCGGCCGTGCGCACCAGGCGGGCGAGATCGTCACAAGCCAGCACCAGCATCCCGAGCATCCCGTCGGTGCCGTTGACGAGCGCCAGCCCCTCCTTGGCCTGGAGGACCAACGGCGAAAGGCCGGCGGCCGCCAGCGCCTCGGCCGCCGGCCGCTCGACGCCGTCGTTCACCACCGCTCCCTCGCCCACCAGTGCCAAGCCGGCATGGGCCAGCGGGGCCAGGTCGCCGCTGCAGCCGAGGGACCCGAACTCGGGCACCACCGGCGTGATGCCGGCGTCGAGCAGGGCGAGGAGCAACTCGGCCACCTCCGGACGGGCGCCGGTGTGGCCGGTGGCCAGGGTGCGGGCCCGCAACAGCATCATGGCCCGCACCACCTCGTCCTCCACCGGCGGCCCCATACCTGCGGCGTGCGACCGCAGGAGCGACCGCTGCAGGTCGTGCCGCCGCCCGGCCGGGATCGATTGCGTGGCCAGCGAGCCGAAGCCGGTCGACACGCCATAGACCGGCTTGTCCGACCGGGCCAGGTCCTCCACCAGCCGCCGGGTGGCAGCCATCCGTTCCCGGGCGCCCGGGTCGAGGAGCGCGGGCCGCAGGCGGCGGGCCACGGCCACCACGTCGGAGCGCCCGAGCACGCCGGCGCCCACCATCACCGCGGGCGCCGGGCCGCCGGTCATCGGACCCTCACCCGTCGGCCAGCGGCGGGATGTTCTGGTTGTGGCGGAACAGGTTGGTGGGGTCCCACGTGTGCTTGATGCGGCGGAGCCGTTCGTAGCGCTCCGGACCGAACGCCGCCTCCACCCGGCCGAGGCCCTCGTCGCCGATGAAGTTGAGGTAGGCCCGTCCCGTCGTCCACGGCTCCATGGCGTTGGCGAGGTCCCGGGTGAACGCGAGGTTGCGGTCGCTGTCGGCCGGATTCGGGCCACATCGACAGGTAGTGGATGTTCCACGGCCCGTGCCGGAACCCGGGCAGATCGAACGACCTCATGCCGTCGGCCATGTCCTGGCCCCCTTCGGGTGAGAGGCGCCGATGGTAAACGCCGGTGCGTTGGGGGACGCGGTCGCAACGACCGCAGCAACCGGACCGCCCGTCCGCCGGCGGTGCTCGCCGGCCGGCCACCTGGTGCGGCGCACCGTTACGAAGCGTCGCCCCGGACGGCGTACTTCGCCTCCGTGGCGTAGTGCCGGTCGAGCTCGACGACGGGGCTGAACTCGTCGAAGGACAGGACGAGGTCGAGGTCGTCGCGCAACGTGCCCTTCTCCCGCAGGACGTCGTAGGCGCGCATCATCTGGCGGGTGGCGGCCAGCAGACCGGTGAGGGGAGACACGATCAGGTCGAAGCCGAGCTCGTGCAACTCCGCCGGCGTGCGCAGCGGCGTGCGGCCGCCCTCAATCATGTTGGCCACCCGGACGCACCCGGGTGTCGCCTTGGCGATGGCCTCCATCTCTTCTGCCGACTCGGGGGCCTCCACGAAGATGGCGTCGACGCCGAGGTCGGCCGCCATGCGGGCCCGCTCGCACGCCTCCTCCAGGGAGACGGCGGCCCTGGCGTCGGTGCGGGCGGTGACGAACAGCTGGTCGCGGGTGTCGACGGCGGCTCGCAGCTTGGCCAGCCAGTCCTCCCGGGCCACCACCTTCTTGCCCGCCATGTGGCCGCACTTCTTGGGCCACACCTGGTCCTCGAGGAAGATGCCCGCGCCGCCCGCCTCCTCGTACAGCTCGACGGTGCGGATGGTATTGAGGGGGTTCCCGTAGCCGGTGTCCCCGTCCACCACCACCTGGGCACCGGGCACGGTGCGACACACGCGGCGGGCTACCTCGGCCATCTCCGTCTGGGTGAGGTACCCGAAGTCGGGCAGGCCGAGCAGGGACGCCGACGTGCAGTACCCCGACAGGAACAAGGACTCAAAGCCGGCGGCAACCGCAAGACGGGCGGAAAGAGCATCGAAGCACCCGGCCAGAACGACAGTTTCGCCTGCCGAGAGCCGTGCACGAAGGGCGCCACCGTCCACGGGACCCAAGACTACGACGGCTCCGACCCGAGGACCCGCCCGTGGTCCACCGACTTCGCCCTGGACCAGTCGTACCCGACGACATATGCGGAGCATCGTGCGGGTCCGGACGTAACCACACGCCGGCGCAGCCACGACGGTCTCGGCGACATGGCTGACCTTACGCGGCGGGTGGAACGATCGAGCCGGATGCCGGCCGGCTCGACGGGCTGGCTACGGAGCGACGCTCTGGACGATCACGTCGCCGGAACCGACCAGTGCGTTGGCGTCGGTGCGGATCTGCACTTGGCCGAGGAGAACCCGGCCGGCGGCGGGCGCCGAGTTGACCGTGACCGTGCCGGGGACCGTCCACGTCGAGCCCGAAGGTCGTAAGGCGTTGGCGTCGGTCACCGCCACCGCCCCGAACCCCGGGTTGGTGAAGACGTCGACGTAGTTGTACTGGGTCGATCCGGAGGGCACGGCGAAGCCGTCGACGAGCACGACCCACCGACCGGCGGCGGGGTCGGCGATGGTGACCGATTCCTCCGAGTCGCCGTCGGCGCTCTGGCCGGCGAGCGTGCACGGACCGGCGGTGCAGTTGAACACAAAGAGGTCGAGGTCGGCCGCCGCGTCCGACGGGGCCCCGATCGTCGCTCGCAGCGACGTCGTCCCCGGGCTTACCTGGACGTCGCGAGCCTGCTGTTCGAGGTTGGCGATGGTCGGCCGGTCGATGAGCGCACTGCCGAGGGTCGTGCCCTGGCCCCGACCGGTGAAGGCGCCGAAGTTGTTGGTGAAGGTATAGGACCGTGCGACGGGGACGCCGATGGTGGCCGAGGGGATCACGTCGGGGTTCGGGCTCACGGTGGCACCGAGCACGGACGCCGTCAGCCTGAACGGAGCGAAGTCGATGTCCGACGTGCGCCGGGCCTCCACCGTGACCTCCCACACGCCAGACGTCGGGTTGGTGACGGTCCGGCTCCCGGGGCTGCCGGCGCACCCGCCGCCGGGCACGACCGGAGGCGAGTAGCACGAGAGGCTGGAACTGCTCTCGATGGGCACCCCGAAGGGGTGGAAGCGCAGGAAGCGGACCTGTCCGGGACTCGTCGCCGTCCGCGGGGTGCCGTCAGCGTTCAGCAGGTCGACGCGGAGCGCCGGGGTGCCGGGGGCAACGGTGAAGAGGTAGCTCGACGCCTGGTTGCGGGCCACCTCGCCGGTGACCGTCTGCGAGTACGCGGGTGCGGTGAAGCCCCGGGCCACGACGACGGTGTTCATGGTCTGGTACTCGATCCCCGGGTTGGTCGGGTCGTCGAGGTTCAGGATCGCCGAGTGGACGCCCGGGGTCGTGGGGTTGATCCTCACGTCGAGGGTGCGGGGCTGGTTCTTGCCGAGGGAGAGGGACGTCACCCCTCCCAGCGAGAAGGTGCCGGCGCCGCCGACGAGTGACAGGTTGTAGGAGGTGGCGCCGCCGACCCCCGAGGTTCGGGTGAACGTGTACCGCCTCGTGTAGGGCTGCCCGGCGGTGACGCCTTCGCGGTCGTGGATTCCCACGCCGGTCCCGGGACGGGCCAGGAACTGCTCGAGGGCGGTGTCGACCGGCACGGCCGACGTGATCTGGACCGTCCGTGGGTTCCCGGCCAGGAGGTCCCAGGCCTGCTGGACCCGGATCAGCCCGTTGCCCTGTTCATAGGCGCCATAAGCCGGGATGAACCGGGCCGAGGAGTTCAGCGCCTGGCGGAGCTGGGCCGGCTGGTGCTGAGCTCCCGCCTGCACGGCCGCGCTGACAAGCAGGGCGCCGGCGCCCGCCGCCTGCGGCGAGGCCATGGACGTCCCGTTGAACATGGAGTAGCCGGGGGGCAGGCGGTGGACGCCGGCGACGGGACCGCCGGGCTGCCACATGGGCGTCGACGAGATGGCCGCGCCGGGGGCGACGACGTTGGGCTTGAAGCCGCCGTCCTCCCGCGGTCCGCGGGAGCTGAACGGGTGCAGGTTGTCGTCACCGGGAGCCGGCGCCGTCGAGCCGTAGTTCGCCGCCCAGGTGGCGTCGGAGATGTAGCTCCCGATGCTCATCACGTTGGTCGCCACCGACGGGTCGCCGACGGTGTTCTCGCCGGGGCCGCTGTTGCCGGCAGAGATGTACATCTGGACGTTTGTCTGCTCGATCAGCCGGTCGTACAGCACGGCCCTGGTGTTGTTGGCGTCGTTCAACGCCGGCAGGCCACCGATGGACATGTTGATCACATCGACGTTGGCCTGCTTGGCCGCGTAGATCATCCCTTCGATGAGACCGTGGCTGGTGCAGCCGGCGACGAACAGGCAGACCCGAACGGAGACGAGCTGGGCGCCGGGAGCGGCCCCGGTAGCGGCGCCCCCGAAGAGCCCGTTGGCGGCGATGATGCCGGCCACGTGGCTGCCGTGGGCGCCGGAGACGATGCCGATGTTGACGGCCTTGTTCGGACCGTCGATCTGCACCACGAACGGCATGCGCTCGGCGATGGCGGTAGCGGGGTCGTCGGTGCCGAAGTAGCCGACGTCCCGGTTGACCCGGTAGTTGCTCATGGGCTGCTCGTCGGTGAAGTCGCGGTCCTGGTCGGCGTCGACCCGTACGGTCGACCCCCCGTCCCACAGGACCCCGAAGAGCCCCCTCGAACCGGCGGGGTTGCGGTCGCGGTTCACGTCGCGGCCGACCTCACCACCGAGACGCGGGTCGCGCTCGTCGAACACGCCGAACCGGAACGAGCCGGCCGGGGCCGTGTAGGTGACCCCACCGGACGCGAAGCTGGGACCGGAGACGGGGTTCGTGAGGACCCAGGTGGGGTCGTTGTCGGTCAGCGGGTCGGTGAACGTGACCCAGTCGATGATCTTCGGAGCGCCCGTGGAGGTGGTGGCAAGCGCCGGGTGGTCGAGGGTGATGCCGGTATCGAGGACGCCGACCGTGACGCCCCGGCCGTCCCAGGTGGGGTGGGCGTCGGTGAAGGCGGCGGCGCCGGTATCGGCGATGGGCATGTACGGGTTGGCCCGGGGCGTGGCAGGGCCAGGGGCCGGGAAGGGCGTCGGCGCCGTCTGGCCGTCGGGCCGGGGGTCGTCCAGCGGGATGATCTCGTCGAGATCGGCGGTCTGGACGCCGTCGAGCCTGGCGGCCTGCTCGGCGCGGCCGATCGCCACGTCGGCGCGGACGTAGCCGAGGGCGTCGTCACGGAAGTCGATGCGGCCGCCGAGGGCCTCGAGGCCCCGGATCACGTCGCGGTTGGCGCCGGGCCGGGAGGCGATGAGCAGTGTCACCGTCAGCTCTCCTTCGGCACGGGCCTCGGCTAACAGCTGCCGGTCGTGGCGGCCGAGACCGGAGCCCGGTTGCCCGCCGGCCCGCGCCGCAGTCGGCGCTTCCGCCAGCGACACCAGGCTTGCGATCAGCGCGAAGAGCGCCGAGACCAGCATGCGACGGAATGTGCGGGTATCATGCACGAAGCCCCCTATTGCCCGGAGTCGTCCGGTTCGTACGATTAGGGCAACGATACCTGCCGCGTCAATAGGTGCGGCGCCGGCACCGGGTCGAGCGCCGGGGCCGGCATGATCGGCGAGCAGATCGGCCAGCGTGGCGGCCGGCCCGTATCGGCGCGCGGCACGTCGGCCGCCTTCCCCGACGGCGCCTCACCGATCGCGGAACGGCCACGGGGCGGAAAACAGGCGGGCAGCGGTGCCGAGACCGGTGGTCTTGCCAGAACCCGCCGGTCCCGCGATGGTGGATCACCGAACGGGCCACGGTCGAGGGCAAGACGGAGACCGACGTCGTCGCTGAAGCGTTGGCCGTGCGCTGGGGCGCTCAGCTCGGCGACGCCTATCGCCGGCTCTGGGATGCCGGCGAGGGGGTGGGCGAGACGGCGGCCGACAAGCTGGTCGATGACGACGTCTACCGTCCCCGCCAGGAGCGCCGCCGGGCCGGTTGAGGCGCATCGTCGTCGACCCCGGCGTGCCGTGTCGGCCGCCCTGTCGCCGGCGGGGAAGCCAGCGAGGATCATCGAGGCGGTCCGCTCGGGCCAGGTGATCCTCGTCGTGTCGCCGCACCTGCTGGCCGAGCTGGACGACGTGCTCGGCCGGCCGAAGCTGGCGGCGCCGCTCGACCCCGATGCGCTGGAGGGGCCTGCGCGAGGTGCTGGCCCACGCCCCCGCCGTCGCGGACCCGGCGGCGGTGGCGGTCAGCCGTGATCCCAAGGACGACTACCTGGTGGCGCTCGCTCGCGAATGCGGCGCCGATTTCCTCGTCTCGGGCGACAAGGATCTCACCGCGCTGAGTGAAATTCTCCCGCCGGTGAGGACCCCGGCGGCGCTCCTCGAAGCCCTCGCCACCGGCCCCGAGGGCTGACCGATCGTGGGAATGCTGCGAAACCGTTCGCGGGATAACCGCGTGATGGAATCGATCCGGCCGAATCCGGAGTGTCGCCGCAACGTCGTTGGTAAGGTAGGCCGCTGGTTCAGCAGTCCGTGTTCCCGGCGTCGAGCGCAGGCCCGAAGGTTTATCGCCCATCTCGGCCGGGACCGTGATCGCCTCCCCAGCGGCCCCCTATCGAA
>JBKJNA010000220.1:0-5460 GCA_046596195.1 Acidimicrobiales bacterium | reverse complement strand
TCGGTGACCTCGGTCGACGACGCCGGGTCGGGTCCAGGCGCCCCGCCTGCGGCGGCCACCCGGGACGCGAACGCCCCGTTGAGCGGGTGGGCGACCGGCGCCAGCGGGCGCAAGGGGCGGCGGGACGAGCCCACGTCGTATTACGGGCGGCCCATCCTCAAGGCGCCGGTATGGAAGCACTACATCCCGCTCTACTTCTTTGCCGGTGGCCTGGCCGGCGCGTCATCCACGCTGGCCCTGGCCGCACAGTTGGCGGGCAACAAACGGTTGGCCCGCTCGGCGCGACTGGCGTCGATGGCGGGGGCGGCCGCCAGCGGGCCGCTGCTGATCGCCGACCTGGGGCGGCCCAAGCGATTCGTCAACATGCTCCGGGTGGCCAAGCCAACGTCACCGATGAGCATGGGCACATGGCTGCTCTCGGCCTTCGCCCCGTCCGCAATCGCCGCCGGCGCGAGTGACGTCACCGGGCTACTGCCCCGGGTCGGTCGCCTGTGCGGCGCGGCGGCCGGCGCGCTGGGCCCGGGGATGACCACCTACACGGCCGTCCTCGTGAGCGACACGGCCATCCCCGTGTGGCACGACGCCCACCGCCAGTTGCCCTTCGTGTTCGCCGCCAGTTCGGCGGCCGCTGCCGGTGGCATGGCCATGGTGTGCACGCGGCCGGCGTCGGCCGGCCCCGCCCGCCGCTTGGCCCTCGTCGGCGCGTGCCTCGAGCTGGGCGCCTCCCGCATGATGGAACAGCGCCTGGGCGAGGCCGGCGAGCCATACCGCAGCGGCGAGGCGTCCCGCCTGGTGAAGGCGGCGAAGGTGTCGACCGCCGCCGGCGCCGTGCTCGCCCTGGCCGGGCGCCGGCGGGCGGCGGCCGTCCCCGCCGGCGTCCTGCTGGCCGCCGGGAGCCTGCTCACCCGGCTGGCCGTGTTCCGGGCGGGTTTCGAGTCGGCCGCCGACCCGGGCGCGACGGTGGGACCACAGCGTCAACGGATCGACGGCCACTGACCGCCTGAGAGACGCAGGGCTTGTCGACGATCGCGATGCCGGGCGGCCGGATTACCCGGGCGGCGTGTGGCAGACCGCCTCGACGTTGTTGCCGTCGGGGTCGCGCACGAATGCCCCGTAGTAGCCAGGGTGGTATTCCAGGTGCTCGGCAGGCGGGTGCAGCACCTGCGCTCCGGTGCCGACGGCAGCCTCGAAGAAGGCGTCCACAGCGGCCCGGTCGGGTGCGGCGAAGGCGACGTGCACCTCGCGGAAGGCGCCGCCCGTGCACGGCCCGATCCAGAAGTCGGGCATCGGCGGCACGCCGAAGCCGATCACCTGGCCGAAGTCGAGGACCCGTGTGCCGCCGAGTTGCGCCAGCACGGTGTCATAGAACGCAGCGCTGGCGGTGACGTCGTTGCACTGGATCGAGAGATGGTCGAGCACACCGGCATCCTTGCCGCTCGACGGCCCACTCAGTGTTCCCGGTGCGACCGTCCGGTCAGGCGGGGGGATGCCGGGTCCCGGGAGAGCAGCAATGCCAGCCCGACGACAACGGCGACTACCACCGTCAGGGCGCCGGCGCTGGCCGGGTCGAGCGGTTCGGGCGGAAGGGGTACAGCCCCGACCGGAGGAAGGAACGACAGGGCGAACCAGCCGATCGCGAGCAGTGCCCCGGTGGCGCCCCGGCCGTCGGCGCTCCAACGCTGGACCGCGATCGAGCCGAGGGCGGCCAGAGCGGTCAGGACCACCAGCTCACGGAGCAGGGCCGGCGCCTGACCGGCCCCGATGGCGCTTCCCGCCGCCGCCGCCCCCACCACCCACCACGAGAGGGCGACGGCGGCGACGAGGGCGATGCGAACCATGCGACGGGCGACGAGGGGCATGGGTGACGACGCCAGCGTGACCGCTGCGGTGTCGTCGAGCAGCCCTGCCGTCGTGGCGGCGACGGCCAGCCCGGACAGGCGCAGCTTGAACACCACGCTCCCCGGGTCGGCACCGGCCGTCGCCACGAGGAGCAGCCCGCCCGTGACGGCGGCCACGACCGCCCCCCACTGCGTGACGGCGGGCACCACCGCCACCATGGCCGGGAGTTGGCGCAGCTTCACGGGCACGCCGGTCCTGCGCCGGTCCGTCGGCCCGGGGCACCGGCAGCCGGGGGAGCGACGCCGGCCAGCCGGGCCAGCTCGGCCGACGTGGTCGACGGCGCCACGACCTCGTCCCACGCCCCGGCGAGCGCCTCGGCCACCTGTTCCTTCGGCATCTCCAGCAGCCGCAGCGCAAGCTCGGCGTCGGCTGCGGCGAAGCGGACACCCCACATCGGCGGGTCGTTCCAGCCGGCGAAGGTGAGGAGGCCGGGCACGTCGGTGGGCTCGGCGACGAGGGCACGCAGCGTCCGCGCCCCATCGGGCGTGGCGGCGGCGCCGAGCCACAGGGCCGCGACCGCACGTGCCTGGCCCGTTGCGGAGCAGCGCACGTCGAGGTGGTGCGGGCTCGGCGGCAGATCGACGGCCCACGCCCCGACCTGCACGGCGGTGAAGAACTCCTGCGTCAGCGACCCGCCGCACGGGAAGCGAGGGGTGCCGGGGTGCACGGCCCCGTCATCCGGCCACACGGCACCCGCCGCCACCTTGTCGGCCACCGCCGGATGGAGGCCGTCGAAGAAGGGTTGGGGCGCGCAGTCGCTGTCCCCGATCACCGTCGGCGGCCGGTAGGTCACACGCAGGGTGCGGGCCGCCACCGGAGGGGGCAGGAGGGCCAGGACGGCGGTGACTCGATCGCGCCAGTCCGCCACCCGGCCCGCCTCCTCAGGTGGTGCGCAGTACCGCACCGTCGCGTCCTGCGTGCACGTCTGACGCGAGACCGGGTCCGTGAGGTACGAGATCATCTCGGCCGTCTGCCCCTCGCCGGGCGGCCGCAGCTGCGCCCACCCGGCAGCGGCGGTCACCATCACGGTGGCGCCCAGGAGCGCCCCGAGCAGGCGGGGAACGCCGTTGCGGGCGAGGGCGACGCCCGCCATCACGAGCACCAGGCCCGCCAGGTAGGCCAGATGCCACCCGGCGTGGCGCACCTCGAACACGGGCAGGTCCACGCTGGTCGGCTCGGCCAGGAAGGCGAGGAAGCGCAGGGGGTCGGCCTCGCTGCGGTACCACGGCCAGGCATCCAACTCGAAGAACCGGGCCTGGATGACCATGGTGGCGGGGACAGCCAGGATCCCGAAGCCCAGGTGCGGCAACCAGCGGGCGACGCCGACGCCGACCACCACGCTGCCGGCGACGATGAGGAGGCCGGCGGCCGCCTCAGCGGCCAGGAAGGAGCCGCTGAACTGGTGCGAGCGACCGACGAAGACCATCGTGCCCGCCGCCAGCACCGCCGCGACGGTGGCGGCGGGGATGGCGGACAGCATCAGGGCGACGCTGCGCACGGGCTGCGCCGATGGCGCCGCCGACAGCAGCTCATCGACCCCGGTGCGTCGGGGCCGCAGTGCGACGAGGTTGGCGGCGATGATCGTCGCCCAGCCGAGGGGGACGAGGGCGAGGGCGATCGACGTCGAGGCTCGCAACCATGACGTGGCCGGCTCGCTGCCGATGGCGGCCACGATCATCAGCGGCGTCAGGACGACGCCGACGAGGAACGACGGATGGCGCAGCAGCCGCCACGCGTCGGCCCGGGCCAGCGGCCCGACCGTCGTCCACCGCATGGCGCCGGCCCAGCCGACGGCGCCGACCTCCGCCGGTGCCGCGACCGGCTCGCTGTAACGTCGCTTGAGCCAGAAGCCGATGCCGACGATGGCGGCGAGAACGAGCACCTCCATCGTCAGCCCTCCTGCGCGGCGGCGGTGCGGCCGATCAGCAACAGGTAGGCGTCCTCGAGGGTCGGCTCGACGAGCTGCGAGCCGGCGGGCGGGTCGCCGATGAGCCGGTGCTGGCCGGTGCCCGTGCGCCAGGACAGCCGGGCCGACGGGTCCGCCTCGGCTGCCGACCACACCCGTCCGCTGGCCTGGGCGGCCAGCTCGTCGGTGGTGCCGTCGAAGCGCACCCTGCCCTTGTCCATCACGACCACGCGCTGGCAGAGGGCGGCGACGTCCTCGGTCTGGTGGGTGGAGAGCACGACGGTGTGGTCCTCGGCGATCCTCGACACCACCTCGCGGAACCGGAGGCGCTGCTCGGGGTCGATGCCGACGGTGGGCTCGTCGAGCACGAGCAGCTCCGGGCGGCCGAGGAGGGCCTGGGCCACGATGACCCGACGGCGCATGCCGCCCGACATGGCCTTGAGCTTCTTGTGCAGCACGTCGCCCAGGTCGACCAGCTCCAGCACCCGGCGCACCTCGGCCCGCCGGGCGCCGCGGTCGGTGTGCTCCTTCAGGATGGCGATGTAGTCGACGAAGGCGAAGGCGCTGAGGTTCAGGTAGTAGCCCGGCTCCTGGGGAAAGTAGCCGAGCCGGCGGCGGATGGCGAGGCGGCCCTCGTTGCGCTGCGGGTCCGAACCGAGCACCTCCATCCGGCCGCTGTCAGGCGCCAGCACGGTCGCCATCATCCGCAGGAGCGTGGTCTTGCCGGCGCCGTTCGGACCGAGGAAGCCGGTGACGCCAGGGCCGATCGAGAGGCTCACCGAGTCGAGCGCCTTCAGCGATCCGTAGGACTTGGTGACGCCGTCGAGCTCGATGGTGGCGGTGCTCATGGGATCCTCCGGTAGTCGAGCGTCTCGCGGCGCAGTACGAGGACGAGGGCGCCGGCGACACCGACGAGGGCGAACAGCAGCTGGCCGGTCGGGCCGAGGGCCGCGAAGCGTCCGACCACGTCGGTGTCGAAGCGGTTCACCCGCCAGCTCACGAGTGCGGCCGCCACCCAGGCGCCGCCCAGGCCGGTCGACGCCCACGAGGCGGGCACCCAGGTGGACAGGGCGAGGCTGGCGGCGCTGAGGCCGAGGGCGGGCAGCAGCCAGGTCACCGCGGTCATGCCGCCGTCCGGCAGGGCGACGGCGGCGGCCAGGGACACGACAGTGGTGACCGTCACGACGGCCAGCGCCCGGGCCAGCAGCAGCTCGAAGGCAGGCGTGGGCGCCGCCGTCGTCAGCTCCTGCACCGGGTCCCTGGCGCCGAAGGCGGCGGCCACTCCCGCCAGTGGCAGGAGCGGGGCGGCCACGACGAAGGCGTAGAACCACATGTCGCGCGTGCCGCCGGCGGACTGGGCCGTCACCACGCCGGCGGCGAAGAGGGCTACGACGCACGCCACGGTGGGCGCCCGCAGGGCCGGCGTCAGCCCGATGAGCCGGGCATGGTGCTCACCCACCCCCATGCGGAGGAGGAATCGCTCGGACAGCGGCGGCGGCCGGGCGTCGAGCCGGTCCTCGATGGCGGCCCAGTTGGCCCCGAGCCGCCCGGGGTCGGCCATCGACGCCAGGCTCGAACGGCAGGGCCCGCAGGCGGTCAGGTGGGCCTCCACCGAGGCGGCCTGAGCCGGGCGCAGCGTGCCGGCCTGATAGGCC
>JBKJNA010000198.1:0-11414 GCA_046596195.1 Acidimicrobiales bacterium | reverse complement strand
AGGAAGAAGTCACAGAGGTCGTCCCACGTGGCCGCCATGACCTTGCAGTAGTCGAAGATCTTGCCGAGCTGCGTGTAGTACTCGTTGAACGACGAGGTCGAGATGTTGGTCGAGACGCCGCCGGGAACCAGCGTCGAGGGGTGCGGGTACTTGCCGTACATCAGCATGCACATGATGCGGCCCACGCGGGTCCACTCCAGGGCCTCCAGGTAGATCTGGCCCGTCAGCGGGTTGAGGGCATCCATGATGTCCTTGATGGTGCGGTACCCGTGGATGTCGCCGTGGGGCGACAGCGTCTTCTCGGCCCGGGTGACGAGCTCGGGGTTGGTGACCGACACCAGCGCTGTCGAGTAGTCAGGGCCGGCCAGCAGGCCCAGGTGGAGGGGCCGGTCATAGAACATCTCGCCGACCTCGCCGAGGTTGCGGACCTCGGTGCCGAGCGGCGGGGGGGTGACGCCGAACGCCATGTCGAGGCACTGCGAGGCCACGGTGGCGTGCACGCCGCCGCACACGCCACAGGCACGCGAGCTGATATCGATGGCATCGCGGGGGTCACGACCCTGGAGGATGATCTCGTAGCCACGGAAGAGCATGGCCCGGGCATGCGCCTCGACGGCGACGCGGTTCTCGAGGTCGAGCACACAGTGGACGGCGAGGGCGCCGGCCACGCGGGTCATCGGGTCGATGTTCCAGTCACGCAGACGAGGGGGGGCGGCCAGCTGTGCGCCGGGGCCCTCCTGTCGCCGCACGTAGCCCTTGGGCTTGGCCACCGACACGGCGTAGGGATCGTTCACTCCCTCGCGCAGGGTGGCCTTGCCACTCTGGTCGAACTCGATGGGCAGATTCTTGAAACACATAGAGGCGCTGCTCCCCTTGCTTGCGCCCTCCGAACAGGAGGACTCTCGGTTCTGTCGTGATCCCCTGGTTGCCTGGCACTACGTGGCGGGAAGGGCGGCCGGATGTCGCCCTCCCCGTCCGGAACTGCTGCTGCTACCTGCCACCCTCGTGCGAGTGCTGCACCACGGAGTACGCCTTGTGGAAGGCCCGCAGGGCGCCGCGGGGGCCGGTCTTGGACCGGGACCACCCGCTGGGGGCGTCCTTCTCGGCCGTCCACCGGGGCGTCATGTTCTTGTCGACCCGGGTCATGTTCCGCATCCGGCGGATGAAGCCGCCGGTGATCTTGCTGGTGCTGCTGGACAGCATCGAGCCCGGGGACTTCTCGAAAATGGGCGAGAACTTGTCCGGGAAGCCGGGCATCGTGCAACCGATGCAGATGCCACCGACCTGCATGCAGCCGCCGTGGCCGTCGACCATGCCGCGCTCGGCGATGTTGCACTGGACAACCGGGCCCCAGCAGCCGAGTTCGACGAGGCACTCCTTGTCGCCGTACTCCTCGGCGAACACGCCTTCCTCGTAGTAGCCGGCCCGGGGGCAGTGGCGGTGCACCGTCTCGCCGAAAAGCCAGGCCGGACGGCCCAGCTCGTCGAACTCCGGCAGCGGGGCCAGCCCGTTCAGGAACAACAGGGTGGCGGCGGCCGTCTCCAGGTAGTTGTCGCCGATGGGCGAGCAACCCGGGATGTTGACGACGGGCACACCGAAGGCCGAGCGGTAGTCGCGGCCCAGGTAATCCATCATCCCCATGGAGTTGGTGACGTTGCCCTTGGCCGCCGGGATGCCGCCCCAGCTGGCGCAGGTACCGATGGCGATGACGGCGGCGGCGCCCGGCGACAGCCGGTCGAGCCACTCCAGGCTGGTGATCTGGCGGCCGGTGGCCGGATCCTCACCGAGGCCCATCCAGTAGCCGCCGGTGGCGCCGGCGATGGACTCGTCCATGATCGAACCCTCCCACGTGATGACGTAGGGGGCGTCGAGCTCGCCGCGCTCTGCCATGAAGAGGTTGTGGGTCCACTCGGGGCCGACCTCGGTGGACACGACGGTGTGGATCAGTTCCACCCGGGGCAGGCCCGGGATGATGCCGGCCAGCAGGTGCTCCACCCGGGGGTGGGTGCCACCGGCGACCGCAACGGTGCAACCGTCGCACGAGCCGCCCACCATCCAGATCAGGTAGATCTTCTTGAGGGGGCCGAGGGCGAGCACGTCGGGCGGCTCTTCAAGAGCACGGCTGCGCACGCCGATCGGCGCCATGGGATCGAGCGGGTCGTACCCGTCGATGAGGCCGATGTCACGCCGGCCCCGCTTGAAGCTGTCCATCTCCGAGCCACGGGACGTGGGCCCGGCGGTCGTAGTGGAGACAGCGCCGCCCGTATCAGGCCCTGCTTCGCGCCTCCTGCGACTGCGACCTTCGGTTGCCATGGATTCGGAACCCCCTCGTCTGGGTCGTGGTATGTGTACACTACACCTATCTGGCGGCGACGTCAGCGGGCAGATGGGGAGAATTTTTCCTGGCGCTGTTCCCCCAGGTGCCCTGATGATGCTTCAGTGGAAGAAGACGCCGGCGTCACACAATCGATGCCGAGACCTTGCCCTCCAGGAAGGATAGACGTGGACGAACTTCTGCATCCGCCCAAGTCACAGGCATTGCGGGAGATGTTCTGGCGGAGCGAGATCCTCCAGGTCATCTATTGGCTCCGGGGCGAGCAATTCGGCCTCGGCGAGTTCCGCGACCAGGCCGACGCCAAGATGCTGGAGCGCTTCCTCGGGGTCGACGCCGAGATCGGGGTCCTGTACCTCGACCTGCTGGTCGACCGCGGCGACCTGGAGCGCGAAGACGATCGCTACCGTCTCTCGGAAGAGGGAGTCCGGGAGGGCGCTCTGGAATTCGCAGCCAGCTGGAGCGACCTCACCAGGCCTACGCACGGCGAATGCAGCGCCGACTGCTGGTGCCACAACTCGCCCGACGAAGCAGCGGCGTGCCAGCAGGAACGGGCCGGCGCCCACTCGGACCACGACCATTAAGAGGACGAACGTCACCATGGCCACCGAAGGCAAGTCCCGCAAGTCCCTCGAGGAGCCCCAGGGCGGCCTCCCCCGCAACTACCTGCGGGCCAGCCTGCTGCTCCTCATCGGCGAGGCGCCGGCCCACGGCTACGACCTCCTCGACCAGATCGCCCAGCTCGGGCTTCGGTCCGTCGACCCGGGCGGGCTGTACCGCACGCTGCGGGTCATGGAGGACGACGGCCTCGTCGCCTCGTCATGGGAGCACTCGAGCGCCGGCCCCGCCCGCCGCACCTACCGCCTCACGGCCGACGGTGTCGACTGGCTGCACGCCTGGGCCGGTGCCCTGCGTGAGAGTCACCGCTACCTGTCCGCCTATCTGGCCCGGTACGACGACATCAGCGGCACCGTCAGCTCCACCATCATCGTCGACGAGGTCACCGTCCTCCCGTGACCGGCCCGGGAGGTCGGTCCATGCAGCAACTCACTGTGGGCCATCCCGAAGGGATGGTCCGCCGGTGACGACGGTTGACACCGGTCCGGACGCGACCGCCGTCATCCCCGCCGAGAGCGGTCTGCGCATCGCGCTGGCCGGCAAGGGCGGTGCCGGCAAGACCACCATCTCGGCCACGCTCTCGCGACTGCTGGCCAGGCGGGGCCACCCCGTGCTCGTCATCGACGGCGACAGCAACCCCAACGTGGCCGTCGCCCTGGGCGTGTCGCAGGCCGACGCCGCCGCCATCCCGCCCCTGCCGCTCGGCCTCGTGTCCCGCCGCCTCGACGGGCCGGCGCTGAAGGACCCCGTCTCCAGCATCGTCGAGCGCTTCGGGGCCACCGCCCCCGACGGGGTGTCGGTCGTCCACATGGCCATGCCGCAGCACGCCGACGAAGGCTGCCTGTGCTCGTCGCACGCCACGGTGAGCGCCATCCTGGCCGACACCGGCCGCTCGCGTGAATCGGTCACCCTCCTCGACCTCGAGGCGTCCCCCGAGAACTTCAGCCGGGGCACCACGCGCCACGTCGACGCCCTGCTGTTCGTGGTGGAGCCGTACTACCGCTCATTGGAGACGGCCCGGCGCATGGGCGTACTGGCCGCCGAGCTCGAGCTCGACCGGGTGTGGGTGGTGGCCAACAAGCTGCGCTCCCCCGGCGACATCGAGGCCATCGACGAGTTCTTCGGCAACCACAACCTGCATGTGGCCGCCTACGTGCCGTGGGGCGACTCGGTGCTCGACGCCGACAAGGAGGGCACCCCTCTCCTCGACTTCGAGCCCGACGGCCCGGTCGTCGCCGCCATCGCCGGCCTGGCCGACCGGCTCACCGAGAACTGATCGCCGGCCGGGCGGGCCCGCCGCCGGTCGTTCTCCGGTCATCTGAGTTCGCTCTGCGAGCTGAAATGACCGGAGAACCGGCACAGCCTCCTCCATGAAGTTGCGGGTGTGGAGGGCGGAGAGCCCGGCCGCCTGCCCGGGCGGGAAGCCGAGCTTCACCAGGCGCTTGCGCCGGCCGTCGCCCATCTCGGCCTGGAGCTCCCGCACGACGGCGAAGCCGCGCGCCACCGCTGCCGGTTCCCACGACCCGGCCGCCAGCACCACCAGGGCGTCGCAGCGAGGCCTGGCCGCCGGCGGTTGACAGGCCCAGCTCGCCGCCCCGCAGGGTGGCCCGGCGCGTGAACACCTCGACGTGGCGGGCCTCGTCGCCCACCTGGACGGCCAGCACCTGCACGACCTCGCGGAAGTGGGGGTGGACCTGGCCGGACGCGCCGCGGTCGAGGCCGAGATCGCCCAGGTCGAGGTCGGCGGCCAGGTTCGTGGCCCCGGCGGCCAGGTTCGGGCCGACAGGCGGCGGGGTGGTGGTGGCGCCGGCCCCGCTAGTAGGGCCGGTAGCCGGCGGCGGTGACATTCCCCTTCTCGTTGTAGAACCCCGTTTCGTCGACGGCCGCCTCCAGGGCGGCGTAGCCGGTGGTGCGCCCGGGCTGCCACGCCTTAAGCCCCTCGAGGTCGAGGAGGGGGCGGACCTTGGGCTCGTCGTAGGCCATCGCCCCCAGCAGGTCGACGAACCCAGCCACCAGCCCGGCCGGAGCGGCGGGGCCCACAGTGAAGTTGCAGTGGTCGTAGGGGGCGGTCTGGGTGAGGACCTTGGTGGAGCCGGCCGGCAGCGTGCCCTCGGTCGAGAACAGGAGGTGGTTCCCGTCGATCATGCAGGCGGCGGTGGCGACCCCGCTGAGCAGGGCTTTCGCCGCATCGCGCTCGCCGCCCACGTGGTCACCGTGCTTGCCGACGCCGATCTCGTGGCCGAGCACCCGGACGTCGGCGCCGAACCGCACGCCCATGGCCCGCAGGTGCGACAGCGGTATGAGGGTGGCCTGGGGCGAGTCGACGGCGCCCACCGCCACCACGCCACCGGCCAGGCCGGCCACATCGGTGATGCCGGAGTCGGCCCGTACGACCACCACCGACGTGAGGTCCTGGTCGGTGTCGCGCATGGCGACGGCGCTGACTTCCACCCCGGCCGCCTCGGCCATGCGCCGGGCCCGCACCCACGCCAGCGGCGAGTTCCATGCCACATGGAGCTCGCCGTTCAGCAGGGCTTCGACCTGGGTCTCGTAGTTGGAGTACAGGACGTAGTCGAAGGCCAGGCCGCGCCGCGCGAACCAGTCCTTGAAGCCTTCCCAGATGGTGACGACCTTGGCGTCGTACGCCACCGCCCCCATCACGAGGGGGCTGCCGGCGGCCACCTAGAACACCGGCAGGCCGCACAGGGCCCGCCCGATGAAGTCGTACAGGGCGTCGGTTGTGGGCGCCATCACTGTGGCCGCCCGAGCATCGCGGAAGTGGCGCTCCACGCCAACCTCCCGGCGGAAGGCGGCCCCGCCGCACACCCGCATGGCCAGGTCGGTCACGACCGTGGACTCCTCCCCCGCTGCCGCCTTGACCTCGAGGATCCGCAGCATCGTGTCGGCCCGGCCCTGCTCGAGGGCGTTGAGGGCGTCCAGCAACAGGCCACGCACCATGTCGGTGCGGATCTGCATGCGGGCCACGTTGGCGCGCACCGTGGGGTTGTCGGCCAGCGTCTGGTCGAGGTGCTCGAGGCGGGTGGCGGCGGCGTGGGCGGCCGCCTTGCCCGTGGCCGCCGCCATGGTGCCCACCGAGAAGGCGGCGCTCATGAGCTGGAAGTACGGCAGGACGGTGCTCATCATTACGTCGAGCCCGCCGCCGTCGGCGCCGAGCATGGCGTCGGCGCCCACCTTGACGCCGTGGGCTGCCATCGGGCGCGATGCGTTGCCCCGAAGGCCGAGGCCGTCGAAGGAGCCGGCCACGTCGAGGCCGGGCGTGCCCGCCGGCACGTACCAGATGGTGCTGGCGCCCTCGGCCGACACCGGGCGGCTCGACCACACGTAGCCACCCGCCTCGCCGGCCGACGTCACCCAGCTCTTCTGGGCGTCGAGCCGGAAGCCACCGTCGTCCGCCACCGCCGTACTGACGGGCGCCCAGAAGTGGCTGCGGCTGCCCGCCTCGGAGAAGGCGAGGGTGGACACGATGTTGCCGGCGGCCACGTCCTGGCGCACCTCCTTGGGGCCATTGGCCTCCAGGACGGCAGCGGCCGCGTAGTGCATGGTGACCACCATGGCGGTGGAGGCGCAGGCGCCGGCCAGCTGCTCGATGACCTCGGCCGCGGCCCGATGGCCGAGACCCATGCCGCCGACGTCCTCGGCGCTCACCAGGCCGAGCAGGCCGGCGGCGCCAAGGGCGTCCAGTCCGGCGCGTGGATAGGACCCGGTGCGGTCGATCTCGGCCGCCGCCGGGGCGATGACGTCGGTGATCACCGGCGCCAGGGCGTCGAGGTGCGGTGTTGCAGACGTGGGATCGGAAGGGGACGGCAAGGCGGTGCTCCTGTTCTTCGTTCGACGACGGGCGGCCAGGCGTCGACGCCCGGCGAAGGGATGGCCCGGGAGCCACCGCCGGTCGAACGGCTCAGGGGAGCCGGCGAACGGAGGAGGCCCGGGAGAGGGCGCTCGCCCGACCGGGCGAGCTTCCACAGGGGGCTCAGCGCAATGTCATGGGCACGCCCCCTTCCTTGTCGGCGACGCCGGCCATTCTGGTGCCACGGGCGCCCCGCGGCAATTCGCTGTAGAAAGTCGACGAAGCGGACACCAAAGGGCGTCCGGTAGGTGTAACATTCACTTATTCGGTCGGCAACAAGTACCTCGTCGCGACACAAGGCTCCCCGATGAGCGGGTGGGTCATCGCGTCCGTTCTCGGGGGCCTGTTCGCCCTGCTGGTCCTCGTCCTGCTCGTCGTGGTCTCGAAGGCAGTCATGCGCACCGCCCACAACGCGTCCGAGCTGATGGTGGCGTTGGAGCAGGTCCAGGCCCAGACCAAGGTGCTGGCCGACCTCGAGGCCCAGAGCGGTCATACGGCCCGGGTGGTCACCGATGCCGCCACCGCTCTGACGGAGATCCGCCTCGACGACCGGGTGTCGGAGCACGAAGGCAACGGACGCGATGGCGGCCGTTGACCGCCCCGTCCGGCACGAGCCAGATGGCCGCCGGACCGCTCCCACACCTGTACGATTGAACGTCCCGGCGCTTCTCGGTAGAGGCGCCCGACCGTCCGGCGAGGCAGCCTTCGCCGAATTTCTTCGAGCCTCAGGAGGCGCGCCATGTGTCTAGGAATCCCCGGCCAGGTGGTCGAGATCGTCGACCCCGCCCTGCACAAGGCCATCGCCGATGTCGACGGCGTTCGCCGTGAGATCAACGTCGGCCTCGTCATGGGCGACGTTGGTGGTCTCAAGGTGGGCGACTGGGTGCTGATCCACGTCGGCTTCGCCATGTCGAAGATCGACGAGGAGGAGGCGGCCCGCAATCTGGCCTGGCTCAAGGAACTGGGGTCCGTCTACGACGAAGAGATCGACCAGTTCAAAGAGTCCTCGCCGCTCTGATCGTTCCTTCGCCTCGCAACCGGAGGTTGCACGGCGTGAAAACCACATGACCATCACACCTTCACTCCCCGACCCGCCCGACGACGCGCTCGTCGACGGGCTGATGTCCGACCTGGCGCGAGCGTCTCTCGCGCTGGCCCGGCGGTTCTTCGCCGGGGGGACGATGTGGTGCGCGTCGCCGGAGTGGCCCTTCCACTCGCACCACGTCGCGGTGGAGTTCGTGCACCCTGTGATCATGGGGAAGCGGGCGCTGCCGGCGGTGGCGGTGCCGGCCGACGAGGACCTGGTGGCAATGCTGCGCACCACCGCCCGCACGGGCGACATCGTGGTGGCGGTGGCACCGGCCGACGACGAGGCGGTGGCGGCGGCCATGCGCCGGGGCGACGCGTGGGGCGTGGAGACGGTGTGGATCGGGGCCGGCCTCCGTCCGCCGGCAGGCGCCGCCAAGCACGTGCTGTGGCTGCCGACCGACGACCCGCTGCAGGCGTCCGAGCAGTTCGTGCGGATGTACCACCTGCTGTGGGAGCTCACCCACGTGTGCTTCGAGCACCAGGGCCTGCTGAAGTCCGACGACTGCCTCGCCGACGTCTGCATCACCTGCTCCGACGAGGGCCGCCCCGCAGAGGTACTGGCCGTCGATGGCGACGAGGCGCTGGTGCGCACGGCCGAGGGCCGCGAGCGCATCGACACCTCCATCATCGAAACGCCCCGGCCCGGCGACCTGCTCCTGGTCCACGCCGGCTCCGCCATCACCAACCTGGACGCAGCGTGAGCGGTCGATCATGAGCCCCGAGGCGAGCGACTTCCTCTACCCGTTCATCGAGCGGGAGGAGACCGACGCCGGGTCGTTGCTGACCGACCTGGCCACGTCGGCGTCGGGCAAGTGGGCCCAGAGCACGCAGCTGCGCCTCGACACCCTCGCCGCTCTGGACCCCGAGATCCGCGCCACCGCCGCAGCCATGGCCGAGCGGTTCGGGGCCGGCGGGCAGCTGTTCTCCTTCGGCAACGGTGGCAGCTCCACCGACGCCCTCGAGTTCGCCCGGGTCCTCACCCGGCCGCCGTGGGGCACGCCGGTCCCGGCCCGCTCGCTGGCCGTCGACCAGGCCGTGCTCACCGCCATCGCCAACGACGTGGGCTTCGAGATCGTGTTCTCCCGCCAGCTGATCGCCTACGCCCGCAAGGGCGACATCGCCGTGGGCTTCTCCACCAGCGGGAACTCCGACAACCTTATGGCCGCCTTCGCCGAGGCCCGCAAGCGGGGCATGCTCACCATCGGCCTGGCCGGCTACGACGGCGGGCGCATGGGCGCCAGCGACGACGTGGCCCACTGTCTTACCGTGCGCTCCGACAGCGTCCACCGCATCCAAGAAGCACAAGCCGCAGTCGCCCACGCCCTGTGGGACGCGCTGCAATCCGAGCTCCGACAGGAGGGCGCAGCATGAAGTTCGTCGACGAGTACCGCGACCCCGCAGCCGCACGAGCGGCCATCGCCGAGATCACCGCGCTGGGCGGTGACGACCACCTGAAGTTCATGGAGGTCTGTGGCGGCCACACCCACACGATCTACAAGCACGGCATCGAGAACGTGCTCCCCGAGAGCATCGAACTCGTGCACGGGCCTGGTTGCCCGGTATGCGTGATCCCGATGGGCCGGGTGGACGACGGCATCGCCATCGCCGAGACCCCTGGGGTCATCTTCACCTCGTTCGGCGACATGATGCGGGTGCCGGGCAGCAACGGCAACCTGCTCGAGGCCAAGGCCCGGGGCGCCGACGTGCGCATGGTGTACTCCCCCCTCGACGCCCTCCGCATCGCTCGCGACAACCCCGACCGCGACGTCGTGTTCTTCGCCATCGGCTTCGAGACCACCGCGCCGTCAACCGCCGTCACCCTCATGAAGGCCCGCGAGGCCGAAATCATGAACTTCAGCGTGTTCGCCAATCACGTGCTGATCGTCCCGCCGCTGCGGGCCATCCTCGACTCGCCTGACCTGCGCCTCAACGGCTTCATCGGCCCCGGCCACGTGAGCACGGTGATCGGCAACCGCCCCTACCGCTTCGTGCCCGCCGAGTACGGCCTCCCGCTGGTGACCGCCGGCTTCGAGCCACTCGACATCCTCCAGGCCATCGTGATGCTCCTGCGCCAGATCCGCGAGGGCCGCTGCGAGGTCGAGAACCAGTACGCCCGGGCCGTGCGCGACGAGGGGAACCTCAAGGCCCTGTCGATCCTGCGCGAGGTGTTCGAGGTGCGGCCCCACTTCGAGTGGCGGGGCCTGGGCTTCATCTCCCAGAGCGGACTAAAGCTCACCGAGGCGTTCGCCCCCTGGGACGCCGAGCTGCGCTTCTCGGTGCCCGGCGTGCGGGTGGCCGACCCCAAGGCGTGCCAGTGCGGCGAGGTGCTCAAGGGCGTCATCAAGCCATGGGAGTGCAAGGTCTTCGGCACCGCCTGCACCCCGGAGACGCCCATCGGCACGTGCATGGTTTCGTCCGAGGGCGCCTGCGCCGCCTATTACAACTACGGGCGCTTCACCAAGGCGACCAGGATCCCCGTCCGCTCCGCATGAGCGGCGCCCCAGCCACGTCCCGAGTTGTGGGCCAACCGTGAGTGGCGACGAGAAGCCCGAGGACGACGAGTACAAGGTCGACCAGTCCGGGCCGTCGCGGGAGGACATCGTCCTCGACCGGATCGAGGCGTTCCGGCGCCGGCGGCCGCGCCTCATGGAGGACGCCGTCAACTCGGCCCACGGCGCCGGGGGCAAGGCGTCCAACGCTCTCATCGACGCCGTGTTCCTGGAGGCGTTCCGCAACGACACCCTTGCCCCCATGGCGGACGGGGCCGTGCTGCCCCTGCCGTCCGGCGAGCGGCTGGCATTCAGCACCGACTCGTTCGTGGTGAAGCCGCTGCGCTTCCCGGGCGGTTCCATCGGCCACCTGGCGGTGCACGGCACGGTGAACGACGTGGCCATGATGGGCGGCATCCCCCAGTGGATCTCCGCCGCCTTCGTGCTCGAGGAGGGATTCCCCATCGCCGAGCTGCGCGAGATCGTGGCCGACATGGCCGAGGCGGCGGCGACGGCCGGCGTCCAGATCGTCACCGGGGACACCAAGGTCGTGAACAAGGGCGCAGCCGACGGCGTCTACATCACCACCTCCGGCGTGGGCGTGATCCCGGCCGACGTCCAGCTCGGCGCCGACAAGGTCACCGCCGGCGACAAGGTGATCGTGTCCGGTCGCATCGGTGACCACGGCATCGCCGTCATGCTGGCCCGGGGCGAGCTGGGCATCACGGCCGACGTCGAGTCCGACACGGCGCCGCTCGGCGAGCTGGTGCAGGTCCTGCTGGCGGCGGCGCCCAACACTCGGTGGCTGCGCGACCCCACCCGCGGCGGCGTGGCCACGGTGTGCAACGAGCTGGCCAAGGCCACCGAGCTGCACGTGGCCCTCGACGAGTCCGCCCTCCCCGTGCAGAACGCGGTGAACGGGGCGTGCGAGATCCTCGGCATCGACCCGCTGTACGTGGCCAACGAGGGCAAGTTCGTGGCCGTCGTGCCCGCCGACGAGTGCGACGCGGCGATGGCC
>JBKJNA010000037.1:0-5142 GCA_046596195.1 Acidimicrobiales bacterium | reverse complement strand
GCCGGGCTGGCCCTCCGGCGGGCGGCGCTCGTCCTCGCCACCACCTTCGCCCTGCTCGGGGTGGCCGCCCTGGCCGTCCCCGGGCTGGGCCTCGAGAGCGCCGCCTGGGTGCTGCCGGCGCTGGCGCTGGCGCTCGGGTCGCTCGCCCTCGGCACCTGGTGGAGGATCGAGGTCTGCGTCGGCACGCTCGCCCTCCTGTGGGTGGCGGCCACCTCCTGGGTGCAGGTCGCCGAGGGCCGGCGGCTCGACCTGGCTGACACCGCCCTGTTCCAGACCGCAGGCCAGGCCGTCGCCGTCGGCGCCGCCCTGGTCGCCACGGCCGTCCTCGCCGCCCGCTCGAACCGCTTCGCCACCCTGGAGGCCTCATCGTGACCGTCCCTTCCGACCTCCGGTCGCCGACCCTCACGGTGTCCGGCCTGCGCAAGCGGTTCGGCGCCACCGTCGCCCTGGACGGGGTCGATGCCGCCTTCGGGCCCGGCGTCAACGGCCTCCTGGGCCCGAACGGCGCCGGCAAGACGACCTTGCTCCGCATCCTGGCCACGGTCCTGGCGGCGGACGAGGGAACCGTCGACGTTCTCGGGTCCGACCCGACGACGGGCGAGGGACGGCTGGCCATCAGGCGCCGGCTCGGCTACCTGCCCCAGGAGCCTGGCTTCCACCGCCACTTCAGCGCCTTCGACTTCGTCGACTACGTGGCCATCCTGAAGGAGTGGGCCGACCGCAGGGCCCGCCACGACGAGGTGCGGCGCGTCCTCACCCTGGTGGGGCTGGAGAGCGCCATGCACAAGCGCATCCGCCAACTGTCGGGCGGGATGCGGCGACGGGTGGGCATCGCCCAGGCGCTGCTCGGCCATCCTGACCTGCTCATCCTCGACGAGCCGACGGCCGGCCTCGACCCTGAGCAGCGACTGCGCTTCCGCGAGCTGCTGGGCACCGAGGCGGCGGGGGCGACCGTGCTGCTCTCCACCCACCAGACCGACGACGTCGCCGCCCTCTGCCAGCGCGTGGTGGTGCTCCTCGAGGGCCAGGTCCGCTTCACCGGCGCCCCTGCGGCGCTGGCGGCCATCGCCGCCGACCGGGTGTGGCTGGCCGGCGACCGGGACCTGCGGGCGCAGCTGGCCTGGGTGACCGGTGAGGGCCGCATCCGCCACATCGGCGACCCGCCGACGGGGGCCCACCTCGTCGAGCCGACCGTCGAGGACGGCTACCTGCTCCTCGCCGGCCGCACCGCCGACCCCGATGGCCAGGCGCTGGCGTCGTGAACGGCTACCACGTCGCCATCGGCGGTCGGTGATGCGCCGCTTCGGCCCTGCGCTGATCGCCATGGCCGGCGTTGGGCTCGTCCTCACGTTCGTCGTCGGCATGGGCCCGGGCGCCACCTTCCTCCTGGTGCCCGTGTTCGGGGCGCTCGGCGCAGTGGGCCTGCTGGCGCTGCGGCGGACGGCCGTTCCCGAGCCAGGCTGGTCAGGGCCCGGTCCCGGCCTCGACCTCAGCACGACCGCCGACGTTCCCGGTCCCGGATCTCGGGTCCGCCCCCCCTCGTGGCGGGTGGCCGGCGCGCTGGCCCGGGTCGAGGCTCGGGAGCTGGCCGAAAGCCCGTGGTTCGCCGTGGGCCTGGGCTTCCTCGTCGTCACCTACATCGCCTTTGGCGGGATCTGGGGCGGCGACAACGGGGAGTCGTGGGCGGACGTCGTCGGGCTGGCGCCGTGGTTCGCCCACCCGATGGTCGGCATGGCCGTTCTGGCCGCCCACCGGTCAGTCACCCGCGCTCGGCGGGACGGGGCGGACGAGCTCTTCGACACCTGTCCGGCGGCGCCCGCCACCCGCACCTGGGGCTTGCTCGGATCCGCCTGGGTGCCGGTGCCCGCCCTCGTGGTCTTCTTCGCCGCCTACGGGGCCACGGTCGTCATCCGCAGCCCGAACGTCTACGGCTCGCCGGGGTCAGGAGCCGCCGCCCAGGTGCTCAGCGCCCTCGTCCTCGGTGTCGGCGGCGTCGTCCTCGGCGTGGCCCTGGGCCGGTGGGTCCACTTCGCCCTCGCATCCGTCGTCGCCGTCGTGGCCATCGGCTTCCTCTCGCTGCGGCTGGCCACGATCGGCGACCCGGGGTGGAACCCGCTGCAGCAGCTGTCGACTTTTCCGCCGCTCTCCAGCCAGTCGCAGGTGTTCGTCGACGCCGCCGACTGGTCCCACCTGGCGTGGATGCTGGCCCTCACGGGCGGCGTCCTCGTGATCGCCATCGCCCGCCACCGTCGGGACCGGTCCACGGCCGTGGCCGGCGCAGCGACGTGCCTGCTGCTGGCGATCACCGGCGTGGTGGCCACCGGCCCGATGCCCGGCTCCTCGTCGGCCCGCATCGCCGGCCTCGTCGCCGATCCCGCCCGTCACCAGGCCTGCCGGGCCGCCGGCACGGTCCAGGTCTGCGCCTACCGCGGATCCGAGGAGCTCGCCGCCCGCCTGGTCGCTGAGGTCACCCCGGTGGCCGCCATGCTCCCCGGCGGCCTTCCCACCCTGACGCTGCGCCAGCGGTTCCCCGGCCAGCTCGACGACCTTCCGCCCGAGGTCGCCCGCCGGCTCCCGGCCGGAGTGCCTGCGGTGCCCTCCGACGAGGCGGCGCTGGGCTACAGCGCTTCGCCCCGGTCGCTGCTCGTCGCTCGGTTGATCGTCGCCGCCCGCGTCGCCGGCCTGCCGACCGAGCCGGGCCCCGACAACCAGCCGCTCGTCATCTCCGGCGAGGCGCGCGGCGTCGTCGCGCTGTGGCTGGCCACGCGCGGGCTCGAGCCGGGGCCGGCTCGTGCGCTCACGTCGGGGCGCTCCGCCAGGGACCTGGGTGACCGAGCGCCTGACGCCTTCGACCGGGGCTCCGCCTGGCCAGATTGCCTTGCGCCGGTGGTGTGGTCGGCCCAGGACCTCCGTGCGGCCCGTGCCCTCGCCGCCCTCCCCGAAGCGACCGTGCGGGCGGCGGTCCACCAGGGCTGGGACCGCTGGCTCGACCCGAGCACCGGCACCGACGAGCTCCTGGCCACCGTCGGCCTGGCCCCGGCTGGACCGTTCGACGCCTTCTCCACCAGGCCGGAGAGCCCGGATTGCTGACCGTGAGCACCGGCACCGACGATCTTCTCGCCGCGCTGGGCCTCGCGCCGGTCGGGCCCTTCGACGTGGTCGTCACCCGGGATCCCGGCCCGTGCTGACCCGATCTCGCACGCCCCCGCGGCGGATGAGGGGGCACGTCGCAGTGGTTCCAACCGCCATGGTCGCCCATCCAGGGCTTGTCGCCGTCACGGTCGCGCTGGCCGCTCTGCCCACGCTGCTCACCCTCGTCCTGGGCGGTGAGGACCTCTTCCCACCCCTGGTCCTCGCCGGCATCGTCACCGGCGCCTCGCTCGGGTGGTCCGCCGATGATCCCGCGGCGGAGCTGCTGGCGACGATGCCGTTCGGCGCCCCGTTCCGGAGCATCTGCCGGGCCGGATCGGCCGCACTCGTGGCTGGAGCCCTCTTCGGCCTGCTGCTCGTGGCGGTGGCCATCGGGCCGGGCCTCCCTCCGGACGTCGGTGACCGCATGCCAGAGGTCGCTACCGCCGCCGCCGCCGCCCTGGCCGTCGGGCTCCTTGCCGCCCGCCGAGGCGAGCGGGCGGCCGGAGCGGGGGCGGTGACCGCAGGCGTGCTCGGCACCGCTTTCGTCGCCGGCCTGGCCGTCAGGCTGACGGAGCTCCCGTCGTTCACGCCCGGGCCACACCACGGCCGCTGGTGGCTGGTGGCGCTGGCTGCCTTCGCACTGGCCCTCCACGCCGGCCGGGACCCCGCCCGGCGCTGAAGCCGAGCTGGCGGGAGCTGGGCCGATGGATACCGAAGTGTCAGCCGAAGGTGTCTGGATCAGACGCCGGCCAGGGCCGGGACCTCGGCCATGGTGGCGACCACCTCAGCCACCTCAAGGGCGTCAGGCTCGTTGCCGAAGACGAAGAACGAGCGGCGGGCCGGCGCCGAGGCGCTCATCCAGTCGCCGTAGCGGTCGTGGATCGATTGCTCCACGTCGACGAGCCGGGTGAAGCCGGCGGCGCTGAAACGTTCCACCCACCAAGCGGCGGTGGCCCAGATCAGGTGGCCGTGGTGCGGGAACCCGCAGGGGTCGACCGGCCAGAGGTCGTAGGTGCCGTCGCGCTCTTTCCATCCGAGCAGCTCGGGCCGGAAGGCGGTGCCGAAGACGGGGTCATCGCCATAGGCGGGGATGTTCGTGACGACGAAGCCCCCGGGGCGGAGGAGGCTGCGGATGCGCTCGAGGTAGCGCCCAAGGTGGCGGGGGTTGAGGTGCTCGAAGATGTCGAAGCCACAGAACACGTCGTAGCCCTCGGGCAAGTCGACCTGCAGGAGGTCGCCGTGGTGGATCCGGGGCTGGACGGCAGGGGGCGCGCTGCTCTTCGACGCAGCGCTGATGTCGATCCCCTCGGCGGCGATGCCGAGCTCGTCGAGAACCGACAGGACGGCTCCGGATGAGCAGCCCAGCTCGAGCGACCGCGTCGGCCTGAAGGCGGCGATTATCTGGCCCAGCACCTGCTTGTCGGTGTCGACCTCGAGGTGCCACACGTTGGGCACCTCGTAGTAGCCGTGCTCAAGGATCATGCGCTCGATCCAATCGGCGTCCTCGGGGTCCCTGACGCGCAGCGCCGGCACCGGACGTCCCGCCGGGTTCCCCGTGAACTGGGCCATCTCATAGCGCTCGGGCCGCATGGCCATGAGGTCGGGCAGGTGGGCCAGACCGGCGACGACGCTGCGCTCGCGGTTCCGGGCCTCGACCGAGCAGATGACCTCCTGCGCCCACTCCTGGCGGGTGCAGCGCGCGCCGAGGTCGGCCAGGGCGTTCGCCATCCCCTCGTCCTCGGGCGCCCGGCCGAGCAGCTCCTGGAAGGTGGCGATGACGAACGTGCGGTCGTCGGTCCCGTCGGTCCCCAGCCGGCGCACCAGGTCGGCGGCCCTCGCCGGGTGGGTGGCGACGTGCTCGACCACCTCGGTGCGGTCAACCCCCTGGCGCAGCTCGGCGGCCACCCGGAGCCGCAGCCGCAGCCCGAGGGGGGCGGCAAAGGCACGCTCGGCCCGGCTGACCAGCTGCACGTCCCGGGACCGGGGCGGCTTCGAGGCGACGACGAGCCG
>JBKJNA010000005.1:0-6630 GCA_046596195.1 Acidimicrobiales bacterium | reverse complement strand
CAACACCATTTTCACGCATGCGTCGCGGCCGCGCAGCGGGCACAGAAACTGATGCGAAGATTCTCTCTACCCCGCGGCGGCCAGGGGGTTGAGGGTCACGGCGTATCCCATGCTGCGAAGCTGGTCGATGGCGCGGTTCTTGGCCTTGTCGGGATTGAGCCGGGCGTAGAAGTCGCCACCGGGATCGCAGTAGAACGCACCGGTGGTCAGCATGTTCCAGATGGCGATGAGCATGGCGTGCTCGACGGCCACGATTGCCTTGAGCGGTCCCCGGCGCGCTGCGATGCGCCGGTACTTGGCCGACAGGTACGTGCCGTGGCTGCGAGCGGCTGACATCGCAGCGATTCCGAGGGCACCCTTCAGGTAGGGGTTGCCGGGACGGGTGTGGGTGGACTTGACCCGCCCGGCAGATTCGTTGCTCCCCGGGCAGGTCCCGGCCCACGACGCCAGGTGGCCGGCGCTCGGGAACCTGGTCATGTCGGCGCCGGTCTCAGCGATGATCACGTCAGCGACGCCGGTGGAGATTCCCGGGATGGTGACGATGAGGTCCCGGGCGCCACGAAAGGGCTCGATCACCACCTCGATCCGGGTGGTGAGCTCGTCGATGGCCGTGGAGTGCTGGTCGATCAGGTCGAGGTGCAGGCGGGCCAGAAAGGCGTGGTGGTCACCGAAGCGGCCGGTGAGCGCCTCGGTGAGGGCGGGGATCTTGGAGCGCAGCCGCCGCTTGGCCAGATCGGCCAACACGGCCGGGTCGCGTTGGCCATCGATGAGAGCCTCGAGCATGGCCCGCCCCGATACCCCGGAGATGTCGGAGGCGACTGAGGAGAGCTTGATACCGGCGTCTTCGAGGAGCTTCTCCAGCCGCTGGATCTCCCGGGCCCGCTCACGAGTGACCGTGGTGCGGGTGCGGGTCAGGTCACGCAACTGTCGGATCGGCTCGGGCGGGACGAACGATCCCCGGACGAGGCCGTGGGCACCCAGCTCGGCCAGCCAGGCTGCGTCGGAGACGTCGGTCTTTCGACCGGGGAGGTTCTTCACGTGACGGGCGTTGACCAGCAGCACTTCGAACGGGCCATCTTCGAGCAGGTAGAAGAACGGCTTCCAATAATCGCCGGTGGCCTCCATCACCACGGCGGTCACCGCCTCGGCGATCAGGTGATCCCGAAGGGCGAGGACCTGGTTGGTGACCGAACCCCAGGTCGTGACCGTCGACGTGGCCTTCGCTCGACCCGGGGCGGCGATGCGGACACACACCTTGGCGTCACGCTTCGAGACATCGACCCCGGCGCAGCGGGGATGGACAACATCCACGTTCTCTCCCTTCTCCGGTCCTTGGCGTCCGCTCCGGGGAGGGCAGGAAAATCAGAAGTCTGATGCTCGTGCTCGATGGCAACATTCCACGGTTCCCGTGGGAGCCCTCCACCACCATGCTGACCTACAGGCTCGCCAGCACTACAGAGGCTTCGGCGTCTTACCGGGGCGGACACCACCATTCTGGCCGCTCTACGACAACGACACCGAGGGCGCGACACGGGCGAGGGCCGGACCAAATCTTCGCTCGCCCCGGCGAGCACCCAAGGTGCTCTGCGTTGCTGACCAAGGTTTTCGCCAAGCTCGGGCTTACGTCCCGCACGGAGCTTGCACGGGAGGCGGCACAGCGGGCGTAGGCCTGGTCGAGTCGAATGGGTGTATCCCCGGGCGGTTCAGCGATCGCACGGCTCCGGGGCGACGGGTGGCGGGTCGGCTACACCGACGTCATCCGGGCCGGTGACCGCGTCCGCCCTAGGATCTCACGTGGCGGGGATCAGCCAGGTGACCATACCTGGGTCGGGTCGGCCGGCGGTGGTCATCGATGCCAGCGCGGCAACGAGGCGCCCGACGACGCGCTGTCGATGCCGAGGGAAGGCACCCGGGGCGACGAGGACCAATCCGTGATGCGGGCCCTCGTGCTCGGCACGCCAAGCCGACTCCAAGGGAACGAAGTCCGGGATGTTCTCGGTCACCAGGCAGCGGCCCTCGAGTTGCGCGACCACGAAGACCTCCGGGTCGGGGAGCCCGCGCAAAGGTGGCCTCTCCTGTATGGCGACCGCGTCGACCCCCCGTCGGCGCAGCCCTTCGGCGACCGCAGGCGGGAACATCTCGTCGAGCAGCAGCTTCACCCGTAGAGGCGGTCACGCACTGACGCTGCCCTCTGGGCGCCCACGGCGGCTTCCGCGTTGTCGGCCATCCGTTCATCGACTTCATCGGGGAACGAGCTGTAGTACCCCTCGGCCGTGCGAACCTCGGCCTCGGTGAGATTGAGCCATTTCGCAGTCATTGTGACCGCCGACGTGGGCCCCGCCGACCCGAAGTCCCCAAGCACGGTGATGATCTCCCACACGTCAGGCCCACCGGCCAGGCCCGCCCGACGGCCCGCCGGGCCGTCGCGGAACACGACGCCTGGATGATCCTCCATCCGCATGCCCTCATCGACGAGGCGGACGACGATGCCGGATGCGGCTTCACCGGACCTCGAGCTGCGACGGCGGAGGCGCGCCGCGACGGGATCAGGGAATCGGATCGAGACGGGTGACGACACAACTACATTGTAGCGCGATCCGGGCTGCGAGGAGCATCGCCTCGCCACCGCAGCAGCGGCAGGCATCGCACGCCGACGACATCCGACAGCTTCCCTGTGGCGTACCCAGCCCATCGTTGTCCCCGTGTCGTCAAGGGTCGTACCCCCGGTTGGGGGAACGCTCTGCCGCCAATGCTGTCGATTCCGACGCAGGACCGGAAATCTGCGACGTTTGGCGGATGTTCCCCGCGGCTGGGAGACGGATACTCGCCAAGGCCACTATGCAGCGCACCTAGTGACGGCTGGCGCGGCAAACGAGTGCGATACACCGATCCGGAAGGCCGCGGTGGCCGACATGGAGGTGCTGAGGCAGCTCGTGGCGAACCTACGGAGGACGACGTGAGCAGAGGGTATGGCGTGAGCACACGGCGGAGTGACCGGGCGGCTGGCCAGCGGCGGGCTGAAGGGTGAGGAGGGAACCGAGCGGCCAGCCGCCGCGGCGTGGCGGTGGCCTTGGCCCTGGCCGTCGTGAGCGTCGGCGCCAGCCCGGTGGCGGCTTCACCGCGGCAGGCCCGTTCGCGGTAGAGGACCGCCGGCGGCAACTGGAAATTGAATCGGCCTGGGATCCGCGGAGGCTCCATACCTTGGAAGTGAGGATGGAGCATGACCACGAAACACCCAGCCCAGAAGAGGTACCCGCCTGAGCTTCGCGAGCGAGCCGTGCGAATGGCGCAGGACGCGATCGCCAAGCAGGACGGTCAGACGTTCGGCGTGGTCACCCGGGTGGCCGGCCAGCTGGGCGTCGGGACCGAGTCGCTGCGCAACTGGTTGCGCCAGGCTCAGATCGACTCCGGTCGACAGGCCGGCACGTCGAGCACCGACGCGCAACGGATCGCGGAGCTCGAACGGGAGAACCGCGAGCTCCGCCGGGCGAACGACATCTTGAAGGCCGCCTCGGTTTTCTTCGCGACCGAGCTCGACGGTCGACCGAAGAGGTAGTCGCCTTCATCGACGCCCACCGGAGCTGTGACTCCGGTGGGCTGCGATGGGGGGTCGAGCCGATCTGCCGTGCCCTGGAGATCGCCCCCTCCACCTACTGGTCGGCCAAGACCCGACCTGACTCCGCCCGGTCCCTCTCCGACGCCCTCCTGGCCCCGGCGCTGGTGGCGCTGTTCGTGGCCAACTACTCCGTCTACGGCCGGCGCAAGCTGACCAAGGCCGCCCACCGAGCTGGCCTCGACGTCGGCCGGGACCGCGTCGCTCGCCTCATGCGCCGGGAGGGCATCCGGGGCGCCTCCCGGGCTCGAAAGCGCTTCACCACCCGGGCCGACCCGGCGGCGGTTCGGGCCCCGGACCTGCTCAAGCGTGACTTCAGCGCCACCCGGCCGGATCGCACCTGGGTGGCCGACTTCACCTACTGCTCGACGTGGTCGGGGATCGTCTACGTCGCCTTCGTGGTGGACGTGTTCAGCCGGCGCATCGTGGGCTGGAAGGCGGCGCGGACCATGGCCACCAGCCTGGTGCTCGACGCTCTCAACATGGCCGCCTGGGCCCGACGAGGTGTCGACATCGATGGCGTGGTGTGCCACAGCGACGCCGGCAGCCAGTACACCGCCATCGCCTACACCGACCGCCTGGCCGAGATCGGCGCCCAGCCCAGCATCGGCACCGTCGCCGACTCCTACGACAACGCGCTGGCGGAATCCGCCATCGGGCTGTTCAAGACCGAGCTGCACCGCAACCCCGCCGCTCTCGCCGGCAACGGCGGGCCCTGGAAGGGCCTCGATGACCTCGAGGTGGCCACCTGTGGTTGGGTTGTCTGGTTCAACGAGAGGCGCATCCACGGCCAGCTCGACGACCGCACCCCGGCCGAGGTCGAGGCTGCCTGGCACTGCCAGCAAACCGCAACCCCGACCGAGGAGAACGCAGCGTGACCACGTTGAGTAACGATGCTGTAACGATTCCCTGCCCGGCCTGCGCCTCCCCCTTCGTGCCGGCCGGGAAGCGCCGCTACTGCAGCGACGCCTGTCGGGTGGCCGCTCACCGCCGACGTCACCGAGCGCCTGACGCCCGGCAGGTCCTGGCCCCGCCCGGCGAGCCCCGCCGGGCCCACACCGTCTATGAGTGCCCGGGCTGTGACGGACGATCCCTCGGCCAGCAGCGGTGCGAGGACTGCAACACCTTCATGGCCAGCCTCGGACTCGGCGGCCTATCACCGTGCTGCGGGGAACCCGTCACCGTCGACGAGCTCCTCAACGGTGACTGACACCAGCCGTCCCTCCGTGGCACAATCGAGGCGCTGGACGGCCACGAGCCCGACCGGCAAAACCAACCGAACGAGCCTCTACCAAACCCAGGCCGATTCAAAATCGCTTCTGAGCGTCACTGGGGCCGGCGGGACAACGACGGCGTGGTGGCCGCCCGGCGGGCACTGGAGCGGGCCGAGGACGGCGTCGAGGCGGCCGCACAGGCGGAGCGCGGTGCCCACCTCCGCCTTGACGTTGAAGTGTCAAACGAGGCCAAGCGAACCAAGGCCCTGGCCGCCCGCCGAACCCCAGCGGGTGGAGGTGGCCGAAGCGCTGGCCGAGTTCGATGCCGCCCTCGACGACACCCGGGCCGCCCGGGTGGCAGTCCTGGCCCATGAAGCGATCGTTCCCGCCCACCTGGTCGCCGTCCTGGGCGAATCACTGGCCGACATCGCTGCGCGCCAGGTGTGGTGCGGGCTGGCTGGGCGCATCGAGTCCTACCGGGACCGCCATCCCGAGGCGCTCAGCCACCACGGCGCCGGGGACGTGGTGGGCGCCATCGGACCCCGTCAAGCCGAGAGGTGGATGCCCGACCCCGAGTGGGACGACCTCGCCGGCCGACTCCGCCACGGCCCGGCCCCTGGTGGCCATGGCCGCCGAGATCGACGGAGCTACGGGAGACAGTCCGGTCGCTACCGAGGCCCTCTCATGGACCGAGGTCCTCGACAGGGCCGGCGCCCTCATGGAGGCACAACGCCGCGCGGCTGAGAGCGTGTTGGACCGCGGGCTTGGCCTCGGCATGTAGAGGCGACGATTCCGTCACGAGATGATCTCACCGAGCCGCTCACGCATCTTCAGGCTGCCGTGGGCCATGCCGCCTCCGCCTCCGTCTGCCGGCGCCCGCCTCAGCTCCCCCCGTCGTTGAACCACCCGGCCATGTCGGCGATGACGTGGGTGGCGCCGGCGATGTTGGAGATGCGCACCTTGCCGTCGCCGCCGAGCTTGACGGCCACCAGGTTGGGCACCGTCTGGTTGGCCGCGTAGTTGAGGTTGGAGGCGTTGGGCTCGGTGGCGCCCGAGGGGTACACCCGCAAGAAGCTGCCCTGGGTGGGCCCGGTGACGGCCACGTTCATCACCACCGCGGTGGCTCCCGCCGCCGGGACCCCGGCGTGGTTGGCCACCTCGACGGCGATGTTGTTGGGATAGCCGCCGGCACCGAGCTTGGCGCACCCGGTGGGCGTGCACGTGCCGATGGGAGTGGCCTGTCCCGACTCGGCCGCCGAGCGGGTGTCGAGCAGGCGCGCAGGCGTGAGTGAGGTGAAACGGGTTCCGCTGAGCGACCCGGCGGTGGTGTAGTAGCCGGCCACATCGGCGATGACGTGGGTGGAGCCGGCGACGTTGGTGACCTTGATGGCGCCGGTGGCCCCCAGCTTGACCGTCACCAGGTTCGGCACCGTCTCGCCCACCACCCAGTTGAGGTTGGAGGCGTTGGGCTCGGCTGTGTCGGAGGGGTAGACCTTCAAGAAGCTCGATCCGGTGGTGGAGGTCACGGCCACGTTGAGCACGACCGCCGCCACCCCGGTGGCCGGCACCCCGGCCCTGCCGGTGATCTGGACCTCGGCGGTGTTCGGATAGCCGCCCGCCCCGAACTTGGCGCACGGGGTGGGGTTGCAGGTGCCGATGGGGGTGGCTTCGCCCGACTCGGCCGCCGAGCGGGTGTCGAGCACCCGGGCCGGGGTCACGGCGTTGTAGCGGGAGGCGGCCACGGACACGGCGTCGACGTAGTACCCGGCCACATCGGCGATGACGTGGGTGGCACCGGCGGCG
>JBKJNA010000192.1:0-13509 GCA_046596195.1 Acidimicrobiales bacterium | reverse complement strand
GTTGACCACAACGTTGGGCGAATCCGTCAGCTCAACGCCATATTGGGCCAAGGGCGAGCCGAGCGGGCCCATGCAGAAGGGCACCACGTACATCGTGCGGCCCTTCATCGACCCCCGGAACAGCTCGGTGAGGGTGACCCGCATCTCGGCCGGCGGGCGCCAGTTGTTGGTGGGCCCGGCGTCGGACTCCTGCGCGGAGCAGATGTACGTGCGGTCCTCCACGCGCGCCACGTCGCCGGTGTCGGAGCGGGCCCAGTAGGAGTTGGGCCGCTTGGCCTCCGACAGACGGGTGAACGTGCCGTTGTCGACGAGAAGCTGGGCCAGGCGGTCGTACTCCTCGGCCGTGCCGTCGCACCACTCGACCTGATCAGGCGTCGTGAGGCCAGCAACCTCGTTCACCCAGTCGATCAGCTTCCTGTTCTGCGTGGGAAGCGCCATGAACGTCATGGTAAGTCCACGTCAGACGCTGGTGCGCCCTGGTAAAGGGACCTGTCAGACGCCCGGCGGGTCGGGCGGTGTGCCCATGTCGACCTCGGAGCCGAGGCGCAGGCCGCTGGCCCGGCCCTCGCCGTCGAGGTCGAAAACCACCCGCTGGCCCTGGCGCACCATGCGCAGGATGGAGCCGGCCAGCGCATTGGGAGCGAGGTCGTACTCCGTGCGGTCCGGGGTGTCGCGAATCACGGTCCCGTCGCCCGTGGCCGGGTCGTACGACTTCACCACGCCTTGCACCCTGGCTGCCTCCGCGCTCTACGCTCGAACGGGTGGAAGCTACCCGGGTGGATCGATGACAGGCGAGTTCGCGGTCATCGACCGCCTGCGCCGCCTGCTGCCGGGCCCGCCGGCGGGGGAGACCTGGATCGGCGACGACGCCGCCGTGGTCATGGCGCCACGGGGCGGGCTGCTGCTGACGGCGGACGCTGTGGTTGAGGGTGTCCACGTCGACCTCGACCTCCTCGGGCTCGACGACGTGGGCTGGAAGGCGATGTCGGTGGCCGTGAGCGACGTCGCCGCCATGGGCTGCAAGCCCCTCTACGCCCTGATCACCGTGTGCGGGCCCCCCGCGACCGACGTCGACCGGCTCTACGTCGGAGTGGCAGAGGCGGTGGAGGCGTACGGGTGCCCCGTGGTGGGCGGCGATCTGGTGAGCTCCTTGCAGCTGACCGTGTCGGTGGCGGTGGCGGGCGAGACGGCCCACCGCACGCCGGTCCTGCGGGCGGGAGCGCTGCCCGGCGACCGGGTGTTCGTCACCGGGCGCCTCGGCGGCTCGGCCGCCGGCCTGCGGCTGCTCCGCGCCGGCGGGATCGGCCCGGACCATCCGCTCGCTCTGGCCCACCGCCGTCCCCTGGCCCGCCTGGCCGAGGGGCGGGCGGCGCGGGCGGCGGGCGCCACGGCCATGGTCGACGTCTCCGACGGCCTGGCCGCCGACATCGGCCACCTGCTGGACGCCTCCGGCGTGGGAGTGGCGCTCGACTTCGTGCCGGTGGCCGGGCGGGCGACGCTCGACGAGGCCCTGGGCGGCGGCGAGGACTACGAGCTGGTCTTCACCGCGACCAACCCGGGCCACGTGGCCGCCACCTTCGCCGAGGCGGGCCTGCGCCAGCCCCTCGGGATCGGGTACTGCACGGCCGACCCGCAGGAGCGCACGCTGGCCGGCGAGCGCCTTCCCGACGCCGGCTGGCAGCACCAGTTCCGGTGAGCCGGTGAGCCGGTGAGTGGGTCAGTCGGTGAGCCGGTGAATCGGTGACGCCCCGGCCGCCCGTCGCCCTCACCATCGCCGGTACCGACTCCGGCGGCGGCGCCGGCGTGGCCGCCGATCTCAAGACGTTCGAGGCGCACGGTGTGTGGGGCACGTGCGCCGTCGTCGCCGTGACCGCCCAGAACACCGTGGGTGTGCAGTCGTTCGAGACCGTGTCACCCGCCCTGGTGCGGGCCCAGATCGCCAGCGTGGCCTCCGACATCGGCGTCGATGCCGCCAAGACCGGGATGCTCGCCTCTGCCGGGCTGGTGCGGGCGGTGGCCGCGGCCATACGGGAGGCGGGGATCACCCGTCTGGTCGTCGACCCCGTGCTGGTGTCCAAGCACGGCGCCTCCCTGCTGGCGGACGACGCCGTCGACGCGCTGCGCACCGACCTGCTGCCGCTGGCGACCGTCGTCACCCCAAACCTCGGTGAGGCGGCCCGGCTGGTGGGGTTCGAGGTGGGGGACCGGGGCGCCATGGAGGCGGCTGGGCGGGCGCTGGTGGCGCTGGGCCCGGCGGTGGCCATGGTGAAGGGCGGCCATCTGGGCGGCGACGGTTCGCCGGACTGCCTGGTCGTGGCAGGCGGGACCGACGCCGTGTGGCTCGAAGGGCCCCGCCACCCCGGCCGCCACACCCACGGCACCGGGTGCGTGCTGTCGGCGGCCATCTGCGCCGAGTTGGCGCGGGGCATGGACGCGGCCGATGCGTGCGTGGCGGCGCGCCACTTCTGCGCCCGGGCGATTGCGGCCGGTATGGCCCTCGGCGCCGGTGTCGGTCCGGTGCAGCCGGGCTGGGAACGCGCCGCCCGCGGCTGAGACGCAGCCACATCCCGCTTGTCGCCGGACGACGGCCCACTGCCACAATGACGGGAATGGACGCGGCGGACAACGGGAGCGGCAGGTCCGTGCGACTGGCGCCGGAACTGGCGAGCGCCGGGCGGGCGCGCCAGCTCGTGGTCGACACCCTCGCCGCGTGGGGCCTCAGCCACCTGGCGGGCGACGTCGCCCTGGCCGTGTCGGAGCTGGTGGCCAACGCCGTGCTGCACGCCCATACCGACGTGGAGGTGCGGCTCGGTCGCAAAGGCGTCGGTGTACGGGCCGAGGTTCGCGACGAGGGCGCCCACGAGGTGAGCCTGCCGTGGAAGGCGGAGCACGGCGGCAACGGGCACGCGGTCGCCCCCGACGACCTCGACGAGGAGGCGATGACCGGTCGCGGCCTCCTGGTGGTGGCGTCGGTTGTCGACGCCTGGGGCATCGCCGCCACCGACGGGGGCAAGACGGTGTGGGTGGAGATCGGCACCGGCGCGGCCCACGCAGCGGGCACGGCGCCGCAGGAGCGGCCGGCTCGTTCCGGCATGGCGTACGTGCCGGGGGTCCCGGTGCGCCTGGTCGCCGTCCCCGTGCGGCTCGCCCTGGCCAGTGACAACAATCTCGACGACGTCATCCGCGAGCTCCAGGTGCTCTCGCTGGCCGACGAAGCCATCGCCCACTCCGTGCCCACCCCGCTCATCGGGCTCATCGACGAGATCCTGGAGCGCCATGCCGGCCTACGGCTGACGGGCCGGGAGGGGGCGCGCCGGGCGGCCGCCGCCGGTGCCCGCCTGTTCGATTTCAGCGCGTCGGTCGGGCGCGAGGTGGTGCCGGACCTGTGGCACCTCATGTCGGTGCTCGACCAGGTCGCCGGGTTCTGCCGGGCCGGCGCCCTGCTCAACTTGGCGCCCACCGAGGAGGTGCGGGCTTACCGGCGCTGGTGGGCCAGCGAGATCGAGCGCCAGGTGAAGGGCTCGACGCCGACCCCATGTCCTTTCCCGGTGCAGCCCTACGACGAGTTCGGCCTCGACGTCCGGGAGGACGTGGTGGCCACCGAGCGGACGGTGCGGGCCTTCGCCGAGCAGGCCGCCACCCGGCTGGCCGGTCTACAGGAGGTCACCGCCGGGCTCTCCCGGGCGGTGGATTTCGAGCAGGTCGCCGATGTGGTGCTGGGCCGGGCGCTGGCGTTGCTCCAGGCGACGACCGGCTCACTGTGCCTTTTGGCGAGCGACGGCGAAACGGTGGAGATCGTGCGGTCTGTCGGCTACCCCGAGTCGGTCACCAGCCATTGGCGTCGCTTCGCCCTCTCGGACGACCTGCCGGCCAGCGAGACGATCCGCACCGGCAGTGCCGTGTACCTGCGCTCGCCCCAGGAGCTCAACGAGCGCTACCCGGTGTTCAGCGACACGCCGGTGATCGGGAGCGCGTCGACCGCGGTCGTGCCCCTCGTCGTGCGACCCGGCGAGGTGATGGGCGCCCTGGTCATCGGCTATCCGGAGGCACAGGAGTTCCCTGCGTCGGATCGCGCCTTCCTCACCGCCGTGGCCACCCAGGCGTCCCAGGCCTTCGACCGGGCCCGCCTGCACGATGCCGAGCGGCAGGCCCATGAGCACTTCGCCTTCCTGGCCGAGGCGTCGGCGGTGCTCAATGCGTCGCTGGAGCTGCACCAGACGCTCACCAGGCTGACCGAGCTCGCTGTACCCCGGCTGTGCGACTGGTGCTCGGTGCACCTGGTCGACGGAGCCAACGACCCGGTGTTCGTCACCGCTGCCCACACCGACCCGGCCAAGCAGGACCTGGGCATGGCGGTGCTCCGGACGTGGCCCGTCCGCCTCGGCGAACCCGGCGTCGGCACCTGCATGACCACCGGCGAGCCGATGATGTTCCAGGTGGTTCCGCCCGGGGCCCTGGCGAAGGCGGCGAGGGACGAGGAGCACCTCCGGCACCTGACCAGCCTGGGGTACGGCGCCGGGATGGTGGTGGCGCTGCGGGCGCACGGTCGGGTGCTCGGCGCGCTGGGCATGGCCAACGAGCAGGGCAGGATGGTCACCGACGCCGACTTCGCGCTGGCCCAGGACCTGGCCGACCGGGCCGGTGCGGCCGTGGCCAACGCTCAGCTGTTCGCCCAGCGCAGCCACGTGGCCAGGTCCCTGCAGGCCAGCCTGCTGCCGCCCGCCCTGCCCACACCCCCCGGCCTCGAGTTCGGGGCGCGCTACGTGGCCGCCGGCCAGGGTCTCGACGTGGGCGGCGACTTCTTCGACGTCTTCCTCACCGACAAGGGTTGGATGGTGGCCCTGGGCGACGTGCGCGGCAAGGGCGTCGAGGCGGCCGCCGCCACCGGGCTGGCCCGCCACACCATCCGCTCCAAGTCCCTCAGCGACCCGTTGCCCAGCGCCGTTCTCCGGCACCTCAACCACCTGCTGCTGCTGGCCGAGGCCGACAAGGCCGCCGCCCTCGGCGACGCCTGGGACCTGGAGCCGCTGTTCTGCACGGTGGTCGCCGTCGCCCTCTCCGAGGTGGAGGGCGGCGTCGACGCCACGATCTGCGCCGCCGGCCACCCCTTACCGCTGGTGCGCCGGGTCGACGGCTCCATCGAGCCGGTCGGGGCCAGGGGTGACGTGCTCGGGGTCCTGGCCGACGTGGAGATCACCGACTTTTCGACGAGACTGCACCCGGGCGACGTCCTCGTCGCCTTTACTGACGGGATCGTGGAGCGGCATAGGGGCCGGAGACAGTTCGGCCAGGAGGGCATCGTGTCGGTGTTGCGGGAGACGGGTGAGGCCGGCGCCGACACCATCGCGGCACGGGTGGAGCAGGCGGCCAGGGACTTCGTGGACGACGAGGCCGACGACGACATGGCCGTCCTGGTGGTGCGGGTGCCGCTGGCCGCAGAGCGGCTCCCCTGAGCCCCCCGGACCGCCTCCGGCTCGGCATCCTCGACCAGTCGCCCGTCCCGAACGGCGCGACGGGCGCAGACGCGTTGAGCGCCACCATGGCCATGGCGGTGGCGGCCGAGGGGCTCGGGTACTCCCGCTACTGGCTGGCCGAGCACCACAACACGACGGGCCTGGCCGGTACCGCTCCCGAGGTCCTGGCCGCGGCGGTGGCGTCGGCCACGTCGACCATCCGGGTCGGCGCCGGCGGCGTGCTGCTGTCGCACTACAGCTCGCTCAAGGTGGCAGAGACGTTCCGGGTGCTCCATGGCCTGTTCCCCGGACGCATCGACCTGGCCATGGGCCGCACGCCGGGCGCCGACGAGGTCACGACCGGGGCGCTCCAGGCGGGACCGGAGGCGTTCGGCGACGACCACTACCCGCAGCGGGTCGCCGACGTGGTCGCCTACCTCCAGGGTGGGCTGGAGGAGGGCCACCGCCACGCCGGCGCCCGCGCCATGCCGCAGTCACCCGGCGGCCCTGACGTGTGGCTCCTCGGCTCCAGTTCCTACAGCGCCGGCCTGGCGGCCGCCCTCGGTCTGTCATTCTGCTTCGCCCACTTCATCACGCCCGCCTACGGCCCCCTGGTGGCCACCCGCTACCGCCGGGCGTTCGTGCCGGCGGCCGAGGGTGACGAGCCCCGCGCCGCGGTGGCCGTGTCGGTCATCTGCGGCGAGACGGACGCCGAGGCCGAGCACCTGGCCTCCAGCCAGGCCGTGTGGCGCCTCGGCGGCGAGGACGACCGGGGACCGGTGCCGGCGCCCGACGAGTCCGCCGCCCGCCTGCGCACCCTCGACCCGGTGACCCGCGCCCAGGTGGCCCAGGGCCGCGAGAAGGTGACGATCGGCGGCCCCGAGCAGGTGCGCGACGAGGTCACCGCCCTGGCAAAGGCCTTCGGGGTGGACGACGTGATGGTGGTTACCGTCGTGCACGACCCCGCAGCGAGGCTGCGGTCCTACGAGTTGCTGGCCGAGGCCTTCGCCCTGGGGGACACCCCGGCGTAGTCATCGAGACCGGAACCGGAGGTTCCGGCTCGAGTTTTGATGGTGCTCCGGGCGGCCGGCGGAGCCTGCCACCCTCCGCGCTGAACCCTGTCGGTCGGCAGCCGAGGGGGCTGCCTCCGGCAGCGACAGCGGCCGCCGCCGATGATCAGCGGCTCAGTGGACCGCTTTGGTGATCTTGCCGGCACGGATGCACGACGTGCACACATGCAGCCGCTTGGTGGTGCCGTTGACGATCGCCCGCACCCGCTGGATGTTCGGGTTCCACCGCCGCTTGGTACGCCGGTGGGAGTGACTGATGCTCATACCGAAGGAGGGATGCTTCCCACAGACTTCACAGACCGCTGCCATGCGGGTGAGGTTACTACCATCAGCTGCGGTGGAGACCTTGGAGCGGCTGGGAGCCGCAGACGTGCGCGCTGTGGTGACGGCGTACCGGGACGCGCTGCGGGCCCACCAGGAGGCGGTGAACCGCCTGAACGTGTACCCCGTGCCCGACGGCGACACGGGTACCAACATGGCGCTCACCCTGGAGTCGGTGGTGGCCGAGCTGGCGGACGCCGCCGACATGGCCACTACCTGCCGGGCCATCTCCCACGGGTCCCTCATGGGCGCCCGGGGCAACTCCGGGGTCATCCTGTGCCAGCTCCTGCGGGGCCTGTGCGACGTGTGGAAGGTGGCGGACGAGGTCGACGCCGCGCAGGTGGCGGCCTCCCTGCGCTCGGCCAGCGACGCTGCGTACAAGGCGGTGCAGAACCCGGTGGAGGGTACGATCCTCACCGTGGCGGGAGCCGCCGCCACCGGCGCCTGCGAGGCGGCCGGCGCCGGCAAGCAGCTCCCCGACGTGCTCCACGCCGCCCGGTCGGCGGCGGCCGACGCCTTGGCCGCCACGCCCGAGCAGCTGGCTGTGCTGAAGCAGGCCGGCGTGGTGGACGCCGGCGGCGCCGGCTTCGTCCTCCTGCTCGACGCCTTCCTCCACGTGGTCACCGGCCGGCCGCTGCCCGAGGCGCCCGAGCTCCCGGCCGGAGCCCTCTCGAGCGTGGCGACAGAGGCCATGCCTTCCGGTGGGGGCGGTGACGGCAGCGCCGACGGGCCCCGCTACGAGGTCATGTACCTGCTGGAGGCGGCCGACGAGGCCATCGCGGGCTTCCGCCGGGCATGGAGCGACATCGGGGACTCGATCGTGGTCGTGGGCGGCGAGGGCACGTGGAACTGCCACATCCACACCGACGACATCGGCGGGGCGGTCGAGGCCGCCCTCGATGCCCACGGGCGGCCCCGGCGCATCCGCGTCACCGACCTGCACGAGCAGATCGAGGAGCAGCGCTGGGTCCGGGAGGGTACGGCCGGGGCCGCGCCCGAGGTACCGGCCGCACGCACCGCCGTCGTGGTGGTGGCGAGCGGCGCCGGGGTGGCCCGGATCTTCCGCCCCCTCGGTGCCGCCCGGGTGGTGGCGGGCGGGCAGTCGATGAACCCGTCGACGGCCGAGATCCTGGAGGCGGTGGAGGCGGTGGCCGCCGACCAGGTCGTCATCCTGCCCAACAACTCCAACATCGTCCCCGTGGCCGAGCAGGTGAACGCCCTCACCGCCAAGACGGTGCTGGTCGTGCCCACCCGGGCGGTGGCCGAGGGCATGGCCGCGCTGCTCGACTACGTGGGCGACGAGGACGCGGGCGTCAACGCCGAAGCCATGGCGGCGGCGGCCGGGCGGGTGACGCCGGGCGAGGTCACCCGGGCGGTGCGGGCGTCGTCGTCGAGCGCAGGGCCCATCGCCGAGGGCGACTGGCTGGGCCTGTCGGCCACCGGCATCGAAGTGGTGGCGCCCACGGTCGCCGGCGCGGCCATCGCCCTGTTGGACGTGCTGGTGCGCCCCGACCACGAACTGCTCACGGTGCTGGAGGGCGAGGACGCCGACCCGGCCGACACCCGCGCCGTGCACGAGTGGCTCGAGCAGCACCGGCCCGGGGTGGCGGCCGAGGTGCACGACGGCGGACAGCCGCTGTACCCCTTCCTCTTCTCGATCGAGTGATCGGGTGAGCCCCCGCCGGCTCAGCACGCTGGCCACCGTCGGGGTGGCTGAGCTGAAGGGGGTGGGCGACAAGAGGGTCGAGGCCCTGGCCGAGATGGGGATCGACGACGTCCTCGACCTCCTCATGCACTACCCGCGGCGTTACGTGGACCGCACCAGCCAGAAGTCCATCGGCGACCTGGCCGTCGGCGACGAGGCCATGGTGGTGGCCACCGTCAAGCGGTCGACCGGCCGGCGCACCCGGCAGGGCCGCTCGATCGCCGAGGTCGACGCCTTCGACGGCAGCGGCTACCTGCACTGCGTGTTCTTCAACCAGGCGTGGCGGGCCAACCAGCTCAAGTCGGGAACCGAGGCCGTGTTCTTCGGCAAGCTCGAGCAGTACAAGGGCCGCCGCCAGATGACCAACCCCGTCGTCGACCTCATCGGCGACCGCACGGGCAGGATCATCCCGATCTACCCGCAGTCGGGGAAGGCGGGCATCCAGACATGGGAGCTTGCGCCGTGGATCAAGGAGGCGCTGGACCGGGCGGGCGAATTCGCCGAGCCGTTGCCGGCTGCGTGGCGGGACGAGCTCAACCTGGCCGGCCGCACATGGGCGTTCGGGCAGATTCACGAGCCCGAGACGATGGGCGCCTCGCAGACGGCCCGGCGCCGGCTCGCCTTCGACGAGCTGTTCCGCCTCCAGGTGGCGCTGGTGATGCGCAAGCGGGCGGTGGAGCGGGCATCGAAGGGCATCCGCCACACGGTCGAGGGCGAGCTGGTGCGCCGGTTCCACGAAGCGCTGCCCTTCGACCTCACCGGCGCCCAGCAACGGGCCTGGGACGACATCGGCGGCGACCTGGCCGGGCCCCATCCCATGCACCGCCTCCTGCAGGGCGACGTCGGCGCGGGCAAGACGGTGGTGGCTGTCACCGCGTTGCTGGCGGCCGTGCAGGGCGGCCACCAGGGCGCCCTCATGGCGCCCACCGAGGTGCTGGCCGAGCAGCACTTCCTCGGGGTGCGGGACCTGCTGGGCGGGCTGAACGTCCCCGACCCGGCAACCTTGACGGGCGACCGTGGCCTGCGCGTCGAGCTGCTCACCAACCGCACGCCGGCGGCCCGGCGCACCAAGCTGCACGCCGCCCTGAAGGCCAGGGAGGTCGACATCCTCATCGGCACCCACGCCCTGCTCACCGAGCACGTGGAGTTCGCCGACCTGGGCGTGGTGGTGATCGACGAGCAGCACCGCTTCGGCGTGGAGCAGCGGGCCGCCCTGCGGGGCAAGGGCACCGACCCCGACGTGCTGGTGATGACGGCCACGCCCATTCCCCGCACCGCGGCCATGCTCGTCTACGGCGACCTCGACCTCACCGTGATGGACGAGATGCCGCCCGGCCGCACGCCCATCACCACGGCGTGGGCCCGCGGGCCGCTGGAGGAGGCGGAGGCCTGGGCCAGGGTGCGCGACGAGGTGGCGGCCGGCCACCAGGCGTTCGTGGTGTGCCCCCTTGTCGACGAGTCCGAGCGCATCCAGGCCCGCTCGGCCACCGAGGAGCTCGACCGCCTCCGGGCCGAGGTCTTCGGCGACCTGCGCCTCGGCCTGCTGCACGGCCAGATGGCCGCGGCCGACAAGGAGGCGGCAATGGACGCCTTCCGGCGGGGGCAGATCGACGTGCTGGTGGCCACCACGGTGGTGGAGGTCGGCGTCGACGTCCCCAACGCCACCGTGATGGTCATCGAGGACGCCGACCGCTTCGGCATGGCCCAGCTCCACCAGCTCCGGGGCCGGGTGGGCCGGGGCAGGGCGGCGTCGTGGTGCTACCTGCTGGGCGAGGCCACCACGCCCGACGCCGAGGAGCGGCTGGCCGCCCTGGTACGCACCACCGACGGGTTCGAGCTGGCCGAGGTCGACCTCGACCTGCGCGGCGAGGGCACGATCCTCGGCACCCGCCAGAAGGGCCGTAGCGACCTGCGCCTCGCCTCCCTCCGGCGTGACAAGGACCTGGTGCTCGAGGCCCGCCGGGTGGCCACCGCCATCCTCGACGACGATCCCCTCCTCGCCGGCCACGACATCCTCGCCGACGAGGTGCGCCTACTGGTCGACGACGAGGAAGCGGAGTTTCTCTTCAAGAGCTGATCGGCGACATAGCCGTAGTTCAGAGGGGGTGTGGAGTCGCCGCTGTCCGCGGTTCGTCCGCACGAGGAGCGAGAGAGCGGCGTCGAGAACGGCCCTGGCGACCTCTTCGTCTGCCGGCATCAGATGGGCATAAGTCGACAGCGTGATGGCGGGGTTGGCATGCCCGAGCCAGTCGGCCACCGCCTTGACCGAGACGCCGCGGGAGAGCAGGGTGGAGGCGAAGGTGTGCCGGAGCGAGTGGTACCCGAGTCCCGGCACGCCCGCCTGGCGGCACGCCCGGCGCCACTGTTGGCCGAAGCGATCGGCGTCCACCGGCAGGCCGGCGGGGGAGCGCAGCACGAAGTCGCCCGGCCCGGCCGGATGCCGGCGCAGGTGGTCGGCCAGGGAATCGGGGACGACGGCGGCGAGCGGGATGGTCCGATGGCTGCTGGCCGTCTTCGGCGGGGCCAGCACGGGCTCGGGGACCTGCCGGCACAGGCCGTGGGCCCGGTACCTGTGCCGGTGCGATCAGGTCTCTTCGGCGCTCCCTGTGGCGTCGGCGGCCCGTCGGGCGACCTCCCACACGACGTCCGGCTCGAACCCGCCGGTCTCGCCGTAGGACCACTCGAGGCGGTCGAGGAGCTGGTCCGTCGACAGCTGGACCCAGGGTCTCGGGTTGAGGGGAGCCGCGATCCCAGTGTCTCGAGAAGCGCCTTCGCTGCTCACGCTCTCGCCTACGCCTCGCCATGTCGCCGGGTACGGTTCGCCACAGCCCAGACCGGAGGAGGCCAAGCTGCCCAGACGAGTCCACGGCTTCCGGACTGGACCGCAAGGCGGCAAGCTCATCTGCCTTTGGCCGTCGACGGTCGAGGCCGCGTTCTTCAACGACAGAAGGTCGCACTGATGCCGACCTGCGACCCGGTTCAGGACGGGGGCCGCACGATGTCAGTCGCGTAGCGGCTCATGATCGCCCCGATGGCCGCCGGGTCGGGCCGACCGGGCGGGAGCGTGGCGAGCTCCCGGAAGTAGCCGATGTAGCGGTCGGGCGTGACGGTGCAGAGGAGCACCGACTCGACGTTGCCGTCGTTGGCGAAGGTGTGCGCAGTATGTGGTGGCACCGTCACCAACATGCCGGGCGTGGCCTGAATTGTCTCCGAGCCACAGGTGAACGTGGTGGTGCCGGCGACGACGAAGAAGGTCTCGTCGTGCTCGCGGTGCACGTGCTGCGGCGGACCTGGCGTGGCCGGCGGCAGCGTGATCTCGACGATGCCGAGGCGATGGTCGGTGTTGGTGCCGTCCTCGAGTATCCGGATGGTGAGGACACCGACGCCGATGATCTCGCCCTTGGTGAGGTCCATGACCTGGATCGACATCGGTCAGGCGGCGACTTGGCTGGCGAGCTCGTGGACCTCGACGGTGTGGCCCTCGGGCAGGTTGGCCTTCACGTTGGCGTCGAAGAAGGCGGCATGATCGCCGGCGGTGTCCCATACCTCTGTCACGACGAAGGCGCCGTCGATGCCGCAGACGTCACGGCTGCAAAACCCGGGGGCACCGACGAGCACAGGCTTGAGGCAGGCCGATATCTGCTCGTAGACGGCGAGGTCAAGCGGGATGGTTGTGCGGACGAGGATGGCCATCGAAGGCTCCTTTTTTTGTTCGACCCGAGCCGCTCGGGCGACGGATGCTGCGTCGTGCGACATCTGTCGCCTATCATGGATCCATGGCCGGATCGCGTCAAGCCCCCGATCGCACCGCTCAGAAAGACCACACCCGCACGGCGATCATCGACGCAGCCGCTACCCTGCTCCGCTCCGGCCAGCAGCCGACGGTGGCCGCCGCCGCCGCCGCTGCCGGCGTTCACCGGGCCACGGCCTACCGGTACTTCCCGACGCCGCAGGCGCTGCTGGTGGATGCCGCAGTACGAGTCGGGACACCCGACGTCGACGAGATGTTCGCCGGGGTCGACCCCGGCGACCCGGTCGCGCTGATCGACGCCGCCGCCCGGTCCGTGAGCGACTACATGTTCTCGCTGGAGCCGATGTTCCGCAGCATCGTGCGCGCCACCGTCGACCGTTGGTTCGAGGAGCAGGGCAGCGACGAGCCCGACTTGAGCGCCATCCGCCAGACCGTCCGCTTCCGCTGGATCGACCACGCCCTGGCCCCACTGCAGGGCCGGTTGGCGCCCGACCAGCTGGCCCGTCTTCGCTCGGCGCTGGCCCTGGTGATGGGAGCAGAGGCGCTGATCGTGACGAGGGACGTGTGTCGCCTCGACACCGACGAGGCGACGCAGGTCATGCGCTGGGCTGCGACCAGCCTGGTTCGCGCCGCGATGGGCGAGACCCGCTGATCCCCTTTAGAGATCGGCACCGAGACGCTGTAGCCGGGGCCGTCGTTTCCTACGATTGAGTGCATAACGATCCAGCGCATGGAGAACTTGGGCATGATCGACGACATTCCAAGGTATGGAGCCTCCGCGGATCCCGCCGGGGAGAGGGCTCAAGGGGTCTCGGCCTTCACGGGGGCCGCTATCTTGTCGTTGGCGCCTGCGGCGGTTAAGGGGCGGCCGTGTTACCACACGGCGCTCAGGGCGGGCGGCTGAGCGGCGCGCCGGCCGGCGTTCGGTCTTCCCGAGACTCGTCGCTGTCGCGCTCCGGAGCGCCTCAGGCAGTGGCGTCGTAGAACCGCTCGAACATGTCGTCCCGAACGTGGATGTAGATGTCCTGGGTGATCCTCGTCGAGGAGTGTCCCATGAGGCGTGAGAGGTCCTCGACCGGGGTGCGGGCCTCGTAGGGAGCCCAGGTGGCGAACACATGGCGGAGGCTGTGGAGTGTCCATGTCCATGTCCATGTCCATGTCCATGTCCATGTCCATGTCCATGTCCATGTCCATGTCCATGTCCATGTC
>JBKJNA010000147.1:0-6088 GCA_046596195.1 Acidimicrobiales bacterium | reverse complement strand
ATCGCCGCCCTGCGGGCCAAGGTCGACACCCAGATCGTCATCCCCAACGATCGCCTGCTCACGGTGGCCGACGAGAAGACCTCCATGCTCAACGCCTTCAACATGGCCGATGAGATCTTGTTGCAGGGCGTGCAGGGCATCACCGACCTGATCACCACCCCCGGCCTGATCAACACCGACTTCGCTGACGTGCGCATGATCATGTCCGACGCCGGTTCTGCCCTCATGGGCATTGGCTACGGCTCAGGCGAGGGACGCGGCCTCATCGCGGCCAGGGCGGCTATCTCTAGCCCGTTGTTGGAGAGTTCCATCGAGGGAGCTCGGGGGATCCTGCTCAACATCAGCGGCGGTTCCGACCTGGGCATCCTCGAGGTCAACGACGCGGCCGAGGTCATCCACTCGGTGGCCCACCCCGACGCCAACATCATCTTCGGTGCCGTCATCGACGACGCCATGGGTGACGAGGTGCGCGTCACCGTCATCGCCGCCGGCTTCGACCGCTGGGAGGAGGAGACGCCGAAGCCCCGCCAGCGCGAGACCGCCGGCTCCCGCTCCGCTCCCCGCGACACCGCCCCCCGGCCCGACCCCTTCGCCATGCCGGCGGACGACGACATCGACCTCGGCGACGACGAGTTCGACGTCCCGTCCTTCCTTCGTTGACGCGTCGGTGAGGGCGGGCCCAGCGACGGGCCTGCCTGCGCCGGTGGTGCTGCCCGGGGCACGGGTCTGTTGGACGGGACGGGCCGAGGGCGACCTTCGGCCGGGGCCGTCCGCCGGCGCAGCGCGGCTGTCGGCGCTGGCCGGCCGGCCGGTGTCGTGGCTGCGCCAGGTCCACGGCGACACGGTCGTGGTGGTGGACGGCACCCGCGCGGTCGAGGGCAGGGACGGCGACGCCCTCGTCACCTCGTTGCCCGACGCTGTCCTCGCCGTCCTGGTGGCCGACTGCGCCCCGATCGCCCTCACCAGCCCGGAGGGGGTCGTGGCCGCCGTACATGCCGGCTGGTCCGGCCTGGTGGCCGGCGTGGTCGATCGGGCCGTCGATGCGATGCGCGACCTCGGCGCGTCGCGCATCGAGGCCGCTCTGGGGCCGTGCATCCATCCCGGCTGCTACGAGTTCGCAGCCGCCGACCTCGACCGGGCTGCGGCTGCGCTCGGGCCGTCGGTGCGGGGCGGGACGACCGCAGGCGCGGCTGCTCTCGACCTCCCGGCCGGCGTGCGCGCCGCGCTGGAACGGGCCGGTGCCGAGCTCGTGTGGGAGGCCGGCACGTGCACGGCGTGTGCGGCGGACACCCACTACTCCCACCGGGCGCGGCGCGATCCGGAGCGCCAGGCGATGCTCGTGTGGAAGCACGCGTGACGATGTTGCACGACGACCGGTCGCCCACCACGGAGGCTCCCGACGGGGAGGCCGTGAGGCGGCGCGCTGACGAGATCCGGGTGCGTGTGGCCGAGATCGCCGCCGGCCGTCGCGTCACCATCGTGGCCGTCACCAAGGGCTTCGGTCCCGAGGCGGTGGCGGCGGCACAGGCCACCGGTCTCGCCGACGTGGGGGAGAGCTTCGCCAAGGAGCTCATCGCCAAGGCGGACGCTTCCGGCGGCCGACTGCGGTGGCACTTCCTCGGCGCCGTCCAGCGCCGCAAGGTCCGCGACCTCGCCCCGCTGGTGCACCTGTGGCAGTCGGTCGACCGCCCGGCGGCGGCGGCCGAGATCGCCCGGCACGCGCCTGGCGCGGCGATCCTCGTGCAGGTGAACGTGACCGGCGCCCCCGGCCGCAACGGGTGCACGTGGGACGAGGCGCCTTCGCTTGTCGACGGCGCACGCGGGCTCGGCCTCGACGTCCGGGGCTTCATGGCGGTGGCCGGTCGCACGGACCCCCGCACCGACTTCCGCCGCCTCGCGAGCCTGGCCCGCGACCTCGATCTCGCCGAGCTCTCGATGGGCATGTCGGGGGATCTGGACGTCGCCCTCGAGGAGGGATCGACGATGGTCCGGGTGGGTCGAGCACTCTTCGGGGATCGCCCCGTCCCCGACCCCGACGGGCGGCGACGATAGTGTTCCGGCCAAGGAGGCTTTGATGCCTGGCATGCTTCGGCGGGCGATGGTCTACCTCGGCCTCGTCGACGACGACTATGACGATTACGAGCCCTCGTACGAGGAGCAGGCGCCGGCGGCCCAGCCGCGCCCGGCGGCGCGGGCCTACAGCCCGGAGCCCTCGTTCGATCCGGCGCCCACCAGCAGCATCCGCACGCTTCCGCGGGAATCGCCCGCATCACACGAAGGGGTGACGCCAATGTCCTCCGTCACCCCGAGACCTTCGGTGGTGCGCGCTGTCCCGCAGGCCCAGAGCGCCAAGGTCCACGTGATCGCTCCTGCCCAGTTCCCCGACGCCAAGGAGATCGGCGACCGGCTCCGGGGGAGCCAGCCCGTCATCGTCAACCTCCAGGCCGCCGACCGCGAGCTGGAGCGGCGGATGATCGACTTCTGCAGTGGGGCCGCCTACGTGCTCGGCGGGTCCATGGACAAGGTCGCCGACCACGTGTTCCTGCTCACGCCCACCAACGTCGAGGTTTCGGCCGAGGAGAAGCGGCGGCTGCAGGAGCGCGGCCTGTACCGCACGTGAGCTCCGCCTCCCCGGCGCCCGCACCCTCCGGGCTTGCACCGTCGTGACGATCATCTGCCTCGTCCTCAACCTGTACCTGATCGCCCTCTTCGGGCGCATCATCCTGAGCTGGTTCCCTGTGGCCCCGGAGTCGGTGATGGCGCAGATCTTCGCCTTCCTCTACGCGATCACCGAACCGGTCCTCGGGCCGATCCGCCGCCTGCTCCCGCCCGTCGGCGTGGGCGGGATGGGTCTCGACCTGTCGCCGATCATCGTGACTCTGACGCTGTCGTTGGTCGTGTTCCCCGCTCTCGGGTGCAGCAGCCTGTTCTGATCGTCGTTCAGGCTGGCATCCGCCAGTAGCATCGATCGACGTGGACATCTCACCGCAGACCATCAGGCAGGTGGAGTTCCGGGACAAGAAGCTCAACGGCTACCATCCCGACGACGTCGACGAGTTTCTCGAGAAGGTCGCGTCCGGTCTCGAGATCATGCAGGAGCGCCTGCGCCTCGCCACCGACCGGGCGGTGCGGGCCGAGGCGGCGGCCACGGACAGCCGGGAGGACGACGATTCGCTGCGCAGGACGCTGATCCTCGCCCAACGCACCGCCGACCTGGCGGTGAAGGAGGGCAAGGAGCAGGCGGCCCGACTGGTCGACGCGGCGGAGAACGACTCGGCGGCGATGACGACGGCGGCCGAACGCGAGGCACAGCGGCTGATCGAGGACGCCAATGCGCAGGTGCGGGCCGACGTGGCCCGCCTCGAGAAGGCCCGCCGCCAGCTCGACGAGGACGTCGACCGGCTGGTGCGGTATGTCGACGAGCAGCGGGCGCGCGCCAAGGCGGTATTCGCCGAGGCGTCGGCCAACCTCGACGCCGCCCTCACGCTGCCTGAGCGCCCCGTACTGGGCGCCATTGCCCCAGACGCGCCGGCCATGTCGCGTGAGGCGCGGGCTCCCCATGTCGACCAGAGGGTGTTCGACCGCGAGCTGCTGGCCGAGGTCATCGAGCGCGACACCGACGACAACGACTCGTCGGGCTGGACGGGCTCACAGCACCAGTCCTGATCCGGCGCCCGATCCGGCCGTCCCGCCGGTGTGGATCGCGCGCCTAGGATGCCCGGCGTTCCGTCGACGACTCGGATGGTGGCTTCGTGTTGCTTCTTGTGACAATCGGGTTGGTGGTGGTCGGGGCGATCGCTTTGGTGATCGGCTTCGTCAGCAACTCCCTCGCCCCGATCTACCTGTCCATTGCCTGCAGCGTCATCGCCGGCATCGTGCTCGTCGTCTTCTCGCGGATTGCGCGACGAGGCGACACCGGGACGTCGGCTGCGCCGGCGCAGGCGTCGCCGGGCTCGTGGGCCCCCAGCACCGCATCGGCGCCGCCCCCGCCTGCGCCCGTCCCTGCGCCCGCGATGGCGCCCAGCTACGAGCCGCCGGCCGCTCCGGCGCCGGCGCCTTGGGCGCCGACCACGGGACCGGCCCCTGCGCGCTCCACGCCCATCGGGCGTCGCCCTGCGCCGAGGCCCGAGCCGGAGCCCGAGATGGAGCCCGAGTTCGAGGCGGAGCCGACCATCGTGCTCGACAAGGCGGTTCCGGGCGGATCCGGTCCCGACGCCGACGGCTTCCCGATCGCCGGCTACGAAACCATGCGGTCGAGCCAGATCATCGCCATGCTGGCCGATCTGGACCTCGACGAGCTCGACATGGTCCAGGAGCATGAGGAGCAGGGCAAGAATCGCGCCACGGTGCTGCGCCGTGTCGTCGAGCGCATCGACCAGCTCGAGGCCGACGAGGATGTCGACGAAGCGCCGATCGAGGACGAGGACGAGGACGAGGACGAGGACGACGTTTTGGAGCCGGCTGCGGTGGCGGAGGACGTCCCCGCCGCCGACGACGACGACTTCCCCATCGCCGACTACGACTCGCTGTCGGCCGAGGAGATCATCGCCATCCTCGACGATCTCGAGGACGACGAGCTCGACCTGGTGGCCGAGCGCGAGGAGACGGGGCAGAACCGCGCCGAGATCCTCGACTACATCGACGACATGTTCGAGGAGGTCGACGACGCCCCCGAGCCCCCGGCCCCGCGCGTCGTGACCCCGCCCGCCTCCCGGGCGGCGGCCAAGCGGCCCCCGGCCAAGAAGGCGGTGGCGGTCAAGAAGGCCCCGGTCGAGGTCGCGGCCACGAGGGCGCCGGCCAAGAGGGCGGCAGCCGCACCGGCCGGGCGCAAGGCGGCGGCTGTGGTCAAGGCGCCGCCCCGCAAGGCCGTTGCCGCCAAGGCGCCTGCCGCCGCCCGCGGCGCCGTGGCGTCACCCGGCACCAAGTCTGCCGGCCGCCGGTCCGCCGCCCCGGTCGCCAAGGCGGCCAAGACCCCGGCCAAGGTGGCCTCCCGCGCCGTCGTCAAGAAGACGGCCGTCAAGAAGGCCGCCACCACCACCCGCAAGCGTTAGCGGGCGACCGTGATGTGGACGGGCCGGCCGTCGGCCAGCTCGTACGGGCTGCCGGCGCCGCCGGCGGGCGTCTCCACCAGCAGTTCGGTGGCGAGCGTGGCGTCCATCACGTAGGGGCGGTGGGCGGCGACGGCGGCGGCCACGTCGTGCGGTCCGCCGATCGTCAGTGCGATCCGGTCGGACACCTGGAGGCCGGCGTCGCGGCGGGCCTCGTTCACCAGCCGTACCACGTCACGGGCCAGGCCCTCCGCCGCCAGCTCGGGGGTCACGGTGACATCGAGGGCGACCACCCCGCCGGCGCCGGGCATGGCTTTGGCCGTGCGATCGTCGCGGGGGACGAGCCGCAGCGTGTACTCGTCGGCTTCCAGCACCCGCCCGCCCGCTTCGACCGACCCGTCGGGGGTGCGCTCCCACCGGCCCTCCCGCACGGCCCGGATGATCTTCTGCACGTCGGCTCCGACCCGGGGGCCGAGCACGGCCGGCACCACCTGGAGGCGCAGCTCGCCCACCGACTCGACGTCGGTGGTGAGCTCCACCTTCTTGACGTTGAGTTCGTCGGCGATGAGCGAGCGGTAGTCCTCGAGCACGGCGGCGTCGGGGGCGGCAACCGTCAACGACAGCAGCGGCAGGCGAGAGCGCAGCCCGGCCGACTTGCGCACGGAGTGGGCGGCCGAGCACACCTCCCGCACCCGGTCCATGGCCGCCACCAGCTCGGGGTCGGCCGGTAGTGCGGTGGCGTCGACCCAGTCCTCCAGGTGCACGCTGCGCCGGCCGGTGAGGCCCTGGAAGATATCCTCGGTGAGCAGCGGCAGGAACGGGGCGGCCGTGCGGGCGAGCACCTCGAGCAGCGTGGCCAGGGTGTCGAAGGCGTCGGCCTCGCCTGCCCAGAACCGGTGGCGGGAGCCGCGGATGTACCAGTTGGTCAACGCGTCGAGGAAGGACGAGATGGCGGCGCACACGCCGGCGATGTCGTAGGCGTCCATGCGCGCCGTCACGTCGTCGACCAGCTGGCGGGCCTTGGCCAGGGCGTAGCGGTC
>JBKJNA010000032.1:0-28092 GCA_046596195.1 Acidimicrobiales bacterium | reverse complement strand
CCAGATCCGCGAGCTGGGCGGCCTCTACGTGCTCGGCAGCGAGCGCCACGAGAGCCGTCGCATCGACAACCAGCTCCGTGGCCGCTCCGGCCGCCAGGGCGACCCCGGGGAGAGCCGGTTCTTCCTCTCCCTCGAGGACGAGCTCATGCGGTTGTTCGCCACCGGGGCCATGAGCTGGGTGATGGGCAAGGCCCTCCCCGACGACGTGCCCATCGAGGCCAAGATGGTCACCAAGGCGATCGAGCGGGCCCAGAACACCGTCGAGCAGCGCAACGCCGAGATCCGCAAGGACGTCCTCAAGTACGACGAGGTCATGAACGAGCAGCGCAAGGTGATCTACGCCCGGCGCATGCAGATCCTCGACGGCGAGGACCTCCGGGAGCGCACCGTCGAGATCGTGGGCAGCGCCATCGCCGGCCTGGTGGCGGGTTACGTGCCCGGCGACTACCAGGAGGAGTGGGACCTCGACGGCCTGGTCACCGAGGTGAAGCTCTACTACCCCACCAAGTTCTCCGCTGAGGAGCTCACCAAGGCCGTCACCGCCGACGAGGTGGAGGACAGCCTGCTGGCCGAGGCCGTGGGCTTCTACGAGCAGCGCGAGCAGGACATCCCGGGCGGCGCCGACACCATGCGCGAGCTGGAGCGCTCGATCATGCTCCAGATCATCGACCAGAAGTGGCGTGAGCACCTGGCCGAGATGGACTACCTCCGGGACGGCATCAACCTGCGGGCCATGGGCCAGCAGGACCCGTTGGTGGCGTGGCAGAAGGAAGGCTTCGACATGTTCGGTCAGATGGTGGCCGGCATCGACGACGACTACGTCCGCTACGTCATGCACGTCGAGGTCCTCGTCGACAAGCCGACCGAGCCAGAGCTCGACCGGGCCACCTACGTCGCCCCGAGCGACACACCGCAGGAGATGTCCTCCGGCGCGGCTGCCGCCGTGCCGGCCGGCGGGGGCGAGCAGCGGCAGGTCCCGGCCGCCGGCGACGAGGTCACCCAGGCACCCATCGTGCGGTCCGAGCACGAGAAGCTGGGCCGGAACCAGCCCTGCCACTGCGGCAGCGGCAAGAAGTTCAAGCTCTGCCACGGCAAGAACTAATTCCGTGCGGGACTTCAGCGACGATCTGGGCGCGCTCGCCCGGCGGCTGGGCGAGGCCGACCGCTATCTCGACCTCGAGGGCAAGCGCAGGCGCCTGGGGGAACTCGAGGTCGAGCTGGCCAAACCCGACCTGTGGGACGACGCCGACCAGGCGCGAGCCGTGAGCACCGAGTTCGGTCGGGTCAACGAGGACGTGAAGCTGCTCGACGGGCTGCGAGCGCGTTTGGAGGACGCCGAGACCCTCCACCAGCTGGCTGTGGAGGAGGCGGACGACAGCGTGGAGGCGGAGCTCATCGCGGTGCTGGAGGACCTGGAGCGCCGCCTCCAGGACCTCGACCTGCGCTCGCTGTTCACCGGCGAGCACGACGAGGGCGACGCCGTGTGCGAGATCCACGCCGGCGAGGGCGGCACCGACGCCCAGGACTGGGCCGAGATGATGGTGCGCATGTACCTGCGCTGGGCCGAGCGGCGGGGCTTCGAGGTGGAGGTCGACGAGGAGACGGCGGGCCAGGAGGCGGGCATCCTGTCGGCCACGTTCATCATCCGGGGCCGGTACGCCTATGGTCTGCTGTCAGGAGAGCGGGGCGTGCACCGCCTCTACCGGATCTCGCCCTTCGACGCCCAGGCCCGCCGCCAGACGTCCTACGCCGCCCTCGAATTGACCCCCTTCATCGAGGACGTGTCCGACGAGGTCGAGATCGACGAGAAGGACCTGCGGGTCGACACGTACCGCTCGTCGGGGGCGGGCGGCCAGCATGTGAACGTCACCGACTCGGCCGTGCGCCTCACCCACCTGCCCACCGGTGTTGTGGTGTCCTGCCAGAACGAGCGCAGCCAGTTCCAGAACAAGGCCAAGGCCATGCAGATCCTGGCGGCCAAGTTGGCCGAGCGCCAGCGCCAGGAGCGCAAGGCCACCATGGACGCCCTGTCCGGCCCCCAGAGCCAGGTGTCCCGAGCCGGGAGCTTCATCCGGGGCTATGTCCTGGCGCCGTACCAGAAGGTCAAGGACGAGCGCACCGAGGTGGAGACGGGCAATATCCAGGCCGTCCTCGACGGCGACCTCGACGAATTCATGGAGGCCTACCTACGCTGGCGCCGGGCCCAGGGGTAGCCTGAGTCTGCGCGCGGGGCTTCTCAGGGGAGCCACCGCACCACTCTTCCCATGATCAAGCTCGAGAACGTCACCAAGTCCTACAAGGGCTCCACTGTCGCCTTGCGCGAGTGTTCGGTGGAGCTGCAGAAGGGTGAGTTCGCGTTCCTCGTCGGCCCGTCGGGCTCGGGGAAGTCCACCTTTCTGCGCCTGCTCACCAAGGAGGAGGAGCCGGACGGCGGCAAGATCTGGGTGGCCGGCAAGGACATCGGCCAGCTCAGCCATTGGAAGGTCCCGTACCTGCGCCGCAACATCGGCTGCATCTTCCAGGACTTCAAGCTCCTGCCCAACAAGTCCGTCTACGAGAACGTGGCCTTCGCCCTCGAGGTGATCGGCCGTCCCCGTCACGTGGTGGCGTCGCAGGTGCCCCAGATCCTCGACCTGGTCGGCCTGTCGAAGAAGACCGACAACAAGCCCACCGAGCTGTCCGGCGGTGAGCAGCAGCGGGTGTCCATCGCCCGCGCCTTTGTGAACCGCCCGCTGATCCTGCTGGCCGACGAGCCCACCGGCAACCTCGACCCCAACACCACCATGGGCATCATGCGCCTGCTCGACCGCATCAACCGCACTGGCACCACGGTGGTCATGGCCACCCATGATCAGGGCATCGTCGACTCCATGCGGCGCCGGGTCATCGAGCTCGACCGGGGAACGGTCGTGCGCGACCAGGCGCGCGGGGTCTACGGCTACGGCACATGAGCGTTGCGCCGCCGGCTGACGCCGTCCAGGCGACGGCGTTCTTCCGCCGCCAGCTCGTGCTGGTGGCGGTGGCGGGCGGCGTCGTCCTCTTGGCCGTGGTGGTGGTCGGCGCCGTGATGGCGGGCGGTCGCGACGCCGCCCACACCGCCCTGCGCCCGTCTGCCGACGGCCGCGGCATCACCGCAGTATCACCACTGGCCGAGTCGTCCCGCGCCGCCGTGTGGGCGGCCGTGGCCGCTTTGCTCGCCGTCGCCGCCGTGCTCACCGTGGCCGTCGTCCACGTGGTCCGCGTGGCCAGATTCGCCGTGTCCACCCGCTCGGGCGGGGACACGTTCCGCAACGATGCCGCGTCCCCCGACGTGGCCCAGGAGGCTGCTGACCGATGGCTCTGAGCGTCGACTATGTGGTGCGGGAGACGGCCAGCAACCTTCGCCGCAATCTGCTCATGACGGCGGCGGCGGTGCTCACCGTGGCCGTATCGCTTTCACTTGTCGGGGGAGCGCTCTTGTTGAAGCAGGGCGTCTCGAAGGCCAGCCTTCAGTGGCGGGGCGGGGTGGAGCTGTCGGTGTTCATGCTGCCCGAAGCCACGCCCGAGCAGAACGAGGCGGTCGAGCGGGAACTGTCCCAGATGCCCGAGGTGAAGAAGTTCTCCTTCGTGAACCAGGAAGAGGCGTTCACCGAGTTCAAGGAGATGTTCGCCAATTCCCCCGACCTGGTGGAGAGCGTCGAGGCCAAGGACCTGCCGCCGTCGTACCGGGTGGTGCCCAAGCGGGCCGAGTTCGTCGACGTAGTGGGCGGCCGGTTCGAGAAGCGCCCGGGCGTGAAGGAAGTCGTGTTCGCCCGTGACGTGGTGGACACGCTGCTCAAGGTCACCCGCGCCCTGCAGATCGGCATCGTGTCGGTGGCGGGCGTCCTCCTGCTATCGGCCGTGCTGCTCATCCTGAACACCATCCAGATGGCGATCTTCGCCCGCCGCCGGGAGGTGGCGGTGATGAAGCTGGTGGGCGCCACCAACTGGTTCATCCGGATCCCGTTCATGCTCGAGGGCATGGTGCAGGGCATCGTGGGCGCCACCGCCGCATTCGGCGTCGTCGCCCTCGTGCGCAATCTGCTGGCCGGCGCCGTGGGTGCCAACACGCTGGGGAACCAGCTGCTCCCGCCCGCCAGCGACGTGATCGGCACCGGGCTGTTCGTCCTCTTTGCGGGAGCGGCCATCGGGGCCGTGGGCTCGGCCTTCGCCGTGCGCCGCTTCCTCGACGTGTAGCGGTGCCCAACAGGGCCTGACAAGGTCCCCGTTCCGGTCGGCCCGTCCTCAAGGTGGCCCCCGGGAGGTCGATCACAACGGGGATGACCCGGCGCGTCCTGCTCCCTGCGCTGGCCGTCTGCCTCCTCGCCGCTGCGCCGGGACCGGCGTCGGCCGGCGCCACCGCGCCCGTGGCGGCCGCCCCTGCGCCCGTCGCCCTGTCCGCCCCCGTCCAGGGCAAGGCCGCCGCCCCTCCCGCCGCGGGCACCACCCGCACCGACCGGATCGAGCGCCAGGCCGACATCAAGTCCGAGCTGCGCACACTGCGCGAGGAGGTGTCCGAGGCCTCCGAGGAGGAGGCCAACCTGCTCAACCGCCTCGACGAGGTGCAGGACCGCAGGCGCGTCCTCGACGCCCGGGTCGTCGAAGTCGACCGCCAGGCGGCGGCCATGGAGACCGAGGCCCACGCCGCCGAGACCGCTTTGGAAGCGGTGCAGTCGGAGTTCGTGCGGGCGCAGACGCAGCTGATCATCGAGAACGAGGCGCTGGCTGGTGAGCGCAGGAAGCTGCGCGACCGGGCGGTGGCCGCCTACATCGCCAACCCGTCGTCCAACGCAGCCGAGCTCATGCTCCGGGCCAAGGACCTGCGCCAGATCGCCGCCACCGCCGGCTACCTGCAGACCGTGGTCGAGGTGCAGGCCAAGGCGGTCGACCGCTACACCGCACGTCGTGACGCCACCGATGCGCTGCGGGCCTCGGTGGAGGTGCAGAAGGACGCGGCCAAGCGCCAGCGCGACATCGTGGTCAACCGGCTGGCCGATCTCGAGGCGGTCGTCGCCGAGCAGCAGCGGGTCCGCCAGGAGTTGGCAGGCGAGGAGGCGCAGCACGCCGCCCTGCTGGAAGAAGTCCGCCGGCGCCGGGCCGAGTTTGAGGTGGAGATAGCGTCACTCAAGACGGAGTCCGCCACGGTGAGCGCCCTGCTCCAAGGGCTGGCGGTGGGCGTCGCCGGCCCCGCCCGCCCGGGCTCCGGGATGCTCTTGGCGCCCGTGGCCGGCGCCGTCACGTCGCTGTTCGGCCCCCGCGTCCATCCCATTTTCGGCAACGTCCGCAATCACGACGGCGTCGATTTCGCCGGCACCACGGGCACCCCTATCAGCGCCGTGGCAGCCGGCACCGTCGTCGCCGCCGGTCCGCGCGGCGGGTACGGCAACGCCACCATCATCGATCACGGCAACGGGCTGGCCACGCTGTACGCCCACCAGAGCGAACTGTTCGTGGTGGCCGGCGCGACGGTCACCGCCGGTCAGGTCATCGGTGCCGTCGGCTCGACCGGCTTCTCGACGGGGCCCCATCTCCACCTCGAAGTCCGCCTGTCCGGTGTGCCGGTGGACCCGCTCCTCTACCTGGCGCCCTGACCTTCCCGACCGACCGGTCTGCCACCCGCCCCGGGTTCTCGGTTCGGGAACGCACGCCCGGTCGTCAGTGTTCGTACCGAGAACGGAAGGAGACGCTCGCTCCTCCAGGTTTGCCGGGCTCAGCATTCGGGGACGTTCGTGTGCAGACCGGGAACACCCGGGGGACAGTTCAGGACATCACAGGAGGTCGTTTCCATGGGTATCGGTGTCAGCGTTTTTCTCATCGCAGTCGGCGCAATCCTCGCCTTCGCCTTGGAATACTCGGCGGAGGGCATCAACCTCGACACCGTCGGCATCATCCTTATGATTGTCGGCGGCATCGGCCTTCTGGCCTCGATGCTCTTCTGGAGCAGCATGAGCCCGTACAACCGTGGCGGCCGGGACGAGGTCATCGTCCGGGACCGCGAGATCGTCTGACAATCTCAGTCGACGCACGAATCGAAACGGCCGCCCTGCGGGGCGGCCGTTCTCGCGGTACACCCCCGGTTACGGGCTCTCGATGAAGATGCACTCGCCAGGGCAGTCCTCGGCTGCGTGCACGACATCGCGTTCGCGACCTTCGGGGACGCTGGCGAGACCGTCGGACATGCCGGGATCGTTGCGCACCACGTCACCGTCTCGCACGTAGGCGATGCCGTCCTCGAGCAGGAGGAAGACCTCCGGGCAGTGATCGACGCACAGTCCGTCGCCGGTGCACAGGTCCTGGTCGATCCACACGGTCAGCGCCACCGGCCCATCCTGCCAGCAATGGGCATGCTTCATGAAGCGTCAGCCGTACCATGGAGGCGTGGACACCGCGTCCGGACGCGCCGTGCCGCCCGGAGCAGCCCCCGGGGACGACGAGCAGGTCCAGGGCCACGCCCACACGGACGACGGCGGGGGCCCGGTGGCGAGCACGGGTCGAGCCGCGACGCAGCGGTGCGCAAGGCACGGCGGCTCAACCTCGTCACCATCGGCTGGAACCTGGTTGAGGGTGTGGTGGCTATCGTCGCCGGCCTGGCGGCCGGCTCCATCAGCCTGGTCGGCTTCGGGTTGGACTCGGGCATCGAGGTGTCTGCTGCGCTGATCCTGGCCTGGCGGTTGAGCCGGGAGCGGCGGGGCGGCTGCATGCAGCAGGACGTCCGGGCCGCCACCCGGGCCATCGCCGCCGGCTTCGCCGCCCTCGCCGTGTATGTGGCCGCAGGCTCGGTCCTCCATCTGGTCACCGGAGCGCGGCCCGAGGCCAGCGTCCCCGGCGTGGTGCTGGCCCTCCTGTCGGTGAGCGTGATGCCCGTGCTGGCGCGGACCAAGCGACGCCTGGCGCCTGCGCTCGGGTCGCGGGCGGTGGAGGCCGACGCCGCCCAGACCACCCTGTGCGCGCTGCTGTCGCTGGTGCTGCTGGTCGGGCTCGGCGCCAACGCCGTCCTCGACTGGAGGTGGGCGGACCCTGTCGCCGGCCTGGCCATCGCCGCCCTTGCGGCGGGCGAGGCGATCCGCACCTGGCGGGCCGAGTCGCTGGCCGACACCTGCTGCGCATGACCTGAGCCGGCGGGCGCCCGGCGGCCCCGTCGCGTAGTCCGAACGGGGGGTCGCGCATAGCCCGCGCGGGCGAGATTTCGGTAAGCCCCTGCTTGGTGCTTGCGCGTGGGCGGGCGGACGCCGATGGAGGGGCAGGACCGGCGCCTCCTCTGTCAACAGGCTCCGCGAGAAAGGTGCACCGTGGCCAAACCTGCCCCAGGAACCCCGGCTGGCCGCCTCCTTCGCAAGCTCGGGCCCGTTTCGCAGTTCCACGACCCTGCGAGCATGGGCGACTTCGGCATGCCGGCGCGGGCCTCTATGGAGGAACTGCTCGAGCCGCACGCCGCGGCCGGCCGCAACAGCCGCCTCGGTCCGCTCGAGAAGGTGCACGTGTTCTGGTTCGCCGGCGCCAGCTGCGATGGCTGCACGGTGTCGGTGACAGGTGCCCGTTCCCCGTCGATCGAGAGCCTCCTCATGGGAGCCCACCCCGGGCTGCCCCGCGTGATCCTGCACCACCCAGTGGTGAACCTCGAGTCAGGGCCCGCATTCCTGCGGGCACAGGAGCTGGCCCTTCAGGGCAAGCTCGGGTGCCCGTACGTGGTGGTTGTCGAAGGATCCATCTGCGACGAGATCGCGGCCCTGAGCAACGGCGGCTACTGGTGTGGGCAGGGCGAGGAGCCGTGGGGCGTCGACGGAGCGCTCCGCGACGTGTCCGCGTCGGAGTGGGTGGCCCGCCTGGCCGGCGACGCAGCCGCGACGATCGCCATCGGCACGTGCGCCACGTGGGGCGGCATCCCTGCCGCCGCCGGCAACCCCATGGGCGCCATGGGCGTCGTCGACTTCCTCGGTGTCGGCTACCGCAGCGCCGCCGGCCTACCGGTCGTGAACATCCCGGGGTGCGCCCCGGTGGGCGACAACTTCACCGAGACGGCCGCCGCCCTCCTGTACTTCCTGCAGGGCTTCGGGCCGCTGCCCGAATTTGACGACCTCGGCCGGCCGGCCTGGTTGTACGGCGAGACCGTGCACCACCAGTGCGGGCGGGCCGCCTCATACGACGAGGAGGTGTTCGCCCAGGAGTTCGGCGACAAGGACTGCCTGGTCGAGCTTGGCTGCTGGGGCCCCGTCGTCGAGTGCAATATCAACTCCCGGGGCGCCATCAACGGCGTCGGAGGCTGCATGAACACCGGCGGCGCCTGTATCGGCTGCACCATGCCGGGCTTCCCCGACGCCTTCACCCCGTTCCACGCCCCGCCTCCGGCCGACGTGAAGAACCACGCGTCCACCCGTATGCGCAAGGGCGTGCTGAAGCCCATGCGCCGCTACAGCGAGGGACGCCTCGGCAACCTGCCCACCCTCCATGGCGAGTGGGCCTCCACCAGCGTCGAGCACGCCGACCATCACAAGACGGGGGAGCGCTTCTACAGCCGCCTGCGTCGACCGAGCCAGCCCGCCCCCGCCGGGAGGAGCAAGTAGCCCCATGTGCTTCAACAATCTGCCCATCGAGTTCGACGAGAAGGGCCGTGCCAGGCTCACCGACCAGGGGAGCGAGCCGTTCTCGCTGAAGACGGCCAGCCCCATGGTGACCCAGACCGACGCTGACCGTGAGGCCCAGATCGGCCGTTTGCTGGCCATGAACGGGCACGTCAAGGAACTCAACATGGACCCGGTCACCCGCGTGGCCGGCGCCCTCGCCGTGCACGTGTCCGCCGACCTCATGGCCGGTAAGCACCTCGACGCCCACGTGCAGGCCAAGCTCTTCCGGGGCTACGAGATGATTTTGAAGGGCCGCGACCCGCGGGACGCCATCTTCGTGTCGTCCCGCGCCTGCGGCGTATGCGGCGGGGTCCATGCCCACGCCGCCGCCTATGCGATCGAGATGGCGATGGGCGTGGCGCCGCCGCCGATGGGCACCGTCATCCGCAACATGCAGGAATCGGCGGAGATGGGTTACGACAACCCGCTTCACCTGTACCTGCTGGCCGGACCGGACTACTCCGAGTCAGTCGTGCGCACGGTGAATCCGGAGCTGTGGCCGAAGGCCGAGAAGTGGCTGTGCCCTGGCGTGGACCATCACGGATTCCGCACCATGGCGGAGCTGATGACGGCGCTGAACCCACTCACTGGCACCCTGTACCGGGAGGGCCTGGAGTTCACCCGTCTGTCCCGCCAGATGTTCGTGGTGCTGGCGGGCAAGTACCCGCACCCACAGACGGTGGTGCCCGGCGGCGTGTCGTCGACGGTGACGATGCAGACGCTGAACGAGTACCACTCGCTGCTGTCCCAGGTGTTCGACTACGCCCAGCGCATGCTGGCCGTGTGGAACGACATCCCCGAGTTCTTCTACGACTGCGACGACCGCTACCGCGATGTCGGCGCCCGCCCGATGAACCTGATCGACCCGGGCTACTGGGACGACGCCAACGCCTACGACGCCACGTACGCCAACTGCGACGACTGGGGCCGCAAGCGCTGGTCGACGCCGGGCGTCATCATCGACGGCCAGCTGGTCACCACCAAGCTCACCGACATCAACATGGGCTGGGAGGAGTTCGTCAGCCACGCCTATTACGAGGAGTGGGAAGGGGACCGCTGGAAGACCGACCCGGCCGGCAACCCCATCAGCCCGTACCACCCGTGGAACAAGGAGACCCTCCCCAAGCCGGGGGCCAAGGATTTCAAGGACCGCTACACCTGGGCATGTACGCCCCGCTGGGACCGCAAGGTTGTGGAAGCGGGCGCCTACGCCCGGCTGTTCACCACCGCCATGGCGCAGCTCCAGCCGGCCAACGACTTCATCGAGCCGACGGGCCGTTCGCTGCGCATGCTGATCCCCAAGGGCATGACGCCCGAGACGGAGGTGGAGTGGTACGTGCCCGAGGTGTGGAACGCCCTTGAGCGCAACCGGGGCCGGGCCTACCACTACGTGTTCTCACAGCTCGTCGGGCTGGCCAGCCTGCTGGAGGCCTACCGTCTCTACAGCACCGGCCAGAAGCGCGTCGCCGCCTTCACCCCCGAGGAGATCGAGCGCCATATGCCCAAGGACGAGCGCCGCAGCGTGGGCTGGTGGGGCGCCGGTCGGGGGTGGCTTACCCACCACATGGTGATGGACAAAGGCAAGATCACGAACTACCAGATCTGCACGCCGTCCACCATCAACGCCTCGCCGCGCGACCCGTGGGGCCAGCCCGGTCCCTACGAGGAGGCCGTGATGAACACGCCCATCATCGAGGACCTGTCCGACCCGTCGCGATTCACGTCGATCGACATGCTCCGCACGGTGCGCAGCTTCGACCCATGCATGCCGTGCACCACCCACGTCGACACCGGCAAGGGCACGGTGCTGCGCGAGGTGACCACCTGTTCCTGCAGTGCCGACTGAGGGCGGCTCGCCCCTCGTCCTGATCGGAGGCGTGGGTGAGTTGTTCCAGGGCGACCTGGACCTCGGCCGGGTGGCGGTGGAACGTCTCCAGTTGGAGGCTCTGGGCGGGCATGTGCTGGTGGAGGACTTCCACTACGGCGCCGTTGCGGTGGCGCAGCGGATCCAGGAGCTGAAACCCGCCCACCTGGTGCTGATCGGCGGGATCGTGCGGGGGCGGACGCCGGCCGGCGTGTCGCGGCGCCGCGTCGACGGCTCGGCCTTCGACCCCGCCGACATGCAGCTGGCCGTCGGCGACGCGGTGACCGGGTATGTGTCGATCGACCTCGTGGTCGAGGTGGCAGCCGGCCTCGGTGTGCTGCCCGGGCGGACGGTGACCATCGAGGTGGAGCCGGTATCGGTGGAGCTGTGCGACCACCTGTCGCCGGAGGTCATGGACGTGCTCGACCAGGTCCTCGACCTGGTGCGGGCCGAGATCCGCCGGGCGCCGCTGCTCGAGCTGGCCGAGCAGATCCACCAGCGGTGCACGGCCGAGGCCGACCGCCTGGCCGATTCGGCCGCGGCCGCGACCCTGCTGGAGCTGCTGGAGACCATCCGCGTGCTCGGCGACGAGGGACGGTGGGGCCGCACGTTCGTCCAGCGCGAGCGCCTCCGCCGCCAGCTCGACGCCGGCGAGACGGGCGTCGGCATGGACACCCTCGACTGGGCCCTTTGGTGGGCCTTCCTCGAGGAGCTCGACAAGGTCTTCGAGGCGGAGGCCGGAACCTAATAGGCACCTGCGCCGGGGATTCTGCGGTCATTCGAGCGCGCTGTGCGAGCTGAGATGACCGGAGAACGATCTACCAGTTGGTTGCGGCCAGACCGGCGTCCGTCGCGGCAGCCGTGAAGATGTCCTTCAGGCGCATCCACTGGGGTACCGGGAAGCGGGCCAGCGCCCGCGAGCACTGGCCGATGAACCGCCGCTGTCTCTCGGCGTCGCAGTGGCCCAGGGCGGACATGGTGCTGTGCACCATCACGTGGAGCGCCGCCGGTGGGAGCTCGACCAGGGCGGCGAGGTAGGCCTCGGCCAGATCCTCGGCACCTCCGGACCGGTCGAGCTGGCCGGTGATCCAGGCCGCGCACTCGCCCTGTCGCCCGGTCTCGCCGCCGGCCTCCCAACGGAGGATCTCCTCGCGCACGACGGCCGCCCAACGTTCCTGCGGCTCCTCGTCCAGCACCGCCCACACGGCGCCAGGATCGGCCCCTACCCGGACCAAGACGGCATCGGCCTGCGCCTTGACCGGCCCGGGTACCGACGGGGCGCCGGCGGCCTGCAGGGCAGCCAGGCGGGCCCGGGGCAGGCGGCCCGCCGCCTCCAGAGCGAGGGCCAGGTTGGCCTTGGCCATGGCGTAGGCATCAGGCCGCACGCTGCGGGGATTGGCGGCCGCCGCCTGCTCCAGGGCAAGCGCCGCCTCTTCCGGCCTGCCGGCAGCCAGGTGGGCGAGGCCCAGGGCGTTGGCCGCCCCCCCGAGACCGGCCCGGTCGTCCGCTTTCGCGGCCAGGTCGACGGCGGCCTCGAGCGGCGCGACCGCTTCGTCCGCACGGCCCGCCTCGATGAGGGCGGCGCCGAGCTCCCTGGCCGCCGCTGCCGCCTGGCCCGGCACGCGCACGGGGTCGAGGAGGGACCGTGCCCGCTCGAATGCGGCCATGGCGCCGCCACCTCCCCGCTCCCGCTCGACCAGGCCGAGGTTGAACTGGGCGGCGCCCTCCTCCAGGGGCAGCGCGGCGCCGGCAAAGAGGTGGGCGGCCGTTCGGAACGACGCCGCCGCGTCCTCGTGGCGACCGGACATCCGCTGCACAGCGCCGAGGGCGTTCGCCGCCTTGGCGTGCTCGGTGGGCAGCTGATCGGGCCGGAACAGCCCGCAGGCCAGGACGAGCGACTCCTCGGCTTCGTCCAGCCTGCTTGCGCCGGCCAGGGCCACACCGAGGTGGAAGCGGGCGGTGGCGTGCTGCACCGGGTACTGGTCCGGGGGGTAGCGGTCGAGGCGCGCCCGCAACTCGTCGACCGCGCCGCTGTCGTTCATAGTGCCGAACAGGCGACGGTTGCGGCCGTCACGCTGGCCGTTGGCGCAACAGCATGGGGACAGGGCCGACCGGCGGCGGGTGCGGCGCGGCGGCGTCGTCGTCCTCCACTTCGCTGCGCAGGAAGCCGGGCAGTCCGTCCTGCAGCGCCCCGTCGATCGACGTGCGCAGGGTCTGAGCGGAAGCCGTGCAGCCCGAGCAGGCGCCCGACATGCGCAATCGCACCACGCCGTCCACGGCGCCTAGCACCGTCACTTCGCCGCCGTGGGAGTGGATGTAGCCGCGCACAGTGTCGACGGCGGCGTCGGCCAGGGCCATCTCGTCGACACCGATGCCGTAGGCCTCGAACAGCCAGGCCACGGCCGGGTCGGCGCCGGCGAGGTCCTGCACCGTGGCGTCGCCGAGCTGATCGGCGAGGCGTCGCAAGGCCATCCGGTGCAGTGTGTCGACACCGTCGAGCAGCTCGAAGGCGAGTTCCTTCGAATCGCCGTCCAGGCCCTCAACCCGCTGCAACAGGTCCTCGAGGCGGCCGAGGAGGTCGTCCAAACCGCTCACATAAGCAGGGTAACGCCGAACTGCCGCTCTCAATGATGACATCGGGCTAACGCCCGGGCCTTGACAGGTCGAAAGACTTTCTGACCGGGCTCCCATGACCCTGATTGGCCCGGCGCGTGGAGGGCGGTACGTGCTTTCCAGAATGACAATCCGAACCCGGCTGCTCGTGGTGGCAGCCGTTCCGGCAGTGGCCCTGGCGGCGGCGACGCTCCTGCTGCGATCAGGAGCCCCTGCCTCCAGAGCCATGCTCGCCACGGCCGTGGCAGGGGTGGGAGTCGTCGCCGCCCTGGCACTGGCGATATCGGTGGCCCGCTCCATTACTGCGCCTCTGGCCCAGCTGGGTGACGCGGCCGAGCGGGCGTCCCACCTGCAGAACCTGGTGGAGGCGCTGCGCCGCCCCGGGGGCGGCGACAAGGACCTGGCCCTGACCCCCGTCGGCCTCCCGGCGGGCGGGGAGATCGGTAGCGTGGCCCAGGCGTTCGACGAGTTCCAGGGGGCAGCCGCGCGTCTCGCCGTCGGCCAGGCCGCCCTCCTGAACAAGACGGTCGCCGAGAAGGGCACGGTCGAGGTCTTCGTCAACCTGGCCCGCCGCATGCAGGGCCTGGTCGACCATCAGATCGAGTTCCTCGACGGCCTGGAGGCCGAGGAGCAGGACCCGGAAACGCTCGAGAACCTCTTCCGTCTCGACCAGCTCGCAACCCGCGTCCGCCGCAACGCCGAGAGCCTCCTCACCCTGGCCGGCGCCGCGTCGGCACGGAGCTGGGAGCGGCCCCTCGCCATGTCCGACGTCATCCGGGCCGGCATGGCTGAGGTGGAGGACATCGGACGCGTGGACCTACTGCTCGACGACAACGCAGCCATGCTCGGCAACGTCGCCGCCGACGCCGCCCACCTCCTGTCCGAGCTGCTCGAGAACGCAACCCGCTGGTCGCCCCCCGACACCCGGGTCGAAGTGAGCGGCACGCCTGCCGCCGGCGGCTACGCCGTCACCATCGAGGACCGCGGCATCGGCATGGCCGAGGACGCGTTGGCCGAGGCCAACCACATCCTCACCGGCCCGCCCCTCGCCGAGGCGACCGTGGCCCGTTCGCTCGGCCTGGTCGTCGCCGGCCGCCTGGCCCGTCGCTTGGGCATTGTGGTGCGCCTGGCCTCGGCAGGCACCGGAGGCATCGTCGCCAAGGTGCTCGTGCCGCCCACCCTCATGGTGGCCGCAGACGACACCATCGGGCTCGACGAGATCACCGCCGGTAGCGCCCGCGCCCTTCCCTTCGCCCTCGCGCGGCAGGAGAAGCGGGCCCGCATCAGCTCGCAGCGCAAGCGTGGGCCCCGCCCGGTGCCCGGCTCGCAGCAGGCAGGCGAAGCGACCATCACCCAGCTACCGGAGCCTCACCGGGCCGAGCCGCCCGCAGCGGTGGAGCCCGAGCCCGGGTCGCACTGGCTCGATGCGATGCCGGACGAGGGCGAGTGGCGCGCTGCCGACGCGGAGTCCCACTGGACCGACGCCCCGGCGCCGGCCGAGCCGGCCTGGCCCGCCGCCGATGTGGAGTGGCCTGCCGCCGAGCAGTCATGGTCGCCCGCTGCCACCGAGCAGTCATGGCCGGCTGCCGAGCACTCGTGGCCTGCGGACTCGGTTGCCGACGAGGCACGGGCCGACGACTGGTCGACGCCCGCCATGGCGGGCACCGCCGCCGCCGAACCGGTCGCGCCGGTGGAGCCCGAGCTACCCGTGCGGGAGCCCGCCGCCTTCATGGCCTCCGAGCCGGCATGGCCCGCGGCCGTGGCCGAGGAGCCTCTGCCCGCACCGGACGCCGCCGACGCCGGACCGGTCGTCGTCGAGCCGGTGCCGGTGGCCGCTCCGGGCGTGGCCGAGGTCGCTGCCGAGCCTGAGCCCATGCGTACACCGGTCGCCGCCGATCCGGTGCCCGTCGCCGCCGATCCGGTGCTCGGGTCCGCTCCTGCGCCGATGTGGGAGCCGGCCGTCCATGCCGCCCCCGTGCGTGTCGCCGAAACCGTGCAGCCCGCCGCCCCGCCGGCACGGCAGCAGGCCGGGGTGACCGACGTGCCGGCGCTGCCCGTGCGACCGCGCCGCCCGGCGCCCGTCGCCGAGCCGGTCGCGGCCGCCGGCGCACCAGCAGTACACGAGCCCGTCGTGGCCCCTGCGCCTCCGGCTCCTCAGGCACCTGCGCAGTTCGTGGCCGCCGCGCCGCCGCCGGTGCGCGAGCCGCAGTACCCACCGCCGCCGCCCACCCAGCCGTACGCCCCACCCGCGCAGGCTGCGGGGCCGGTGCACGAGCCCGTCGTGGCCGCCGCGACGCCCCCCGTTCCTGAGACGGCCCCGGCCCCCGGGCCCCCGACGTCGATCCGGCCCACGCCGTCGGTGCGCCCGGCCCGGTTCGCCGCAACCCCCTCCCGGTCACTCGCCGGCGCTGCGCCGCAACGAGCGACCGAGCCGTCCGTGGAGGCCAAGGAGGACGAGTACCGCCGCCACCTCGAGCGGGCAACGGCCGCCGGACTGGTCCGACGGATACCGAAGGCCTCGCTGCCGAAGGACACCGGCGGCGGCGCCAAGCGAGCGCCCAAGACCGGTGGCGACGCACCCGTCGTCGAGCGTCTTCCCGACGAGGTCCGGAGCCTGCTTTCGAGCTACCGCTCCGGTGTGCAGCGAGGAAGGGCCGACGGCCCGAGTGACGACCAGCGGACCACAACGCCCCAGGAGCAGCCATGAGCGACGCAGAAGGTTCCCGGAACATCGACTGGATGGTGACCACCTTCGTACGGAAGGTGCCCGGCATCCAAGAGGCCGTGGTGGTGTCCTCCGACGGGCTGCTGCTGGCCTTGTCGCCCGGGCTCGACCGGTCCGACGCCGACCGCTTCGCCGCCGTGGCTTCCGGGCTCACCGGTCTGGCCTATGGCGCCGTCGGTTCCCTCGGTGGCGGCAAGGTAAACGAGATCATCGTCGAGATGGAGCACGGCTTCCTGCTCGTGACCTCGATCAGCGACGGCAGCTGTTTCGCCATCCGGGCGTCATCTGAGTGCGACATCGGGCTGGTGGGATACGAGATGGCCCTGTTCGTCCGCCGGGCCGGTGCCATGCTCACCCCGGGCCTCCGGGCTGAGCTCCAGCGGGCGCTCCCCGGATGATCTGGCCGTCGACATGAGCAGCTCCGGCCGGCTCGTCCGGCCCTATGCCATCACGGGCGGTCGCACCCGGTCGCGCACGACCAACCTCGCCATGGAGGCGTTGGTGGTCTGCTGCGCCGAAGGCGCCGCCCGCAAGAGGCTCGTCCTCGAGCGCCGGCGCATTGCCGAGATGTCCGAGACCCCGGTCTCGGTGGCCGAGATCTCGGCGCTCCTCGAAGTTCCCCTGGGCATTGCCCGCGTGCTCGTCGGCGACATGGCCGATGACGGGCTGGTCCAGGTGAGCCAGCCTCGAACTGGCCGTCCTGACGTTGTACTCCTGGAAAGGGTCCTTCATGGCATTCGAGCGCTCTGACGCTTCGCCGAACGGGTCCGGCGCCCCGATGCCGGTCAAGATCGTCGTGGCCGGCGGCTTCGCCGTCGGCAAGACGACCTTCGTCGGCGCCGTCTCCGAGATCCAGCCGCTCACCACCGAGGCGGCGATGACCGACGCCAGCACCGACATCGACGACGCCGGCCAGGCAGTGAAGAAGACGACCACCACGGTGGCCATGGACTTCGGCCGCATCACGCTGGCCGCCGACCTGCGGCTGTACCTCTTCGGCACGCCTGGCCAGACCCGCTTCTGGTTCATGTGGGACGACCTGGTGACGGGCGCCATCGGCGCCGTGGTGCTGGTCGACACCAGGCGGGTCACCGACTGCTTCCCGGCCGTCGACTACTTCGAGAACTGCGGGGTGCCGTTCATCGTGGCCGTCAACCGGTTCAACGGCGTGGCCGCCCATCGCGAGGCCGCCGTGCGTGAGGCACTGGTCCTCAGCGAAGGCGTGCCCATCGTGTTCTGCGACGCCCGCGAGCGGGCCTCGGTGAAGGAGACTCTCGTCTCCCTCGTCGAGCACGTGCTGGCCGGCGCCGCTCACTAGCGAGCTAGCCCTCCAGCTGGAGGACCGTCCCGCCTGCCGCCGACACCGATCTGGCGTCGGAAACGACATCGGGACCGATGTCGTCTTCGGCACGGAAAGTGTGGGAGGCGTTGTCACGCGCCCGCGACGCGCCGAACGGCCGGGGCGCACCCGGCCGTGGGCACCTACGACCGACTCAGGTCAGCGCCGACCCCAGCGCTTTCCGCCGGCCCGGCGGGTCGGGAGGATGTCGTCGCCTTTCCAGGCCTGGACGGGGGCGGCGGCCGACGCCTGCTCGGGCTCCTCCCTCACCACACGGGTGTCGGACGGGGTGCGCTTGCGGATGTCCTTGTGGTGCAACGCCGGCTGGGGCGCCTGGCGGTGTCCCACGGGGGTCGCGTCCGGCGTTTGCGCGGCGACCGCTGCAGGCGACGACGCCGGAGCGGGAAGAGCAGGGCTGGCGACGCGGGGCTGCGCCACGGGGGCGCCATTTCCCAGCGCGTTGGCAAGGAGCTCCTCCCAGCCCGCGTCCGCCTCTCCGCCGATCTCGGAGGCCAGGGCGGCCTCCCACTCGGCGACGGCGTCGAGCGAACCGTCCACGGCACCCGTGGGACTGCCGGCGGGCGTGGCGGACAGCCACGTCTCCTCCTCGGTCGCCGGCGCGTGCTGTGCGGGTGCCGGGGCGGCGTGGTCGTGGGCGTCTACGACCTCGAGGTGGGCCTTGTCCCAGTACCAGCCGGCGTCAGCCAGCCACGCCTCGGCGCCGCCGTCGACGGCCAAGGCGGCTGCGCCCTCGCGGTCCCATCGGATCCGCAGGGCATTTGACCGGCCGCACGAGCGCTCGAGCACCGTGCCGTAACGGGCGTGCGGGTCCTCGGTATCGGTCGGGAGCGGGATTGCCAAGCGAATGCGGTCGCCCGGCCTGGGGAACGCGTTGTGCCTTCTCATCGCCCTCCCTATCGGCGGGCTCCCGACCACATTTGAGCGGTCCGGAGCGATCCGGCGCGGTTCTGCCGTCCAACCCGGGCGGATCAGACCTGCTTGGCCGTTTCGCTCTCCTGGGCGCGCTTCTCCCGGGCCACTACCCGACTGCGGGCCATGGCCGGTGCCCGGGCGCCCGGGGGCGTGATCAGTTGGTCGAGGAGCCGGCGGGTGGCGTCGGTGATCTCCGCCACTGCCCGCTCGAACACGTCCTGGTTGGCTTTCGACGGCGTGCGGTGGCCGCTCACCTTGCGCACGAACTGCAGGGCGGCCGTCTCCACCTCCTCGTCGGTCGCCTCGTCCTCACCACGCAGGGTCACGATGCTGCGGCACATGGGTAACGTTCGCACAGTCCCTGCTGCGAGGGAGTCCGAGCCGATCCCGGACGCGGTTCTGGTCGGCGAATCGCTGCCAAGTTCGCGACGATCCACCGACCAAAGCACCTGGTCCGTTCGTGGAGGTGGCGGGAATCGAATCGAACCAGCGGATCGCGGGACCAAAGGCCCTATTCAAGGATCGGTGGGGCATTCTACGATCGAACCTCGGCGAGGAAATGGCACGATCTTGGGGCAGATTGTCCAAATGTCGACTTAACAACGACTCATACATTTGGGGCAATATGTCCGGCTTCGCTCACTACCAGCAGAACCTGATACTTCAGCCACTTACGAAGGGAATGTGTATGTCTTCGAAACGAACGATGAGAAAGCGGGCGCTGTCAGTCGGCGTCCTGTGCGCCAGCGCCCTAGCCATGGGCGCAGCCCCCGGCTTCGCCACGGACCCGCCGGGAACGAGCGGACTTACGGCGTCGGTGGTCGGAACCCTCCAAGTCGACCAGAAGACGGTGTGCAAGTCCGTCCTCGTCCTGGCAAAGTCCACCCCGACGGTCACGGTCACCATCGGCGGCAAGCCGCATACCATCAATACCGGCGCATTCGTCAGCGGTGAGGTCAAGGTCTGCGTGCAGGTCGGCGCCGCGGCCGACGTCGTCATCACCGCCACTGTCGACACGAGCAACCCGCTCTGCCCGATCGGCGCGAGCGTGACAGGCAACATCCACGTGGGCGCCTCGGTGAACGGTGGTGGCGTCTTCGTCCAGGTGCAGGGCATCAGCAAGGACGGAAAGCCCTTGACCGTCACGACGGACAAGCTCCAGCTGCTCCCGGCCGGAACAGAGGCCGACGTGCCCCTGAACATCGTCGTCTGCGACCCATAGACCGAATCAGCCAATGACTGGTGGCCGGGCCTTCACCGGCCCGGCCACCCGTCGTTATCAGGAGGAACGGCACGTGAAACATCGGGTACGGCTGCTCACTGCTCTTGCGTTGGTGTCGTCGATGGCGGTGACGTCGTCGAAGGTGGAGGCGCGGACTGCCCTTGTGGAGCACCTCCCAGACCTGCAGACGCTGAAACCGTCAGAGCTCAGGATCGACACGTCGAGCGGCAGGAAGCTGCTGCGGTTCTCCAACACCGTCGCCAACCTCGGCGACGGCCGGCTGGAGTTGCGTCCACAGAACCCCGCTGTACTCGCTCTGCTCCTCGGAAACTCAGGCACGAGCCGCGTCTATCAAGGGATCTACACCCATGACGCCACCGGACGGTGGATCAAGGTCCGGGAGCGCCTCGCCGGCACCTCGCAGTTCCACACCGCCCACAACCACTGGCACTTCGAGAAGTTCGCCCGCTACGACCTACGCGCCGTGGGTTCGGACGGCTCACCAGGTCAGAGCCTGAACCGGGTGAGCGAGAAGACAACCTTCTGCGTCATCGACACCGACCGGGTCAGCAGCACCATCGAGCACGCGGAGGCGCAGCGGTACCTCCTGTGTGGTCGTGAGGACACCACCGGGCTGTCTGTCGGGTGGGCCGACACCTACGGTTCTCACCTCGACGGTCAGTGGGTCGACGTGTCGGGTCTGGCCGACGGTGTCTATTGGCTCGTCTCGACCGCCGACTACGCCGGGAATATCCTCGAAACCAACGAGGCCAACAACGAGGCGGCGGTCAAGATCCAGATAAGCGGAAATGTCGTGAGCGTGCTCTCGTGACATCCCGCGGGGTGGCTGCTGAAGTAATCGTCTGACCATCCACCGCTCCAGCCAGCCGGTGCTCGACACTACCCAGCGCGCCGAGGGGCTGCCGGGGGCCTGACGAGCAGATGGGTCGTCCACCGGAGGACGACCATCTGCCCGGTTTCTTCCGCTAGCGGCTCCAGCGTGATTCGGCTGGAACCCCTTCGTGGAGGTGGCGGGAATCGAACCCGCGTCCTTCAGTTTCTCAGCAGGACTTCTCCGAGCGCAGCCGGTGGAAGATCTCGGGCCCCTCGTCGTCACCGGCACTCGGCGAGGGGCCCCAGTCAACTGAGGTGTCCCTGGTGGCCCGTTGACGAAGCCGCTAGGTAAGCCCTACTTGATGACGCCGGCATTCCGATCCGCAGGGCTGGGACCGGACCGACGGTCGCTGTGGTTTAGGCAGCGACTGCGAAGCTGTTGGGCTTGGCATTTGTGTTTGTGTTCCGGCTCTTTAACGTGGCTCCGGAGACCACGGCTCGCTTCTCCTGCCTCGACTTCCGAAGTCGAAGCCCTTCACCCCCTTGTGGTCAACCCCATGCTACCGCTCGAAGGGCAGCCCTATTCCCCCCGGCGGCCCCGGGCGATCGACCGGGCCATCTCCCGGTCGGCGTCGCGGGTGGCGATGGCGTGGCGCTTGTCGTAGGTCTTGCGGCCCTTGGCCAGCGCCAGTTCGAGCTTGGCCCGGCCCTCCTTGAAGTAGATGGACAGCGGGACCAGCGCCAGCCCGTCCTGCTGGGTGCGGGCCCGTAGCCCCTCGATCTCCCGCCGGTGCAGCAGGAGCTTGCGCGGACGGTCGGGGTCGTGGCTGCCGAAGCCGGTGGCCTGCGCGTAGGGGGACACGTGCACGCCGAGCAGCCACACGTCGGGGCCGTCGACCCGGGCGAAGGCGTCTCGCAGCTGCACCTTGCCGTCTCGGATCGACTTCACCTCGCTGCCCTGGAGGGCGAGGCCGCACTCGAACGTCTCGAGGATGTCGTAGTCGTGGCGCGCCCGCTTGTTCTGGGCGACGGGGCGGGGGCCCTTCGGCTCCTTCTTGGTCTTGGGCGACATGGCCGGTCGACGATACAAGCTGCCCCTACGCTTCCGAACGAAATGTTGCGTCTCACCGCCGACGTCCGCCGCCAGATGGTGGACCACTGCCTCGCTGGGCTCCCCGAGGAGGCATGCGGCCTGCTCGGCGGCAGCCCCGATCCGGCCGACGCCACCGTGCTCTACCCGACCCGCAACCTGGCCGCCTCGGCCAGGCTCTACACCGTCGACCCCCTCGAACACCTCAAGGCCGACCGGGACGCCGAGCAGCGCGGCCTGGATCTGATCGGGGTGTTCCACTCCCACACCCACACCGACGCCTACCCGTCGCCCACCGACGTGGCCCAGGCACCGGACCCCGGGTGGCACTACGTGCTGGTGTCGCTGAAGTACGCCGACCCAGTGGTGCGGTCGTTCCGGATCGTGGACGGCACCATCGACGAGGAGGAAGTCGAGGTGTCGTGAAAGGGAGCCTCCACCGATAGGATCGCGGGAGGCGGCGTTGGGCCGCCGTGTCGTCACCGTCGTCCGAGAGGGAGGGCCCGTGCCCGTCGAAGTGCGCCTGCCCACCGTGTTGCGCCAGCACGCCGGCGGCCAGGCCTCGGTGAAGGCAAATGGCGAGACGCTGGAGGACGTGTTCGGCGACCTGGTGCGCCAGTTCCCCAACCTTGCCGGCCAGGTCGTCACCGAGGACGGTGCCCTCCACAAGTTCGTGAACGTGTACCGCAACGACGACGACGTTCGGTACCTCGACAAGCTCGCCACCAAGGTGGCCGACGGCGACGTGATCTCGATCCTGCCCGCCGTCGCCGGGGGCTGACCCCACCGGCCGTGGCTCACTACGCCAGCATCCTCGACCTCATCGGCAACACGCCGCTGGTCGACATCTCCCAGCTCAGCCCCAACCCCACCACGCGCATCCTGGCCAAGCTCGAGGCCCAGAACCCGGGCGGTTCGGTGAAGGACCGGGTGGCGCTGTCGATGGTGCAGACGGCCGAGAAGGCTGGCACGCTCGTGCCCGACACCGGCCAGGTGATCGTGGAATCGTCGTCCGGCAACACCGGCATCGGCCTGGCCATGATCGCCAAGGTGCGGGGCTACACCCTGAAGGTCGTGCTGCCCGAAAACGTGTCCGAGGAGCGCAAGCAGCTCCTCCGGATCTGGGGCGCCGAGATCATCCCGTCGCCCGGATCGGAGGGCTCCAACGGCGCCATGCGCAGGGCGCAGGACCTTGCCGCAGCGCACGACGACTGGTGGTTCCCCTTCCAGTACGGCAACCACGCCAACGTGTTGGCCCACTTGGAGGGCACCGGCCCCGAGATCTGGCGGGACTGCCCGGAGGTCACCCACCTGGTGGCCGGCCTGGGCACGAGCGGCACGCTGATCGGCGTCGGCACGTTCCTCAAGCAGCAGAACCCCGACGTGCAGGTCTGGGCCATCGAGCCGCCGGCGGGCGAGATGGTCGACGGGCTCAAGAACTTCGACGAGGGCTTCGTGCCCCCGATCTTCGACGACTACAACGGCTCCGAGCTGCTGGACCGCAAGAAGATCGTGCGGCCGAGGGAGTCGCTGGAGTGGACCCGCCGCCTGATCGACGTGGGCGTGTTCGCCGGCATCTCGTCGGGGGCGGTCGTGGCGGGTGCCCACCAGTGCGCGGAGGCGGTCGACAATGCCGTGATCGTCGTCGTACTCCCAGACGGAGGCTGGAAGTACCTGTCCACCGGCGCGTGGACCGACGACCTCGACGAGGTCGTCGAGCGGGCCAAGCGCACCATGTACTTCTAGCGGGCAGTGGACGACCGGCCGATCGGCATCTTCGACAGCGGCTTCGGCGGCCTCACCGTCGCCCGCGCCCTCATCGACCTCCTGCCCGAGGAGGACCTCGTCTACTTCGGCGACACCGGCCGCTACCCCTACGGCCCCCGCCCCCTCGACGAGGTGCGGGAGTTCGCCCGCCAGGTGACGTCGATGCTCGTCGAGCGTCACGACGTGAAGATGGTGGTGGTCGCATGCAACACGGCCGCCGCCGCCGCCCTCGAGCTGCTGCGCTTCGAGCACGATATCCCCTTGGTCGGCGTCATCGACCCCGGCCTGCGGGCGGCGGTGGCGGTCACCCGCAACCGCCGGGTCGGGGTGATCGGCACGGTGGGCACCATCGGCTCGGGCGCCTACCAGCGGTCGGCCGTCAGCCAGCGCAGCGGCGTGGTGCTGTCGTGCTATGCCTGCCCGGGGTTCGTCGAGTTCGTGGAGCGGGGGGAGACCGACAGTGAGCAGGTGCACGTGCTGGCCCGGCGCCTGCTGGCGCCCCTGCGGGAGGCCGGGGTCGACACCGTGCTCCTCGGTTGCACCCACTACCCGTTCCTGGCCCGCACCATCGGCGATGTGATGGGCCGGGAGGTGGTGCTCGTGTCGTCGGCCGAGGAGACCGCCTTCGAGGTGCGGTCCCTCCTCGACGACACCGGCCTGGTGCGCCGCAGCGGCGGCAAGGGCGCCCATCGCTTCGTGTCGTCCGGCGACGTGGAGCTGTTCCGCCGGCTCGGGAGCCGCCTGCTGGGCCCCGAACTCGACGACGTGGAGGCGTGGACATGGCCGTCGACCTGACGGTGCTCGGCTGCAGCGGCAGCTACCCGGGCCCGGGCGCAGCGTGCAGCGGCTACCTCGTCCGGGGCGCCGGCACGACGGTGTGGCTCGACGCCGGGTCCGGCACGATGGCCAACCTCCAGCGCCACGTGGGGCTGGCCGACGTCGATGCCATCGTGCTCAGCCACGAGCACCCTGATCACTGGAGCGACATCGAGGGCTACCGGGTCGCCTGCACCTGGGGGATGCACCGCAGCGGCGTCCCTGTCTACGCGCCGGCCGGGCTGGAAGGCAAACTGTCCGGCGACGCCGCCCCGGCCTTCGACTGGCGGGTCGTGGGCGACGGTGACGAGATCGGCATCGGTGGCCTCACCGTTCGATTCGCCCGCACCGAGCATCCACCGGAGACGCTGGCCGTGCGCTTCGACGGGGACGGGCGGTCGCTCGCCTATTCGGCCGATACCGGCCCGGGTTGGTCGTTCTCCGCCCTGGGCGGTCCGGTCGACCTGGCCCTGTGCGAGGCTACCTATCTCGAGCGGGCCAAGGGGGTGCCCATCCACCTCAGCGCGGCCGAGGCGGGCACCATTGCGAGGGAAGCGGGAGCCGGCCGGTTGGTGATCACCCACATCTGGCCCGAGACCGACCCGACCGAGAGCCTGGCCGAGGCGGACGCCGCCTACGGTGGTCCCGTGGACCTGGCCCGTACGAACGAGACCTACCCGGTATGAGCAACGCGGGAGGTCGATCCATCGGCGACGCACCGGTGCGACAGCACGAAGGGGTGTTGCACCCGTGACCGAGCGGAGCTACGGGCGCAAGCCCGACGACCTGCGCCCAGTGACCTTCGACCGGGACTACACGGAGTTTGCCGCCGGTTCCGTGCTGGTCAGCATGGGCCGCACCCGCGTCCTGTGCACCGCCTCGGTGGAGGAACAGGTGCCCAGGTGGATGAAGGGCACGGGCAAGGGTTGGGTCACGGCCGAGTACTCCATGCTCCCGGGTTCCACCAGCGACCGGGCCGGCAGGGAGGCGGTGAAGGGCAAGCAGTCCGGCCGCACGCAGGAGATCCAGCGCCTCATCGGTCGCAGCCTCCGCGCCGTCACCGACATGACGGCGATGGGCGAGATCTCGGTGGTGCTCGACTGCGACGTCCTCCAGGCCGACGGCGGTACCCGCACAGCCTCCATCTGCGGGGCGTACGTCGCCCTGCACGACGCCTTCACCCGGCGCACCCAGAAGAACCCGAACAAGCCCAACCCGTTGCTGGAAGCGTGTGGCGCAGTGTCGGTCGGCGTCGTCGACGGTGTTCCCCTGCTCGACCTCGACTACTCCGAGGACGTGCACGCCGAGACCGACATGAACGTGGTGATGACGGCGTCGGGCCGCTTCGTAGAGGTCCAGGGTACGGCCGAGGGGGCGCCCTTCAGCCGGGCCGAGCTCGACGAGTTGCTCGGCCTGGCCGAGCTCGGGATCGCCGAGATCGTGGAGGCGCAGGCGGCCGTGCTGGCCGCCCCGCCGCCTCCGCGGCCGTAGGCCCGCGCGCCGGGGTGCGCCTGGTCGTGGCCACGGCCAACGCCGGCAAGGTGACAGAGATCGCGGCCGTGCTGCACGATTTCGACCTCGTTCCCCGACCCTCGTCGGTGGGCGAGGTTGTCGAGGACGGCGACACGCTGGAGGCCAACGCCCGCATCAAGGCGCGGGCCATCATGGCCGCCACCGGCGAGGCGGCGGTGGCCGACGACACCGGCCTGGAGGTGGCCGCCCTCGGCGGCGCCCCCGGCGTGTACTCGGCCCGCTTCGCCGGGCCCGACGCCACCTACGCCGACAACGTGGCCGCTCTCCTGCTGGCACTCGACGGCAGGGCGGACCGCATGGCACGGTTCCGTACCGTGGCCGTGGTGTCCTTTCCCGACGGCCGGGAGGTGGCGGCCGAGGGCGTGGTGGACGGCGTGATCACCACCGCCCCGACGGGCGCCGGCGGCTTCGGCTACGACCCGATCTTCGCCCCAGATGGCGCCGGCGGGCGCACGTTCGCCGAGATGACGGCGGTCGAGAAGAACGCCGTCTCCCATCGGGGCCGCGCCTTCCGGGCCCTGGCCGGGCTGCTGACCACCGCCGACGGTGATGAGCCCGTCAGCCCTGCATGACCTTGCGGTAGCGGGCCTCAACGAACGAGTAGAGCCCGTAGGCGAACAGCCCGACGGCCACCACGGCCAGGAGCAACGGGCCGTAAGGCCGGTCGGCCAGCCGCTTGAGGGCGCCGTCGACCCCGACCGCCTGCTCGGCGTCGTAGCTGATCGCCGCCTTCAGGAGGAACGTGCCGATGAGGAGGTAGACCACCATGCGGGCGCCGAGACCAACCGACGCCACCGCCGTCACAGCTCGCCGCGCAGCGGGCCCCATCTCCGCCGTCTTCAACTTCTTGCGGTACTTCTGCGACACGGCCCGGTAGCCGCTGTAGAAGCCACCGCCGATGATGACCAGCCCCACAGCGGCTACCGCGAGGCGCCCGAGCGGTGCGCCCATGACCCGGGCGGTGAGGTCGGATTCCTTGCTCTGGTCCTGCCCGCTGTTCCCCACGACGAGGCGGACGGCGGTGACGAAGAAGCTCACGTACAGCAGGCCCCGCGCGAAGTCGGCCGCCCGCTTGGCCACACCCGACAGGTCCGACCCCTCGCCGTCGGTGTCGAGGACGGCGTCGAGGAAGCGCCACAGGGCATAGCCGGCGAACCCGATCGCCACCGCCACGAGGAGGAACTTCCCGAGCGGCTGGCGGGCCAGTGTTGTCAGCGCCCCCTGCTTGTCTGCTTGCTTGTCCTTGCTCCCGAATGCGACCTGCAGGGCCACCGCGCCGATCATCGCGTACAGGACGCCGCGGGCCACCAGCCCGGCGCGCGCCAGCCCCTCCACCCACGGGCTGTCGGCGGCCTTGTCGGCCAGATCGTCGTCGTCGCCCGCACCCCGGTGGTCAGTGCTGTCGCGGCGCACGGCGGAGGTCACGCCGGATCTTTGCCCATCCGCAGTCGGGGGAAACCGCGCCACAGCCATGCCGGCCAGGATTGCCCGCCGCGTGCGCCGGGTAGGAAGTGCGAGGACAAACATCTACCGACAAGGTGGTCTGCACATGTCTGAGGAAGACGACAACAAGTTCCGCGACCGGGGCCATCGGGCGCCCGAGGGCGAAGGGGTCTCGGCTCCGTTCGCAGCCGAGTCCGGAGGTCCGCCGCAGATGTCGGTGTTCGACGGAGCCGGCAACGAGAGCGTGGTGACCCTGGCCCAGAACGAGGACGGCCGGGTGGCCGAGGGCACCGGTGCAACGCTTGAGGACGCCCTGAAGGACGCCGAGAAGGGCGACTCCCTGCTGGGCGAGGACTTCGACCCGAAGCACGCGCCGAAGTAGCGCACGACCACCGCAGCACCGCAAGCCTCGACGCCAGGGCTGCGGTGCGTAGGGATGGACCCGATGTGTGCGAGGTACGACAGATACGAGGAACCATGATCCGCTGCAGAACCGCCGCCGCCCTGGTCACGGCCGTCGCCTTCGCCTCCTCACCCCTGCCGCGTCGGCCAAGGACAGCGCGCCGATCGACATCTTCGGCATAAGTTCGTGCGAAGCGGGCGTGTGGGCGATCGATCTGCGGCTCAACTCGACCCTGCTCCAGGATCTCATGGTGGATGTGTACGACACGATCGATGCGCCCGACTTCGCCGTCGACTCGGCCGCCGGGGGCCTGGCCCCAGCGGAAACCGCTGGAGGGCAACGGAAGGCTTTGGTGGCCAGCAGTATTCCGCTGACCTTCCAGAACCCCGTGATCGTGCGGTTCCACCCCGCTCCCGACAAGAAGAGCGACACGGTGGTTGTCGTCCCGGCCGGGGCGTCCTTCGATGACCGCCTGGTCGACACCAAGGTGGACTCGACCTGCCCCTACCGCAGGTTCGTGAACCCCCAGTTCGGCTGAGCCTCGATCCTCACCGGTAACAAGTCAGGTCCCTGAAGCGCGCGGAGCGCGCGATATCCACCACTTGGCGCGCGCCATTGGGTAGACCGTCGGCGTGGCCACGGCCGAGCGCATGGCCGAGCTGGAGGCGGGCCTGGCGGAGTTGCAGGCGAAGCTGGCCGAACGGGATGCCGAGATCGAGGCCCTGCGCGATCGCATTGCGCACCTCGAAGCCGAGCTGAACCGCAACCGACCATGTTGCCGAGCGGCGCCGCTGCGCCTGCGGGCACGAGACGGTGGGTGCCTTCCCACCCGAGGCGAGGGCGCCGGTGTGCTGGGGCCCGGAGGTGCGGG
>JBKJNA010000177.1:0-5065 GCA_046596195.1 Acidimicrobiales bacterium | reverse complement strand
CGACCGCCCGCCCGATCCCGTCGGGGTCGCCCGGGCCGGGCCGCTCGGCGGCGCCCGTCATGTAATGCCGCCTCTGGATCGCGTGCTCGGTGTCAGTCCGGGAGCACGGGGACCGTCGCGCCGGGCCGCCGGCCGAGTTGCACGGCGCGGTCGACCGCCGACACGCCGAACCGCCGGCGGATATCGTCGATCGCGGCGTCGAGGTCGGCCCCGTTGGAGTGCTCGAACGGCAACGGCAGCTGCACGGCCCGGGCGTCGACGAGATTGCCGACGGCGATACCCACCAGCGTGAGGCCCTGCCGGGCGACGAGCGGCATCGCCCCGGCCAGCAGGCTGCGGACGGTGGCGAGGACCGGGCGGGTGTCTGCGGTTGCCCGCGGCAGGGTGTGCGACCGGGTGCCGCGGGTGTAGTCGTCGAAGCGCAGCCGGAGCGTGACCGTCCGCCCGACCCGGCCGGCGGTCCGCATGCGGCGGGTCACCCGGTCGACCAGCCCGAGCACGACGGCGTCGAGCGCCTCCGGTGAGCGACGATACCGGCCGAGGGCGCACTGCGACCCGATGGAGCGCCGGCGGCGGCCGACCACCACCGGCCGGGGGTCCAGGTTGTGGGCCAGGGCGTGGAGGTGACGGCCCGAGCCCCGCCCGAGCATCGACACCAGTGCGGCCTCAGGCAGCGCGGCCACTTCGCCCACGGTGGTGATGCCCCGGGCTCGGAGCTTCTCCGACGTGACCCGCCCGACGCCCCACAGCCGCTCGACGGCCAAGGGGTGCAGGAACGCCAGCTCGCCGTCGGGCGGCACCACCAGGAGGCCGTCGGGCTTGGCCACCCCGCTGGCCACCTTGGCCAGAAACTTGGTGCGGGCCACGCCGACGGTGATTCGCAGGCCCACCCGGGCCAGTACCTCCCGCCGCAGCCGGGCGGCGATGTCGGCCGGCGGGCCGGCGACCCGGCGGAGGCCGCCGACGTCGATGAACGCCTCATCGATCGATACCCCCTCGACCAGCGGACTCGTGTCGTGGAAGACATCGAAGACCTTCTTGCTGGCGTCGGAGTAAGCCGAGATTCGGGCCGAGACGACGACGGCATCGGGACAGAGCCGGCGCGCCTGGGTCACACCCATCGCCGTGCGCACCCCGAAGGCCTTGGCCTCATAGCTGGCCGCCAGGACGACCCCAGGCCCCACGATGACGGGGCGGCCGCGGAGCCTCGGGTCATCTCGTTGCTCGACGGACGCGTAGAAGGCGTCGAGGTCAGCGTGGAGGATGGTGGCCTGGTCTGACACGAACATATGTTCCCACAACGGGTGAGACAGGCCAGCTCCCGCCGGCTACACCAGGGCGTCTCCCTCCGACGTCGGCCGGCGGTCGACGATCCGCTGGGCGATCTCCCGCAGCTTGATGTTCTCCCGCTGCGAGGCCTGGCGCAGCATGGCGAAGGCGTCGTCGGCGCTCAGCTCCGCCGAGCGGGCCATGAGGATGCCCTTCGCCTGTTCGATCACCGCCCGGCTGCTCAATGCCTCGCTGAGCTGCTGGCTGAGCTGGGCCGCGCCCCAATAGGCGCTGGCGTTGGCGAGGACGATGGCCGCGGCCGCCGCCAGGTCGAAGCCGATGGCCTCGTCGGCTTCGGAGAAGCCCGCCGGCACCCGGGCATAGAGGTTGAGCGCCCCCAGACTCTCGTCGCCGGCCACGAGCGGCAGGGAGAGGCTGCTCTCCACGCCGTGGGCCAGAGCGGCCCTCGCGAACTCGGGATACCGATCCGTCGCCTCCCGCATCACCTCGAGCCGGACGACGCGCCCTTCACGCCAGCTGTCCAGGCACGGACCCCGGCCGGATTCGTACTGGGCCCGGTCGATCTCCGGCGCCTCGGTATCGGTGAAAACGCTGGTCCGCGGCCTGCCATCATCGGCGAGCATGGTGATTCCGGCCATGGATACGCGCGGCATGGCCTCGGACGTGACTTCGATCACCCGCTGGAGGGTGTCGCCCATCGAGGTCTTTGCGACAAGAAAACTTGACAGTGCACGAAAGGCCTGGGCGCGTGCGTCTGACATGGATGGCTTCCCTTTTCGGGTGGAGCCATCCCTTGTCTCTGAAGGACGACACCTCACTGTACCGGTGGTGCACCGCTCCCCGGATCCACGGGGAGTTGGTCATCCGGCGTAGATCGCGGCGCGCCACCCGCCGGTCAGGGGAATAGTCGAGAGCAGCCTGGCGGCACGGAGCAGCCAGTCGAGGGCCTCGGCAGCTCCTACCTCCGACGGCACAGCCACGACCAAGCCCTTCCGGACGTGGTCCTGGACGACCATCCATCCCCCGGGCACCGGACGCCCGAGCTCAGCCAGGAGGGGCTTGGCCTTCGACCCCGCAGGGTGCTGGAGTCCGAGCATCGCCGGCTCCCGCCGGCCCCGGCGAGTGACCGTTCCCGGCGTCCAGGTGCCGAGGGGAACGACCGGCCCGCGACCCGAGAAGAACGAGAAGGCGCCGCTCCCCTCGGGCGGAACGTCGTCAACCTCGACCGCCGGCTCGAAGTTCACCCATCCCTTGCCCGCCTCCGACATGCGGTCCATGGTCCGAACGACCTCCCGAGGATCGTCTGGGCGAAACTCGAGGTACGAAGGCTCGGAAGTCACCGAACTCGTTCGTGCTCAGTAGAGTCCATCTGAAAATCTCCTGTTCATAGGGAATGTGATTTCTGTAGACTTAGATCACATCTATTCACGCCATCGGTATAGCGACGACCGTTTTATTGCAACTCCTCGGCGATTCTGGTTGGATACCCCTAACGAACGGGGCGCTCGGCGCTCCCTACAACGAGAAAAGGTGGGCAACCTGCAATGAACCTCCGCAAGAAGGTCACGACCGTATTCGGTGCCGCAGCAGCTGCATCGGTCATCGCTGGCGCTGCGGCTTTCGCATGCACCAACCTGGCCACCCTGAACCTGTCCAGCACCGCTGGCAAGGCTGGCGACTCGGTCACCGTCACCGGCTCGTCGTTCCGGGTGAACCGGACCGACGTGGCGAAGTCCGATGCAGTCGTCCTCCGTTGGAACGGTGTCGAGGGCAGCGGACTGGCCCGCGTTGCGCCCGACAAGGCCGGCAACATCTCTGCGACGTTCGCCATCCCCGAGGGCCAGCCCGGCTACTACGTGATCGTGGCCACCCAGAAGGACGCCAAGGGCGTTGACTCCTACGGCACCCCGGCTCGTGCCTCCTTCCAGATCCTCGGCGCCAACGGCCAGTCCGTTGTCACCCCGGCCGTTTCCTCCGCTGGTAGCACGGTTGCTTCCTCGCCGTCCTCCTCGGGCATCATCGCCCTGACCGTCGGCCTTGGCGCCCTCGGCCTGGCCCTGTTCGGCGCTGGCTTCGTGGCCTTCGTCCGTCAGGCCCGTCGTCGTGACGTCCCCGTCACCGCTTCGGTGCGCAAGTAACTTCCAGCAGTAGCTAGTCGTTCCGACCTCTGCCGGGCCTTCGGGCCCGGCAGAGTCGCGTCCGGGCGCGAATGATCCTCCTCACCGATTGAACATCTAAGGGGTGGGCAACCTGCAAAGAGTTCAGAAGCTGAGGAGGATCACGACCAGTATTTCACGACCGGGATAGTCGCCGCTTATCGGCACGGATTGGGCGGGGTGCCGGCATGGCGCCCGACCTCATCGGCTAGTGTCCTGTAAGGCTGTTCCGCCAAGCAATATCGGCTGATTGGGAACTTCTGCGGCGGAGGCGCGTTCTGTCAGGTAGAACCCTGACAGAAGGAGCTTGCTTTGGCGCGCCGTGGCCGACCGACAGTCCCGATCACCTTGAGCGAGAACGAGCGTGCGACCCTGCAGCGCTGGGCCCGCCGGCATTCCTCCGCCCAGGCGTTGGCACTGAGGTGTCGCATCGTCCTGGCCTGCGCCGACGGCGATCGCAGCCGCGACGAGATCGCAGCCGAGGTGGGCTGCAACCCGGCCACGGTGACGAAATGGCGTCATCGCTTCGCCGCCGAGCGCCTCGACGGTCTGACCGACGCCCCCCGCCCGGGTGCGGCACGCAGCATCGGCGACGACGTCATCGAGGCCGTCGTGGTCGAGACGCTGGAGAGCGCTCCGCCCGACGCCACCCACTGGTCCACACGGGGCCTGGCGGCCAAGCACGGGATCAGCCATCAGACGGTGGCGGAGATCTGGCGGGCCTTCGGGCTCAAGCCCTGGCGCCAGGACAGCTTCAAGGTCAGCCCCGATCCCGAGCTGGTGGAGAAGATCCGTGATCTGGTCGCTTTGTACATGAACCCTCCGGTGGCCGCCGCGGTGTTCGCCCTGGACGAGAAGCCCCAGATCCAGGCATTGGACCGCACCGCCCCGACGCTGCCGATGCTGCCCACCACGCCCCAGCGGGCCACCCATGACTATGAGCGCAATGGCACCTGTGACCTGTTCGCCGCACTGAACATGGCCACCGGTTCGGTGATCACCGACATCCGCAAGACCCACACCAGCGTCGACTTCATCGCCTTTTTGAACAAGGTCAACCGCCAGGTCCCCAAGGACCTGGACGTCCACGTCATCCTGGATAATCTCTCGACCCACAAAACCCCGGCCGTGCACGCCTGGCTGCTGCGCCACCGTCGGTTCCACTTCCACTTCACCCCCACCTACGGGTCGTGGATGAACATGGTGGAGCGGTGGTTCTCCGCCCTGACCACCAAGAAGCTGCAGCGCTCGGCCCACCGCAGCGTCAAGGAGCTCGCCGCCGACATCGAGGCGTGGGCGGCCAACTGGAACGAGAACCCGACCCCGTTCGTGTGGCACAAGTCAGCCGAGCAGATCCTCGAGCGCATCGCCGGCTACTGCGCCGCCATCAACCAGGCGACCGGTGCCTGATTGCCCCATTTGGTGGCGCTTCAGGTTTACAGGACACTAGGAGACTGCTGAGCAATCCCGCTGAGGGATCCTCGCGATCCTGGCGTGGGTGAGATCTAATAGGGCATGCAAGGTTCCTCCCGCCTGGACCGAACACTGTTGGACTCCGCCGCCCTGTGCGCGCACCTGCTCGGTGAAGGCTCGGTGCACGCCTTCCTGGCCGAGCACCG
>JBKJNA010000167.1:0-3190 GCA_046596195.1 Acidimicrobiales bacterium | reverse complement strand
ATCCTCCGTCCTGCGCCCCCGTCCTACGCCATCACTCTTGCGTCCTCCACCAGCCGTCCTCCGCCACCCCCCCGACCAAACACACCCTTGCAGGTTCCCCTCCGGGGAACCTGCGGGACGTCCGCGCCGCGCGCCGACGCCAGTCGTGAGGTTCACCATCACCGCCCTTGGCTCCGCCGGCGGGCGCACCGTCGGCCAGGTGGTGCAGGACATTGTCCGCTACCTCGAACCTCGGGCCCCGAAGCAGGCCGGGCCAGCCGGCATCGCCCCACCGGTGCCGTCGGGCGAGGGACCGTCGAGCTACTACGCCGACCGGGGCACCGAGGCCGGTCGGTGGCTTGGCTACAGCGCCGGGGAGGCGGGTCTCGTCGGTGCCGTCGACTCCAGCGACTTCGCCCGGGTGCTGGCCGGGCGAGATCCGCACACCGGCTCCCGGCTGCTGAGCGCAGTCGGATCGGCCGGGCGCCGTCCGACCCTCGGTGCCGGCCAGGCGACCAGGATCGGCCCGGATGGCGGGGCGCTCTACGGGCTCGGCGACGTGGCCGCCGCGCTCTCGATCACCAAGGTCGAGGCGGAGGGCCTCCTCGCCGCCGGCGACCGCCACGCCGCCTACGTCGCCGGTCCCGGAGCCACCGAGACTTTCGATCCCGAGGGCAGCTACCTGATGGCCCATGTGGAAGCCGACGGCTCGCGATGGGTCACCAGTGCGGAGCTCGACCGCTGCGAGCAGGCGCGGGCCGTGGGGACCAGCCCCGAGCACGTGGCGGCCGGCGGCAACGCCACCGACCAACTCTCGGTCACCGACGCCGCCCGACTGGCCGGAGTGACCGCCCGCTACCTGCGCGGGCTGTGCCGGCGGTGGGAGGACCACCGCGACGAGATCACCGCCACTCTGGCCGACGGCAAGGTCCCCGAGCGGGCCTACGTGGTGTCCCACCGCGGCACCAAGCGGCAGTGGATCGTGACCCGGGCCGAGCTGGTCGCCTTCCTGGAGCGTCGGCGGGCACCGGCGGTGCGGGTCGGCTACGACCTCACCCTCACCACGGAGAAGTCACTCGGGGTCCTGGCCCTGCTAAGTGACGATGCGACCCGCGAGGCGGTGCTCGACGCCATCCAGGTCGGCAACGACACCGGCCTCGCCTACCTCGAGCTCCACGCCAGCGCGGGACGGGCCGGCGGCAAGGAGGTGCTGGCCCGCGGCCTCACCATCGCCTCGTTCCGCCACCTCACCAGCCGGGCCCTCGACCCGTTCCCGCACCACCACAACGTGGTGGCCAACGCCGTGGTCGACGAGCACGGGGAACGGCGGGCCCTCGACGCCCGGGGCCTGTACACCCATGCCCAGGCGGCCTCGGCCCTGGCCACCGCCCAGATGCGCCACCAGCTCACCGCGACGCTCGGCGTGCGCTGGCGCCGCCGGCCGTCGGGGAGTTGGGAGATCGACGGGATCTCCGAGCAGGTGCTGCGCGAGTTCTCCCGGCGCCGCAACGAGATCGAGGAAGCCGTCGCCGAGCTCGAGGCCGAGATCGGTCGGCGCTCCACGCTCGACGAGGTCCAGGCCGTCATCACCGGCACCCGGCCCGCCAAGGAACACGTCGATCCCTCCACCCTCGTGGAGGGGTGGATGACGCGGGCGCAGCTCCACGGCCTCACGGCGGGCGGCCTGGCCGCCTGCACCGGTCTCGGCTCGGCGACACAGGTTGTCGACGAGGACCGGCTGTTCGAGCAGCTCGCCTCACCGGTGCAGGGTGTGTGCGCCAACGGCTCCCTCTTCACCCGCTCGGACGTGCTCGTCGCCCTGGCCGACCTCGACCACGACGGTGGCCCGCTCCTCGTCGATGCACCGGAGCTGGAGCGCCTGGCCGACCGGTTCCTGGCCAGCCACCACGTGGTGCGGCTCGACACCACCGGTCTCAGTGGCGCCCTGGCCCGGGAGGACTTCTACGCCACGACCGAGATCCTCGGCGTGCAGCGCCGCATCGTCGAGCGCTTCCGCGACGGTGCCGGCGCCGGCGCGGCGGTCGTCCCCGAGCCCGTCGTCGACGCCGCGCTGGATGCGTACCCGCACCTGACCGGCGAGCAACGCGGCCTGGTCCGGGCCTTCTGCGCCAGCGGGCGAAGCGTGCAGTGCGCTATCGGGCGCGCCGGCGCCGGCAAGACGACCACCATGCGAGCCGCCGCCGCGGCCTGGACGGTCGCCGGCTACGACGTGGTCGGCGCGGCAGTCAAGGGTGAGGCGGCCCGGGTCCTGTCCGTCGGTGCCGGCATCGCCACCGAGACGGTGGCGTGGTACCTGGCTCGGGCCGACCAGCCGCCGCTGCACGGTCGCAGCGTGTTGCTGATCGACGAGGCCTCCACGCTGTCCGACAGGGACCTCGACGCGCTCTTGCACCTGGCCGCCCGGGTGGGCGCCACGGTGCGCCTCATCGGCGACCCCGACCAGCACGGCGCGGTGGCGGCCGGCGGGATGTTCCGCCACCTGTGCGAGTCCCATCGCTCCGACACGCCGGAGCTGGTCACGACGCACCGCGTCCGTCATCCGCTGGATCGCGAGGCGGCCCGCCTGCTGCGCGTCGGGCGCACCGCCGAGGCGCTCGCCCGCCTGGACGAGGCTGGCCACCTCCACGTGGCCGACAACGACCAGGAGCTGTACCTGGGCATGCTCCGGCGGTGGTGGTCCGAGCACCAGGCCGGCTCGGCCCACCCGATGGTCGACCGGCGCCACACGACACGCCTGGTCCTCAACCGCCTGGCCCGCGGGCTCCGACGGGCCAACGGTGAACTCGGCGCGGACGAGATCGTGGCCAGCGGTCAGCGGTGCTTCGCCGTGGGGGACCACGTCGTGGCGCGCATGGCGGCCCGACGCCTGCACGTCGCAGGCAGCGCAGACGCCTACGTGCGCAACGGCTCATCGGGCACGGTGGTGGGGGTGCATCCCGGGCCGGAGCCGGCCCGGGACACGATCGACGTCGCCTTCGACGACATCGGCGTCGTGGTCCTCCCCCGCTCGTACTTCGACGAGCACGAGGGCCCGGGTGGACGGCTCGACGTCGGCATCGACCACGCCTACGCCGTGACCAGCTACGCCGTGCAAGGGGCCGACTTTGACGAGTCGAACAGCCACATCGACGAGAACGCCAGCCGGTCGGAGGCCTACGTGGACATCACCCGTGGCCGCCATGCCAACCAC
>JBKJNA010000106.1:0-37220 GCA_046596195.1 Acidimicrobiales bacterium | reverse complement strand
CTTCTGCGATCCCCATAGCCCCTGGCAACGCGGGTCGAACGAGAACACCAACGGGCTCCTCCGCCAGTACATGCCGAAGGGGACCGACCTGTCGGTCCACAGCGCGGCCGATCTCGCGCGCTTCGCTGCCAGTCTCAACAACCGGCCGCGCAAGACGCTCGGTATGGTGAAACCATCAGAGAAGCTCGCCGAGCTTTTTGCGGCTCTCCTGGCACCGGAGTGGGTGACTTCAGGCTCCGACAGGCATGAAGGCCGTGTGTAGCAAGGGCGGCAGGGACCGGGAGGACGGTAGAGGGACGCGCACGGGCTTCGGCCTACGTTTGTCGGCTCCTACAGCGTCCAGACGAAGGACAGCCACCCGTGCGCGTCACCACTGCATTCAAGCGTCTCCTGCGCCTCGACGGCGTCAGCGTCACCAACGTCGAGTTCCTGACCAGTGCGGTGGTGGTCACCGTCGCTCTCCGGCGACGCAAGCTGGTCTGCCCCCTGTGCACCTACCGGACGTCCGCCGCCTACGAGGTTCGACGCCCCGACGTGTCGCGTTGGCGCCACCTCGATCTCGGCACCTGGCGCTTGGAGGTCCGGGCCCAGCTGCGACGCCTCAGCTGTCCGACCCATGGTGTGCGGGTCGAAGCCGTGCCCTTCGCCCGCCACGGGTCGGGCTTCACGTCGGACTTCGAGGCCCTGGTGGCGTGGCTCGCCACCAAGACCGACAAGACGACCATCACCCGGTTGGTGCGCATCGACTGGGAGACCGTCGGGCGCATCTGCGCCCGGGTGGTGGCCGACGAGCTCGACCCGTCGCGCCTCGACGGGCTGTTCGAGATCGGCGTCGACGAGGTGAGCTGGCGCAAGCACCACAACTACTTGACCCTGGTCACCGACCACCGCACCCGCAAGGTCGTATGGGGTGCCAAGGGAAAGGATGCCGCCGCCCTCGACGGGTTCTTCGACGAACTCGGCGAGGACCGTTCCGCCCAGATCACGGCGGTGTCGATGGACATGGGCCCTGCTTTCGCCAAGAGCGTGCGCGCCGACGGCCACGCTCCCCAGGCCGTCATCTGCTTCGATCCCTTCCACGTCGTCAAGGTGATGACCGATGCCCTCGAGGAGCTGCGTCGTGAGATCTGGCAGCAGCTGCGGCTGCTCCCCGATCCCGCCGTGGCCAAGCGTTTCAAGGGCGCCCGGTGGGCATTGCTCAAGAACCCAGGCGATCTCACCGGTGCCCAGGCTGAGGCGCTGCGCTCGATCCGACGCCACGGCGGGGCCATGTGGCGCGGCTACCAGCTGAAGGAGGCCGGGCGGGAGATCTTCGCCGGCGACCTCGACACCACCGAGGCGATGGAGCTGATCGACCGATGGTGCTCCCGGGCGCAGCGCAGCCGGCTCGCCCCCTTCGTCAAGGCGGCGGCGACGGTCCGCAAGCACCGGGACGGCATCGCCGCCGCCATCCGCTACGGCCTGTCGAATGGGCTCATCGAAGGGCTGAACAACAAAGTGCGCCTGATAATCCGGCGCGCCTACGGCTTCCACTCCGCCGATGCCGCGCTCGCCTTGGTCATGCTGTCGTGCGGGCCCATCGATCTGCTCCTACCCCACGAGCGAGCAGGGTGATCGAATCCATGTTCGCCCACAGTCATGCCAGGAGAGCCCTTTTTGCGCTGACTGCTTGAATTCGCCCACTCTTGTCGGCGGGCCAAATGGTGCAAACCGGCTGGCGACCAGGAGTCCAGAGTTCCGGCGTTTGGTCGTGGGCTCGACCCCCGGCCTCGATGCAGCAGCGCAAGGATGCTTCCGGCGCCGACAGCGCCTGGCTCCGCACATAACGACCATGGCGCCGACCTACTCGGTCACCCTCGGACGACGACCCGGACCGCCCGGTATCCGGCGCGGTGCGCTCAGTGTGGCGCCCGATAACCCCCGCTCCGTAATGCGGGCCGCCCCTTCGTTGCCAGCGCACCAAATCGCGCGCATGGTGGCAGCGTCGGGCCGAGGGGGTCCTGGCGGATTCGTTCCGACTACCGGATACTTGAGCCCAGCGCCTTCGAGACCCGGGCAACTCGCCGTCGTGCACGATCTGGAAGTACGGACCGGGTTCCGGGACATTCTCGAGCTGGGAAACGTCTTCTACAACCCCAGGCCCAGGCCCCGGTCCAGCCCTCGCTCGGCCGCCTGCCGTTGCGCCTCCAGCAGCATCCTGCCTGGTCGAGGATCTCTCCCCATGAGCGCGTCTCGGCGCCGACCGGACTGGGCCTCGCACTTCCGTCGACCTCGGCGGCCACGGCCACCAGGGCCGGACCGTGGCGGAGTTGGCCGGCGAGGTCGTCCCATTCGGATCGAGCACCCATCGGTCGGCTTGCCGCGGCCCGATGGCAGCCATCACGCCTCCGGCGCTCTCATGGCCGAGCGCCTCGGGATGGCGATCCCGGTAGGACTCGATCCGACAGGCCAGCCCGCACCACGCCTGGCGTCCAGCCGTGTCACGGGGCGGCTCACGGCGGCACAAGTGGAGGTGCTTGCCGATGCCATGGAACAGGTTGCGCCCCGCTACCGGGCGCTCGTGTGGGTGGGGTGCTATGCCGGCCCACGCATCGGCGAACTCGCGGCCCTCCGCTGGACCGACGTCGACCTCGACACCCGGACGCTGTCCATCTCCCGCAAGGTCGTCGAGGTCTCCGGCTTCGGGATGGTGGAGGGCACCACCAAGACCAAGGCCGGCCGCCGCACCATCACCCTGCCCCGCAGGCTGGTTGACGAGCTCGAGCGTCACCGGGAGCGCTTCCCGAGCGACCCGCTCGTCTTCACCGGTCGCGACGGGGCGCAGCTCCGCGCCAACAACCTACGGCGCCGCGAATGGGCCCAGGCGGTGCGACTGTCGGGCCTCGACCCCGTTCCGACCTTCCACGACATGCGCCACACCGCCGTGTCGCTCTGGGTCGCCAGCGGCGCCTCCGACATGGAGATCGCCACCTACGCCGGGCACCGCTCGGCCTTCTTCACCAAGGACCGCTATGCACACCTGTTCAAGGAGGCCGGCGCCATCCTGGCCGACCGGCTCGATGCCCTCATCGACTTGGCCCGAACCACGCCGGCTGCCCCACGCCGGGGGCTGACAACCAACGAGTTCGGCACCGAGGAAGATGACCCCTTCAAGGACAGGGGCGAGGATGGAGCTTGAGTGGACATCCCGTGCGGCGTAGCCGGCCGCCGGTAACCTGGGGCAATGGCTGAAAGGGTTCTTCCCTTGTCGAGCGACGAGTTCATCGCTCGCGTTCGGGCGGCGGCTCCTTCGACCCCGGACGACGTTTCGATCACTCGTGACGGCCGGCGACTCGACAGCAAGGAAGTCGTGCTCGCGTGGCTGGCCGAGGTAGAGGCAGATCGAGCCGCCGGCCGCTGCGTCGACTTCGATGACGGCTGAGCAGCCCCCCCTCGACATCGACCGACTCCTCACGACGCTCGAACGCCACCACGTCGATTTCCTGCTCGTCGGCGGGGTGGCGGCTATCGCCTACGGCGCGGTCCGCCCCACGAAGGATCTCGACTGCCTGGCTCGCCGCACCAGGGAGAATCTGGCGCGTCTGTCGGCCGCAATGCGAGAGCTGAACGCCCGTCTCCGCGTTGCGGGCCTCACCGACGCGGAGGCCGCCGCGTTGCCCACGCAACTCAGCGCCGACACGTTGGGCCGCATGGAGATCTCCACGTGGCGCACCGACGCGGGCGACTTCGACGTGCTCACCGACATCCCGGCGGGCGATGGCAACCGGCTGCGCTACGACGAACTGGTCGGCCGCGCATCGGTCCAGGACGTCAATGGTGTTGCCGTCCGCGTGGCTGCGTTGGAGGATGTTATCGCGTCCAAAGAGTGGGCCGACCGCCCAAAGGACCGGCGGGCGCTCCCCGAGCTACGTGAGCTTGCGTCCCGACGCCAAGACGATCCCGGGCTCAGAGCCGACGGCCCTGAGCGGGCCGAGCCGGCGGCCGATGCGAGGCCGCCCTCGCCTCCCCGATCATCCGGTCCAGCCGGTCCATGACTTCGGCCGTGTGCGCCTCGAGCACCTCGGGCGGCGGCTCACGGGTGTCGGTCAACCATACGAAGCCGTGCCGGCTCACGCCGGTGGCGACGCGCCACCCCAACCGGTGCGCGGCCAGGCGGGCCGCCCGACGCCAGCGCTGCGGGTCCTCGACCTCCGAGATCGGCACGAGCAGGTGGCTCATGGGCGGAAGCCCGGCCAGTTGACGCTCGATCTGGTCCGCCAACTTGTCGACTTTGCGCCGCTCCAAATCGACCACCTTCGCCACCGGGCTGCTCCCTTCCAGAAAATTCCTGTGGTGCAGATGTGGTGCAGGACGCTCCTCGGGCCTCGCCGGTTGCTCCCGCAACTGCCGTTTTTGCCCCCTGACCTGCGGTTTTCCCGGTGGGCGTAACAGGACTCGAACCTGTGACCTCAGCCGTGTGAAGGCTGCGCTCTAACCAACTGAGCCATACGCCCGGGGGTCGCCATGGTAGCCCGGTCAGTGGTACGCCATCCCTCCGAGATGGCACACCACTGAGTTGCCGATGGACCGTCCTCCCGGGCCGGTCAGGCGGCCGGCTCCGGAGCAGTTCCGGCCGAGCGCTCCCGCCACGGCACGCTCGACAGCAGGCCGGCGGGGCGACGGGCGGGCTGGGCGACGATGCGGGCGCCGGCCAGATCCATGCCGAGGTGGCGACCGGCGAGCCACGACAGGTCGTCGTCGGCGCCCAACTCGATCCGGCACCAGGCCAGGCGGACCCGGGCCCGCAGGCGCCGGGCCAGCACCACGGCGCCGCTCGGCCGCCACGCCACCGACCGCACGGGCACGAAGGGGGCGAGCACCGATGGGCCGAAGGCCCTGGCGGTGAACACCAGCGCCCGCTCCTCCCAGGCCACCGTCCGGGCGCCGTCCGAGCCCGCTCCCCCGGACCAACTCAGGTCGCCGAGCTCGGCAGGGAGTCCCCAGCTGCGCCGGCATTCGGCCAGCGCGTCGGACGACGTCACCACCATCGCCACTGTGCACAGCCCCGGCCGCAGGCCGAGCCGGGCGGGCACCGCCACCGACAACTCCGAGTAGGGCCCGACCGGCGTGTCGTCGTAGCGCATGGCCACAACCGCTGCCGGACCGGGAAGCGCCACCAGGCCGGGCGGCAGCGTGCGCGGGCCTGCCGGGCGACCGGCCACCCACGCCAGCATCCCTTCGCCGTGCAGTAGCCAGGACGGGTCGGCCACGGCCGACCACCGTAGGCGGCGACGCCGAACTGTCGCCCTCAGGGCGCCGATGGTTGACTGGCGGGATGCGGATCGCCGTCATCGCACCCCCGTGGACCCCGGTCCCACCCGCGCTGTACGGGGGCATCGAGCTCGTGGTCGACCGACTTGCCGTGGGCTTCCACAATGCGGGCCACGAGGTGCTGCTGTTCACCACCGGTGACTCCACCTGCCCCGTGCCCCGGGCGTGGGCGCTGCCGGAGGCGGAGCACCAGCGCATCGGCATGGTGGTGCCTGAGCTGCGCCACATCATGGCCGCCTACGAAGCGGTGCAGGACTACGACATCGTCCACGATCACACGGTGATGGGCCCCGTCTACGCCCAGCGCTTCGGAGACCTCCCGGTCGTCACCACTGTCCACGGCCCGTTCAACGACGAGCTCACCGATCTCTACGGCCGTATGGCGGCGGACGGCACGCCCCTCATCGCCATCTCCCACGCCCAGAGCAAGCCGGTACCGCAGATCCCGATCGCCAGGGTCATCCACCACGGCCTCGATGTCGCCGCCTTTCCGGTGGGCGAGGGCAAGGGCGACTACTACCTGTTCCTCGGCCGCATGTCGCCCGACAAGGGCGCCCATCGGGCCATGGAGATCTGTTCCAGAGCCGGCGTCCCGCTGCTCATGGCAGCCAAGATGCGCGAGCCGTGGGAGCACGAGTACTTCGACACCAACGTGCGCCCGTACCTCAACGACCGCATCCGCTACCTGGGCGAGGTGGCGCATGAGGAGAAGCTCGACCTGCTCGCAAACGCCAAGGGACTCATCTTCCCGATCCGGTGGAACGAGCCGTTCGGCATGGTGATGATCGAGGCCATGGCGTGCGGCACGCCCGTGCTGGCTTTCCCCGAAGGCGCCGCCCCCGAAGTGGTGCAGGACGGCAAGACCGGCTTCCTGTGCGCCGACGAGGCGGAGATGATCGACGCCATCGGTCGCATCGACCAGATCGACCGGGCCGACTGCCGGGCCTCTGTCGAGGGCTACTTCTCGGCCGAGCGCATGGTGAACGAGCACATCGAGCTCTTCACGAAGATTCTGTCGGCGTAGTCGCCACAGTCTGTTTCGGCGCCCCCGGCGGACGGGTATATCCAAGGCATGCCGAACATCGATGACATCAAGGGCAGGGCCAAGGAAGCAGCCGGAGACCTGACCGACAACGACGACCTCAAGCGTGAGGGCAAGGTCGACCAGGCCACCGGTACGGTCAAGGACAAGGTCGGAGACGCAGCCGACAAGGTGAAGGACGTGCTCAACCGCGACTGACGCGGACGGCCGCGACTAACGCGGACGGCAACGACCGAGAAGGCCGCCCTCCGGGGCGGCCTTCGTCGCGCCCGGGGCGGTGACGCCCTTTGCGACGGCACCAGGGTCCGCATTCCGAACCCTGGTGCCGTCGCCAGCGGAGAGGTCGCTCGCGATTGCAATGCGGACGCTGGCGCCGTCACGAGCGGCTACCGCTACGTCAGCCGGGAGGAGCCGGCCGCGGGTCAGCGGCGGGGGCATCCCTGTCGATGACGCTGCCGGGTGGGCCGGGCGCCGCCGGCGGGGGTGGCGGCGTTCCCGAGTCGAGTGCCCCGGCCGTCACCAGCACCGTCTGCATGGTGTGACCCGGGCCCCGCACGCCGTCGCGCCGCAGGCGGTCGGTGATCCTGCCCCGCAGTTCCCTCGCCACCGCGTACTGCTGGCGGGGCGCCGTCTTCACGACGAGGCGGATGGTGAGCCCGTCGGGGCCCATGGCCTGTACCCCCCACACCTCGGGCGGCTCGAGGACGGCCTCCAGCCACGCGGGATCCCCGGCGAACTCGCGGGCAACGTCGGCGATGGCGGATGTGACTGCGGCGAGGTCGGAGTCGTAGGCCACCTGGACGTCGATCAGGGCGCGGGACCATTCCATCGAGGTGTTGCCCACCCGCTTGATCTCGCCGTTGGGGACGAACCACACGGTGCCGTCGGTGGCCCGTAGGCGGGTGATCCGCAGCGAGATGTCCTCGACGGTGCCGGTGGCGTCGCCCAGGTTGATCACGTCGCCCACGCCGTACTGGTCCTCCAGGAGGATGAAGAACCCCGAGAGGAAGTCCTTCACCAGGCTCTGGGCGCCGAAGCCGATGGCGATGCCTGCGATACCGGCCCCGGCCAGCAGGGGCGCCAGGTCGACGCCCACCTCGCCCAGAACGACGAGCAGCACCACGATCCACACCAGCGCCCGCACCATGCCGCCGAGCACCTTGGCGACGGTTGACACGCGCTGCTCCGACCGGGCCGACCCCATGCGCACCGGCGAGCGGTCGCTGAGCGTGCGCACGAAGCGGCGCACCGCCCGGCCGCCGAGGCGGGCCACCACCATGCCCCCGACGAGCAGCAGGACGATCTTGAGCGGGCGGAGGAGGAACTCCCACGTGCTGGCGCCGAAGTCGCCCATCCCCCACTTGACGAGCAGGTCGTAGACGTACCCGTGGTCATCCACGGGCGCAGCCTCGCGCACCCGGCGGGCTCGGGGTCGCAGTGTGGCGCCGGTGGCCGGGGTTGGCGGGGTACCCTCGGCTCCGTGCCCCAGGGCCGCCTCCCCCATCCCTGTCTCGGACCGTGGCGTCGGCGCACCGCGTCCGGCGCCGTGGTCGGTGCCGTCGCCCTCGGGCTGCGCAACGCAGTCGACGAGCGGGGCGCCGCGGAGGCCGTGGTGAGCGATGCCCCGCGCGACCAACCGGAGCCCCACGCCCCGCTCGACCTGCATTTCGACCCCAGGGGACCGGAGGACACGTGGCTCGTCGTGCGGCCGTGGCTGCTCGGCGGGCGGCGGGCGTGACGCGCCTCAGCGACAAGGAGCAGCGTTACGCCTCCTACGGCGTGGTCTGGGCCGCGCTGTGGTCTGTCGTCCTGTGGGCGCCGTCGTTCGACGAGAAGGCGGCGGTCGCCCTTGCCGGGATCGGCCTCGCCATGGCATTCCTCCTGGCCGTTGCGGCCAGGCGGCGCCAGCGCCTCTTCACCGGCCTGGCGTGCATCCTCCTCGCCTTCGGGCCGTGGGGGATGGCCTGGGTCCTCGGCCTGCCGTTCCTCCTGCTGGCGGCCTGGCTGGCGCTCAAGTCGAACCGCCTCCGGCCAGTCGCCGAGCCGGAGCTCGACGAGAACGGCGAGATGGTCGAACGTCCCGTCGTTCCGGCCCGGGTGCGGCCGGCCCGGACGTCGCGCCGGCGCCGGAATGCTGCAGAAGGCGACGATCCGGCGCCGGACGGCTCTACCGGAGCGCCCCGCACCCGACCACCCCCGAGCAAGCGCTACACCCCGCCGCAGGGCCCCCGTTGACGTCGGATCGCCCCCAGCGCCCATATGAACGCGCCCGCCTCGCCCAAATCGTCCCCTTCGCGTCCGCCCACGCAGGTCAGACGACCAGAAGAGTCGAATATTCCGGGGTTCGCACGCGTCTCTCTAGGGCAAAGGTCGAATGACCTCGTTCGAGGACTTCCACCGATCGAAGGCCAAGCATGCCCTCCACTATGCGCGCGCTATCCTTGGCGCAGACTCCGCTGAGGACGTCTGCCAAGAGGCTTGGTTCAAAGCCTGGCGCGCCTGGGGTTCCGCTGATCCCGCCAAGCTGGACACGTGGCTCCTGGCCATCGTGCGCAACTGCTGCTTCGAACGGCTCCGCTCCAACCGGCCTGTCGCCGTCCTCACCGAGGACGACGCCTCGCCCGTCCCCCCGCCCGACGAGGTCGTCGTCGCTGCGATGGAGATGGCAGCCGCATGGGTCCTCCTCCAGCGCCTCTCCCCACCCCTGCGCGAGGCCCTCTGGCTGCGTGAGGTCATGGACCTCTCGTACGCCGAGATCGCCGAGGTCCAGCACGTGCCGCAGGGCACGGTGATGTCGCGCCTGCACGCAGCCCGCCGCAAGGCGAGCCGGCTGCTCGCATCGAGGCGTTTGACGTGATGTTCCGCGCCCACCCAGGCAAGCTGGCGTTGGGGGCGTGGTTCGACGGCGAAGGACCAGATCGCGTCGGCGCCCATGTCCTGCGCTGCTCCCGCTGCCAACGCCACGTGTCCGAGCTGTCGCGCCTCCGGTCATGGCTGCGCGCCCAGCCGTTCGTCGCCATGGGCGAGGACAACCTGGTCCGCGAGGCGGCGCCACCGGCGCGCGGCAAGAAGCCGATCGTCGTGCTCGCCGCTCTGCTTGCGGCGTTCCTGGTCGTGGCCGACAAGGCCGACGTACCTCGCCAGCTCACGGCATCGGCCCCGAGGTCCACGACCACGACGGCTGCCGCTGCCGCCGCCGAGGAACCGCCGACAACGGTCGCCGCCGAGGCGCCCGCCGTCGAGCCCGAGGCGGCTCCGGCGGTCGACGACGCCCCCCGCCTCCAGCCGCCGTCCACGTCCGACGCCGGCACGGTGTCCCAGCAGGCACTGGCCCGCGCCCGTCAGCCCAGTGCCCCCCAGCCGCTGCGCTTGGGCGTGATCGTGCCCACCCGCGGCACCACGGCCGCCGAGGGCAACGAGGTGGCCGAGGTCGTTCGACAGCGGGTCGCCGCAGCCAACGCTGCCGGTGGCGTCGCAGGCGTACCCGTGGAGCTCGAGGTGGCCGCCGCCGAGAACGCCGCCGCCGTCGCCGCGCTGGTCAGCCGGTCCACCGTCCTGGTCGGCGGGTTCGGCGCCGAGGCCCCCCAGGGCATCCCGTGGCTGCTCCCGGCCGACCCGGCCATCGCCGGCGACACCGTCATCCCGGCCGAGTCGCCCGCCCGATCGGCCGGCATCCAGCTCGCCTCCCTCCTGCGCAAGCAGGGACTCACCGGCACCATCGGCGTGATCGTCGGTTCCGGGCCCGACGCCGCCCTGGCCGGCGGCCTCGCTACGAAAGCCAGCACGACCACGGTCTACGCCCAGGAGTCGGACAACTGCGACCGGGAGGTCGCCACGCTGTCCCGCTCGGGGGTGGTCGCCCTGGCCATCGCCGGCAGCCCCGATCTCGCCGCCAAGTGCATGCGGGCCGCATTCCGTGCCCTCTGGCGCCCCATCTTCGGCACCGTGCTCGCCCCCTCGGCGGCGTACGCCGGCCTCCAATCCATGCCCGAGGCCATCGGCGCCCGCACCGTGCTGGGCCTGCCGTGGCCCACGTCGGCCGCCCCCGGCGCGGCCCGCTTCCGGTCCACCACCGAATCCCTGTCCTACCGGGCGCTCGTGTCCTACGCCGCCACCGAGCTGGCCATCGACGTGGCCCGCCGCCAGGGCGGGGTGTCACTCGAGTCGGTCGAGGCGGGCATCTGGCGCAACGACCTCATCGACCTGACCGGTCTCACCAGCCGGGCCAACACACTCGTGGTGGCCTTCCTGGGCACCTGGTTGATCGCCGGCTAGAAGTGCCGCCCCGCGGCCGGCCACGACCCGGCCGCCGGAGGCGGCCCCCGATGGATGGCCGCACCGCCGGCGCAGCCGGCGAAGAAAGACGACGAGCGGAGGGCGGCCGGCACGCCGGCCGCCCGCAGCACCTCAAGCTCGCCGAGGAAGCTCCGCTTCCGAGTGCGAAACGAGAGCGGAGCGGAGGAACTGGAGGAGCTGGTTGCGGCGGCGGACGAGGTCCCGGGCGGTGGGCTGGAAGCCAAGGGCGAGGAGCACCTCGACCTCCGTCGCCATCCCCAGCACGGCCGAGTAGGCGGCGAGGAGCACCATGCGGGGGTCCTGGACCCGCATGTGGCCGGCCTCCATCTCGCAGCGCAGGAACCCGGTGGCCCGGCCCATGAGGGGCTCGATGGCGGCCAGCAGGCGGGTGGCGGCAGGGGGGCCGAGACGGCTGGCCTCCCGCACCACACCCAGCAGCTCGGGCCGGCGCACGGATACCCGGAAGATCGACTTCACGATGGCCTCGACCCGGTCCCAACCCAGGCCGGCGCCCGACAGGGCCCGCTCCAGTGTCCCCCCCAGCTCGGCCGCTGTGCGGTCGATCACCGCCTCCAGCAGGGCGTCCTTGGACGGGTACCAGTAAAGGATGGTCTGCTTGCGCAGGCCGAGGCCCTTGGCCAGGGCGTCGAGCGAGGTGGCCTCGTAGCCCCTGGTGCCGAACGACTCGACAGCGGCGAGGAGCACCCGCTCGCCCGTCGTCGCCCGTTCGGTGCTGGTCGAGGCGGTACTGGTCGAGGCGAGGCTGGTCGAGGCGACGGCCATCTACCACATGGTAGACGCTCTCTCTACCAGATGGTAGACATGCGTCCCGATGATCACCACCGCCCTCGACGGCAAGCGCATCGGCATCACCGGCGCCACCGGCTTCCTCGGCACCGCCCTCGTCGAGCGCCTGATCCGTGCCGTGCCCGGCTGCGAGGTCGTGGTGGTCGTGCGGGCGGGCAAGCGCACCCCGGCCCCCGAGCGCGTGCGCCGGGAGATCCTGCGCAACGACTGTTTCGACCGCCTGCGCCAGCAGTGGAGCACGGGCTTCGACGCCGAGATGGACCGCCGCCTCAAGACGGTGGCGGGCGACGTGTCGAACGACGGTCTCGGCCTGAACGACGAGGACCGGGCCCTGTTCCGCTCGTGCGACATCGTGGTGCATTCGGCCGCCTCGGTGAGCTTCGACTCGCCACTCGACGCCGCCGTCGAGGTCAACCTCCTGGGCGGCAGCCGCGTGGCCAAGGTGCTGGGCGACGACCGTGCGCCCGGTGACCCGGTCCCCCACCTGGTGGCCGTGTCCACCGCCTACGTGGCCGGCACCCGCCGGGGCGAGTCCCCTGAGGCCCTGCTGGCCGACACGCCGTTCGCCATCGACGTGGACTGGAAGGCCGAGGTGGCCGCCGCCCGCCAGGCCCGCTCCGATGCCGAGGCCGAGAGCCGTCGCCCCGAGCGCCTCAAGGAGTTCGCCAAAGCGGCCCGCAGCGAGCTCGGCGCCGCCGGCGCTCCCCTGCTGGCCGACAAGCTCGAGAAGCTGCGTGTCGAATGGGTCCGCCAGCGCATGGTGCAGGCGGGCAAGTCCCGCGCCCACTCGCTCGGCTGGCCGGACGCGTACGCCTACACCAAGGCCCTGGGCGAGCGGGCCCTCATGGCCAACCGGGGGGAGGTGCCGGTATCGATCGTGCGCCCGTCGATCATCGAGTCCGCGCTGGCCGAGCCGAAGCCCGGTTGGATCCGGGGCTTCCGCATGGCCGAACCGGTGATCATCAGCTACGGGCGGGGCCTGCTCAAGCAGTTCCCCGGCATCCCCGAGGGCGTGGTCGACGTGATCCCGGTCGACATGGTGGTGGCCACGATCATCGCCGTGGCCGCTCGCGGCCCGCTCGAAACCGGACCCGACGTGGTGCAGGTGGCGTCGGGCCAGCGCAACCCGCTGCGCTACCGCCGATTGGTGAAGCTGGTGCAGACGTGGTTCGAGGAGCATCCGCTCTACGACACAGACGGCCAGCCCATCGTGGTGCCGGAGTGGTCGTTCCCCGGACGGGGCAAGGTGCAGCGCCAGCTCTCTCGGGCCACAAAGGCGCTGTCCACGGCCGAGAAGGCCATCACCACCCTGCCCATCCGGGGCAAGAAGGCCGAGCTGTCATCCCGGCTGGAGGAGAAGCGCACCCTGGCCGAACGGGCCCTCGGCTACGTGGAGCTCTACGGCGCCTACGCCGAGACGGAGGCCGTCTTCAGGATCACCCGGCTGCTCGAGCTCTTCGAGTCGCTCGACGACGCCGACAAGACGACCTTCGCCTTCGACCCCATCGTCATCGACTGGGCCCACTTCGTGCAGGAGGTCCACCTCCCGTCCATCGTCGCCCAAGCCCGCGTGCGCACCACGCCCGGCAAACGCAAGACAGCGTCCCGGGAGGACCGGGGCCGCAAGGCGGTGCTGTCCCCCGACCGCCACATCGCCGCCTTCGACCTGGAGAACACCCTCATCGCGTCCAACGTGGTGGAGAGCTACTCGTGGCTGGCCACCCGCCACCTCCCGGCCGACGAGCGGGTGCGCTTCGTGCTTCGCACGCTGAAGGAGGCGCCCACGTTGCTGGCCCTCGACCGGCGCGACCGGGGCGACTTCCTGCGCCACTTCTACCGTCGCTACGAGGGCGCCTCCCGCCGGCAGGTGGGCGACGACGCCTGGGACATGTTCTCCGACCTCATCCTGCGCAAGGCCTTCCCGGCCGGCATCCGCCGGGTGCGCGAGCACCGGGCGCTCGGCCACCGCACACTGCTCATCACCGGCGCTCTGGACTTCGCCATCGAGCCCCTGCGCCCGCTCTTCGACGACATCGTGTGCGCCAAGCTCGGCACCGACGAAGATGGTCGTCTCACCGGCGAACTGCTGGCCGGACCGCCAACGGGCGAGGCTCGCGCCCTCGTGATGGCCCGATACGCCGAGGCCGAGGGGCTCTCGCTCACCGAGTCGGTGGCCTACGCCGACTCCGCGTCCGACCTTCCGATGCTGGAGGCGGTCGGCCACCCGGTCGCCGTCAACCCCGAGGCCAAGCTGGCCACCATCGCCCGCAAACGGGGCTGGCACGTCGAACAGTGGTCCAAGGCGCCCGGCGCCCCCCGCCCCCTCCTCCCTATCGGCCCGATCCTCCACGTCCCCCGAGGCCGTTCCCGAGTAAATAACGACCGGAATCCGGTGGTTATTTACTGGGGAGATGGGGGGGCGGGGTGAAGGCGCTCGTGTACGAGCGGTCGATCCCGAAGTTCGCGGCGGCCCGGGTGGCCAGCGCCCTCGGTGGCGGCGCCAGCCGGGTGGGGCCGCTGCACCTGACCGACGTGGAGGAGCCGGCGCTGCCCGGCCCCGGGTGGCACCGGGTGCGGCCGCGGCTGGCCGGCATCTGCGGGTCCGACCTGGCCACGGTCGACGCCAGGAGCAGCCGGTGGTTCGAGGGGGTGGTGAGCTTCCCCTTCGTGCCCGGCCACGAGGTGGTTGGCAACCTCGACGACGGCACCCGCGTCGTCCTCGAACCGGTGCTGGCATGCGCGACGCGGGGCATCGACCCACCGTGCGACGCCTGCTCGGCGGGCGACAACGGCAACTGCGAGCGCATCTCGTTCGGGTGCCTGGAGCCCGGACTGCAGACCGGCTATTGCGCCGACACGGGCGGCGGCTGGTCGCACGCCCTGGTGGCCCACGACAGCCAGCTGCACAAGGTGCCCGACGGTATGAGCGACGAGGCAGCGGTGATGGTAGAGCCCACCGCCTGCGCCACCCACGCCATCCAGTCGGCGGCCGGCTCGGGCGCCCTCGCCGAAGGAGCGGTCGTTGCCGTCCTGGGCGCCGGCACCCTCGGCCTGTGCTCCATCGCCGCCCTGCGCCGCCTGGCACTGCCCGGCGTGATCATCGCCGGCGCCAAGCACGACGTGCAGCGCCGCCTGGCCGCCGACCTCGGGGCCGACCTGGTGGCGGCGCCCGGTGAAATGGCACGGGCTGTGCGCCGCCGGACCCACTCCCTGTCCGTCGACGGCCGGCTCACCGGCGGGGCCGACGTGGTGGTCGACTGCGTCGGGTCGGCCGCATCGCTTGAGCAGGCGCTGGCCATCGTCCGCCCCAAAGGCACCATCGTGCTGGTGGGCATGCCCGGCAGCGTGCGGGTCGACCTCACCCCGCTGTGGCAACGGGAGATCCGCCTCGTCGGCTCCTACGCCTACCGCCACAGCACCTTCGCCACCGCCTTCGAGCTCGTGGCCGAGGCGGGCCTGGAGCGCCTGGTGTCCGCCCTGTATCCGCTGGAACGCTGGCGGGAAGCCCTCGACCACGCCGCCGCGTCCGGCCGCCGTGGCGCCGTCAAGATCGCCTTCGACCTCCGGTCGACCAAGTCCCGGAGGACCCTTTAGATGCCCCGCCCCGGCTTCGTGCTCGACGTCGACCGCTCCACCCCGCCCACCCTGTTCTGGCACGGCGAGCAGTTCCGCATGGAGCGCCTGCCCACGGGCAGCCGGATCATCTACCCGCCCGAGCCGCTGGCCGCGCTGGAGGACATCGACGGCGCCATCCGCCACGCCCTGCTCAACCCGCTGGGCGACAGCCAGCCCCTGCCGTCGCTGCTGACGTCGGGCATGAAGCTCACCGTCTGCTTCGACGACATCTCGCTGCCCCTGCCCCCGATGCAGCGGCCCGACATCCGCCAGCGGGTGATCGAGGCGGTGCTCGACATGGCCGCCGACGCCGGCGTGGACGACGTGGTGCTCATCGCCGCCCTCGCCCTGCACCGGCGCATGACCGAGCCCGAACTGCGCCACGCCCTGGGCGACCGGGTGTACGACTCGTTTGCCCCGTCGGGCCGCCTCACCCAGCTCGACGCCGAAGACCCCGAGCAGATGCTGCACCTGGGCACCACCGACCAGGGCGAGGACGTGGAAATCTCCAAACGGGCCGCCACCAGCGACCTGATCGTCTACGTGAACATCAACCTGGTGGCCATGGACGGCGGCCACAAGAGCGTGGCCACCGGCCTCGCCTCGTACCGCTCGCTCAAGCACCACCACAACGTGCGCACGCTCCAGCACAGCCGCTCGCTCATGGACCATAAGAAGTCCGAGCTGCACACCAGCAACTGGCGCATGGGCCGCCACATCGCCGCCCAGGGGATCAAGATCTTCCAGATCGAGACCACCATGAACACAAATACCTTCCCCGACCAGTTCGCCTTCCTCATGAAGCGCGAGTGGGAGTGGACGGCCAAGGACCGCATGTCGTACATGGCCGTTAGCCGGTCGCTCGACCGCACGCCGTCCCGACTCCGCACCGCCATCTTCCAGGGCATCAAGTCGCCCCACCAGATGACGTCCGTGCAGGCGGGCGAGGTGGAGGCGGTACACGAGGTCACCACGGCCAACGTCCACCGCCAGCAGCTGGTGGAGGTCGAGGGCCAGACCGACATCCTCACCATGGGGCTGCCCTACATCTGCCCCTACAACGTGAATTCGGTGATGAACCCGATCCTGGTGGCGTGCCTCGGCCTTGGGTATTTCTTCAACCTCTACCGCAACAAGCCGCTCGTGCGGGAGGGTGGCGTGCTGATCATGCACCACCCCACGCCCCGTGCCTTCCACCCCGTGCACCACCCGAGCTACATCGACTTCTTCGACCAGGTGCTGGCCCAGACCACCGACCCGCTGGAGATCGAGGCCAAGTTCGAGAAGAGCTTCGCCACCGACCCCTGGTACATCCACCTGTACCGAACGAGCCACGCCTACCACGGCGTCCACCCGTTCTACATGTGGTACTGGTGCGCCCACGCCCTGCAGCACCTTGGCATGGTGATCATCGTGGGCGGCGACCCCAAGTCGGTGCGCCGCCTCGGGTTCAAGCCGGCGTCGACCCTGTCGGACGCCCTGGAGATGGCGAGCGACGTCGTCGGCCCGTCCCCCACCCTCACCCACCTCCACGCCCCGCCCCTGCTCATCGCGGACGTCACGTGACCCGCGGTCCCCGCTTTCGAGGAGAGCCGTGAGGCTGCGGCCGCGGGCCCGGTTCCCGCTGGGCGCACCGACGTGGCCGACGGGAATGCCCCGCCCGCCGGTGGTGCGCGACACGGGCGTGAACTACGACACGGCGTGGGCGCGCACGTACCCCGCCCGGCTGGCCCGGGCGCTGTGGCTCGACGGCGTGACGCGGCCGCTGATCAAGGGGCTGGCGGCACCGGACATCGACGGGCTGGACCGCCTCGACGCCCTGCCGGCGCCGGTGATCTTCGCCGCCAACCACTCGAGCCACGTCGACACGCCGCTCGTGTTGACCTCGCTGCCCGAGCGGTTCCGGCACCGCACGGCGGTGGCGGCCGGCGCCGACTACTTCTTCGACAAGCGGTGGAAGGGCGGGCTGTGGGCCCTGTCCATCAACGCCATCCCCATCGAGCGCACCCGGGTGAGCCCGCAGTCCACCAAGCTGGCGGTGTCGCTCATACGGGAAGGGTGGAGCCTGGTGATCTTCCCCGAGGGCGGCCGCAGCCCGGACGGGTGGGGCCAGAGCCACCGGGCGGGCGCCGCCTACCTGGCCGTGCGCACGGGAGCTCCGGTGGTGCCCGTCCACCTGCACGGCACCCGCCGCATTCTCAAGAAGGGCGGCAAGGGCGTGCGCCCGTCCCGCACCGAGGTGACCTTCGGGCGCCCGCTGCGAGCGGCCGAGGGCGAGAGCGCGGCCGACCTGGCTCTGCGCATCGAGCGGTCCATCGCCGTCCTGGCCGACGAGCGCTCCGAAGGCTTCTGGAATGCACGTCGCAACGCCGCCGCCGGCGCCACGCCCGCCCTCACCGGCCCCGGGTCCACCGGCTGGCGCCGGGCCTGGGCCCTTCAGGAGAACCGCCGGCGGCGGGGCACCTCCAAGCCCTGGCCCCCCAGGAGCGCAGCGAGGGACTGACGCACGCTGGCGCCGGGCACCGCGCTCCGGCGACCACGCAGTCGGGGGCGGTACACTGCCCGCACTGCAGGACCCGGGGCGGTGCCATCGACGGTGCCTTCTCCCCAGAACACCTTCAACGGAGAAGGCCCGGCCGATCCACCCCGAGTCGCCCGAGCGGCGGCTCCCGGAAACCAGAGGTTGCCCATGCGCCCCGAACGCGATGCCTGCGGCATCGGCTTCACCGCCGACATGCACGGACGGTCTTCCCGGGCCATCGTCGAGGCCGCCCTGTCCGGCCTGGCCTGCGTCATCCACCGCGGCGCGGTCGCCGCCGACCTTCGCACGTCGGACGGCTCCGGCCTGCTCGTGCCCATCCCGCCCGCCATCTTCGGCGACGGCCACGGGGTCGCCGTGCTGTTCATGCGGGGCGACGATCCCCGTGCCGCCGTCCAGGCGGCGGCCGACGCAGAGGGCATCGACGTCGTCGACTGGCGCACCCCGCCCACCGACCCCGACCAGCTCGGTCCCGTGGCGCAGAGCAGCCAGCCGGTCATGCTGCAGGCCATCCTCTCGTTCCGGCCCACCACCACAAACGGCACGAACGGCAACGCCGGGCGCAACCAGGAGGCGGCCGCCTACCGCATGCGCCGGCGCATCGAGGCCACCACCACCGGCACGTACGTGGCCAGCTGCTCGTTCCGCACCGTGGCATACAAGGGCCTGGTGGCGGCCGACCTGCTCGGACGTTTCTACCTGGACCTGTCCGACCTCGCCTTCGAGGCTCCCTTCGCCGTATTCCACCAGCGGTTCTCCACCAACACGCTGCCCACGTGGGAGCGGGCCCAGCCCTTCCGCAGCCTCTGCCACAACGGCGAGATCAACGCCATTGCCGGCAACGTCAACCGCATGCGGGCCCGCAGTGTGCTCGGTACCGAGGCCGCCGGCCTGGGCCCGGAGGAGCTGTTCCATCCCCTGCTCGGCGCCGACGACTCCGACTCCGGCCAGCTCGACTCGGCCGTGGAGCTGCTGGTGCGCGGAGGGCGCGACATCCGCCACGCCGTGGCCATGCTGGTGCCCGAGGCGTGGGAGGGCGCCCGCGATCTCGACCCCGAGGTGCGCGGCTTCTTCCGCTACCACTCCAGCCTGGTGGAGCCGTGGGACGGTCCTGCCGGCCTCATCTTCACCGACGGCCTCGGCGTGGGCGCCGCCCTCGACCGCAACGGCCTGCGCCCGCTGCGCTACGCCATCTGCGACGACGGCCTGGTGGTGTGCTGCTCCGAGGCGGGTGCGGTCGACCTCTCCGGCCACGAACGGGTGCGCCGCGGCCGCCTCGGCCCCGGCCAGATGCTGTTCGTCGACCCCACCCGCGGCGTGCTCCTCGACCGCGAGTGCAAGGAGCGCCTGGCCGCCGGCGCCCCCTACGCCCGCTGGGCGGCCGACGGCCTCCGCAAGCTCAATGTGGGCCGCCCCGTCGCCGAGCCGCCCGAGGCGTCCGAGCTCACGCTGCGCCACCTGGCCCACGGCTACACCACCGAAGAGATCCGCATGGTGCTCAAGCCGATGGCCACCGAGGCCAAGGAGCCCACCTTCTCGATGGGCGACGACTCGCCCCTCCCCCACCTGGCCGGCCGGCCCCGCCCCATCCACCACTACCTGCGCCAGCGCTTTGCCCAGGTCACCAACCCGCCCATCGACCACCTGCGCGAGCGGCTGGTGATGAGTCTGCGCACGCTGCTGGGCGCCCGCCGGCCGCTGCTCACCGAGCAGGCCGGCGCCGCCCGCCTCCTCGAGCTCGACTCGTTCTTCCTCTACCCGTCCACCGTCGACAAGCTGGCTGCGCCCGACCAGGCCGACTTCGCCTCCGCCCGCCTCGACGCCACCTTCGCCGCGGCCGACGGCCCGGGCGGCCTGCGCCAGGGCGTGGAGGACATCTGCCGTCAGGCCACCGAGCTCATCAAGGCCGGCACCGAGCTGCTCATCATCGACAACGGCGCAGTGTCGGCGTCGCGGGCACCGCTCCCGAGCCTCATGGTCACCGGCGCGCTGCACCAGGGCCTCATCGCCTCAGGCCTGCGCTCCGCCGCCAGCCTGGTCGTGGTGGCCGACGATGCCCGCGACGTCCACTACCTCGCCACCCTGCTCGGGTACGGCGCAGACGCCGTCTGCCCCCGCCTGGCCCTGCTCACTGTGGCGGCCGAGGCGGACACGTCGGAGGAGAGCGACCTGCACAGCTCCGAGGCCCAGGAACGCTTCCACGCCGCCTCCGAGGACGGCGTGCTGAAGATCATGTCGAAGATGGGTATCTGCACGGTCGACTCCTACCGGGGCGCCCAGATCTTCGAGACGGTGGGCCTCGGCCCCGAGGTGGTCGACGTGTGCTTCACCGGCACGCCGTCCACGTGTGGTGGCATCGGCTGGGACGCCCTCGGCTCCGACATCCTGGCGCTCCATGCGGCCACGCCATGGCCTCCGGACGGCGGCGCCGGCCGCCTGCCCAACCCCGGCTACTACCGCAGCCTGAAGAAGGGCGGCGAGTACCACGTGCACAACGCCGACGTGGTCACCGCCCTCAACAACATGAACGCCGCCCACCTCCTGCAGAAGGCCCTCAAGGCCGAGCGCGACGACCTGTACGAGCAGTTCACGGCCCTCGTGCACGAGCGCCCCGTCACCGAGTTACGGGACCTGCTCGAGCTGGTGCCGAGCGTGAACCCGGTGCCGTTGGAGGAGGTCGAGCCGGCCACCAACATCGCCACCCGCTTCTCCACCGGCGCCATGTCGCACGGGTCGCTGTCAGCCGAGGCCCACGAGACGCTGGCCGAGGCCATGAACCTCATCGGCGGCCGCTCCAACTGCGGCGAGGGCGGCGAGGCCCAGTTCCGCTTCCGCACGCGGGGCCAGGCCAAGGGCGACAAGAACTCCAAGATCAAGCAGATCGCGTCCGGGCGGTTCGGCGTCACGCCCGAGTACTGCGCCTATGCCGACGAGCTGCAGATCAAGGTCGCCCAGGGCTCCAAGCCGGGCGAGGGCGGCCAGCTGCCGGGCCACAAGGTGAGCGAGGAGATCGCCAACCTCCGCCACACCCAGCCCGGTGTCACCCTCATCTCGCCCCCGCCCCACCACGACATCTACTCCATCGAGGACCTGGCCCAGCTCATCTTCGATCTGAAGCAGGTGAACCGCTACGCCGACGTGTCGGTGAAGTTGGTGGCGGGCGACGGCGTGGGCACGATCGCCGCCGGCGTGGTGAAGGCCCTGGCCGACGTGGTCCACATCTCGGGCGCCAACGGCGGCACGGGCGCCTCGCCCCTGTCGTCGATCAAACACGCCGGCATGCCGTGGGAGCTGGGCCTGGCCGACACCCAGTCCGCCCTCATCGAGAACGGCCTGCGCGACCGGGCCCGCCTGCGGGTCGACGGCGGGTTCATGACCGGCCGGGACGTGATGATGGCGGCCCTGCTCGGCGCCGACGAGTTCTCCTTCGGCACTGCCGCCATGATCGCCGAGGGCTGCATCATGCTGCGGGCCTGCCACCGCGATACCTGCTCCACCGGCATCGCCACCCAGCGCCCCAACCTGCGGGCCAAGTTCGCCGGCACGCCCGAGGGGGTAGCCGCCTACTTCATGTTCGTGGCCGACGAGGTCCGCCGCCTGTTGGCCGACCTCGGGTTCCGCACCCTCGACGACGCCATCGGCAAGGTGGAGTGCCTGCGCCAGCGGAAGTCCGGCGACGAGCGGGCCGACACCATCGACCTCACCCCGATCATCACCGCCCCTGCCGACCGCTCGGCCCCGCGCCGGTTCGTCGCCGGGGTGCCCCTCCAGCGCCCCCGCTCGGTGCTGGGCGACCGGCTCGAGGCCGACGCCTTCCGAGCCATCTGGGACGCCGACGAGATCGACCTCTCCTACGAGATCACCAACCGCGACCGCACCGTGGGCGCCGCCCTCGGTGGGGCCATCGCCCTCGAATGGGGCGGCCGGCCCCCGAGCGGCACCGCCACGGTGCACCTGTCGGGGTCGGCGGGCCAGAGTCTGGGCGCCTTCCTCACCGCCGGCATCGAGATCGACCTCGTGGGCGAGGCCAACGACTACGTGGGCAAGGCCATGGGCGGCGGCCGCATCGTCATCCGCCCGCCGGCCAACGACGCCGGCGAGCCCACCCTCGCCGGCAACACCTGCCTCTACGGCGCCACCGGCGGCGACGTGTTCATCGCCGGCTCGGCGGGCGAGCGCTTCGGCGTGCGCAACTCGGGCGCCAACGCCGTGGTCGAGGGCGTGGGCGACCACGCGTGTGAGTACATGACCGGCGGCACCGTCGTGATCCTCGGCCCCGTGGGGTACAACGTCGGCGCCGGCATGACCGGCGGCGAGGCCTACATCTGGGACCCGGGCGCCCGCCTCACCGCCCGCTTGAACTCGGCCCTCGTGGCAGCCGCCCGGCCCGACTCCGAGGAGGTCGAGGAGCTGCGCTGGCTGGTGGAGCGCCACTTCGAGCTCACCGGCTCGCCCCGCGCCGAGGCGCTGCTGAAGGACTGGCACACCACGGTCGAGCAGATGTGGCACGTCGCCCCCGTCGGCCGGGTCCCCCGCATGGAGGCCCAGGGCGAGGGCCGAGTGGGGACCAGCGCATGAGCGCCCGCCACTGGGTGTTCCGAGTAAATAGCCACCGGCTTCCGGTGGCTATTTACTCGAAAGCGGGCAGGTCGTGATTGGGCCGGGGACGCCGGTCGAGCTGGTGGACGGCGTGTACGCGCGGCTGGACGAGCGGGTGGGTGCGGCGCGTGAGGCGGTGGGCCGGCCGCTGACGCTGGCCGAGAAGATCTTGTTCAACCACCGCCTCGACCCGGCCGCGCCCATGCCCGTGCGGGGGCGCACCGAGTCGGAGCTGTGCCCCGACCGGGTGGCCATGCAGGACGCCACCGCCCAGATGGCGCTGCTCCAGTTCGTGACCGCCGGCCTCCCGTCCGTGCGCGTGCCCACCACCGTCCACTGCGACCACCTGATCCAGGCCCACGTGAACGGCCCCGTCGACCTGCTGGCCGCCGAGACGCTCAACGCCGAGGTCTACGACTTCTTGCGCACGGTGTCGGCCAAGTTCGGCATCGGCTTCTGGCGCCCCGGCTCGGGCATCATCCACCAGGTCGTGCTGGAGCAGTACGCCTTCCCAGGCGGGATGATGATCGGCACCGACTCGCACACGCCGAACGCCGGCGGCCTTGGCATGTTGGCCGTCGGCGTCGGCGGCGCGGACGCCGTCGACGTGATGGTGGGCATGCCGTTCGGGCTGCGCTGGCCCGAGCTGGTAGGCGTCCACCTCACGGGTGAGCTGAGCGGGTGGACGTCTCCCAAGGACGTCATCCTCAAGGTGGCCGACATCCTCACCGTGCGGGGTGGCACCGGCGCCATCGTCGAGTACTTCGGCCCCGGTGCCGAGTCGATCAGCGCCACCGGCAAGGCCACCATCTGCAACATGGGTGCCGAGATCGGCGCCACCACCTCGCTGTTCGCCTTCGACGACCACACAGCCGCCTACCTCCGGGCCACCGGCCGTGAGGAGATCGCCGACCGGGCCGCCGCCTCCGCCCAGCACCTGCGGGCCGACCCCGAGGTGGCCGGCGATCCAGCGCGCTTCTTCGACCGGGTGGTGGAGATCGACCTCGACACCCTCGAGCCTCACCTCAACGGTCCCCACACGCCCGACCTGGCCCACCCCGTCTCCCGCATCGGCGCCGACGCGGCGGCGGCCGGCTGGCCGCTCGAGATCAGCTCGTCGCTCATCGGCTCGTGCACCAACTCGTCGTACGAGGACATCACCCGCGCCGCCCATGTGGCCCGCCAGGCCACGGCCAAGGGGTTGCGGGTCAAGACCCCGCTCCTGGTGACGCCCGGGTCCGAGCGGGTGCGGGCGACCATCGAGCGCGATGGCCTGCTGGCCGACCTGGAGGCGGTGGGCGGCACGGTGCTGGCCAATGCGTGTGGGCCGTGCATCGGCCAGTGGAAGCGCGACGACGTGGTCGAGGGCCAGGTCAACGTGATCGTCAACTCGTACAACCGCAACTTCCCGAAGCGCAACGACGGCATGGCCTCGACGCTGGCGTTCGTGACGTCGCCGGAGACGGTGATGGCGTACGCCCTGGCGGGCACGCTCGACTTCAACCCCCTCACCGACGAGATCGACGGCGTGAAGCTGGAGCCTCCGGTGGGCGACCGGCTGCCCGAGAAGGGCTTCGAGCCGGGCGACGACGGGTTCGTGGCCCCACCGCCCGACGCCACCACGGTGGCGGTCGTCGTGCGCCCCGACAGCGAGCGCATCCAGCTTCTCGAGCCGTTCCCGGCCTGGGATGGCCTCGACTTCGTCGGTCTGCCCGTCCTGCTCAAGGCCAAGGGCAAGTGCACCACCGACCACATCTCGGCCGCCGGCCCGTGGCTTCGCTATCGGGGTCACCTGGACAACATCAGCCGCAACCTGTTCCTCGGCGCCGTCAACGCGTTCACCGGCGAGGCCGGCACCGGCCGCTGCCCGGTGCATGCGGTGAGCGAGCCGTTCCCCGATGCCGCCCGCCACTGCAAGGAAGCGGGCGTGTCGTGGATCGCCGTCGGCGACGAGAACTACGGCGAAGGCTCTTCGCGCGAGCACGCCGCCATGGAGCCCCGCTTCCTCGGCGCCAAGGTGATCCTCGTGCGCTCGTTCGCCCGCATCCACGAGACCAACCTCAAGAAACAGGGTGTGCTCCCCCTCACCTTCGCCGACCCCGCCACCTACGACCTCGTCGAAGAGCCCGACACCATCTCCATCCTCGGCCTCGCCACGCTGGCGCCCGACAGGCCGGTGCAGTGCCGCATCAACATGGCAGACAGCTCGACGACGGACTTCGAGGCGCAGCACACCATGTCCCCCGAGCACATCGACTGGTTCCGCGCCGGCGGCGCGCTCAACCTCATCCGCACCCGCGCCCGCTGACGCCAGGACGTCATACGCCAGCTTCATACTGCCCCCCAATCGGCTCTTCCCCCGAAACAGGCGGCCGTGGGTAGCGATCGTCAGGAAACAAGTCTTGTATTCGGACTTCGGTTTGTCATACTTCCGCCCAACGATCCTGTCGGCGGACTGAGATGGGCACCGGGGGGTGCGGCACTCGGTACGTCCCGCGTACCCAATGCCTCGTCGAACCCTCGCGCGCCGCTCGCTCCTCGCCACTCTTCTGGCCGTCCTCCTGGTCGCTGGAGCGATCCCGACCCTCGACCGGGTGCCCGGCCACGTGGTCTCGGCCGCTGCCGCCGAGGAGGAAGCGCCCCAGCGGCCGGGCCCGGCCTACTGGATGGCCGGCACGGACGGTGGCGTGTTCGCCTACGGGCGGGCCGCCTTCGCCGGCAGCACCAGTGGCGCCTCCCTGCGCAGCACGGTGGCCGGCATCGCCAACACCCCGACCGGACAGGGCTACTGGCTGGCGGCCAAGGACGCCGGGGTGTTCGCCTTCGGCGACGCACCGTTCCTGGGCGGCGTCGCCGACCTCCCCCTGAACAACCCCGTCGTCGACATCACCGCCACACCGTCCGGCCAGGGCTACTGGCTGGCCGGCGCCGATGGTGGCGTGTTCGCCTTCGGCGACGCCGCCTGGCTGGGTGGCATCGCCGGCGCGTCTCTCAACTCCCCCGTCACCGCCATCGTGGGCACGCCCTCGGGCAAGGGCTACTGGCTGGCCGCCCGCGACGGCGGGGTGTTCGCCTTCGGTGAGGCGACGTGGCTGGGCGGCGCCGTCGACATCGAGCTCACCGGCCCGGTAGTCGACATGGCGCCCACGCCCTCCGGCGACGGGTACTGGCTGGTGGCCGGCGACGGCGGGGTGTTCGCCTTCGGCGACGCCGGGTTCTCCGGGTCCGCCCTCGGGATGGCGGCCAGCGAGTCGGTGGTGGGCATCGCCGCCACCCCCAGGGGTCGCGGCTACTGGCTGGCCTCCCGCGACGGCGGCGTGTTCGCCTTCGGCGATGCCGGCTTCTACGGGGCGGCGGCCGACAACCACCTGGGCCACTCCATCGTGGGCATCGCCTCCGGGGTCGGGTCAGCAGTCCCCGAAGCGGGCGCCGGCCGCCTCATGAGCACGTTCGGATGGGACATCTCGTGGCCCCAGTGCGACAAGCCGCTTCCCGGTGGTCGCCACGGCTACGCCGTGGTCGGCGTCACCGACGGCCACCTCTGGGACATCAATCCGTGCCTGGCCGCCCAGCACCGCTGGTCGACGCGGGGTGGCGCGCTGGGCGGCCTGTACGTCAACGTCAACTGGCCGTCGGTGGCGCTCGAGCCGGGCGTCGCCGCTCAGATGGCCGATCGGTGCGCTCTCGACGACAAGGCCTGCCAGATGTACCAGTGGGGCTACCGAGGCGTCCTGCACGCCGTCGGGCAGGCGACGGCGCAGCACGTGTCGGCGCCCCTGTGGTGGCTCGACGTGGAGACGGCCAACCGGTGGTCCCGCGACAAGGCCTTGAACGCCCGCGTCGTCCAGGGTGCGATCGACGCCTTGAAGGAGCGGGACATCGAGGTCGGGATCTACTCCACCTCGTACCAGTGGGGCGTCATCGTGGGCGACTTCGCGCCGGGACTGCCCAACTGGGTGGCCGGGCCGAACAACGTGGAGGAGGCGGCCGAGGCGTGCCGCTCCGGCCCCACCTTCGGCGGCGGTGTGGCCTGGATGGTGCAGTACCCGTACCAGGGCTTCGACGGGAACCTCATGTGCGACGCCGGGGCGACCAGGGCGCTGGGCGCCTTCAAGGTCCCGCCACCGCCCCCCGTCCCCCAGCTGGCGCCCCTCCCCGAGCCGGTGCTGCGGACGGGGGGCGCACGGCGCGCTATCTGAGGACGGGCGCAAAGCGGGGGCCAGGCGCCCGCAGGCGGCCGGCCCCCGATCGGTACAGGCGGACTAGGCCGACGGGAGCGTGAGCTCGATGGCGAGGTCGACGCCGTCCTTGATCTTGAGGGCGCCCAGCTTGGAGTAGGGCTTCACGCCGAAGTCGGAATGGTTGAGGGCCGTCCTGCCCGAGAGCTTGACGTCGCCACCGGCGTCCTGGACGCTCACGTCGAGGGTCACGGGGCTGGTCTGGCCGCTGATGGTGAGGTTGCCGGTGAGCTTCAGGTTGGGGGCGGCGCCGGAGACGCCGGTGGACTTGAAGGTGATCTCCTGATGCTTCGACGTGTTGAGTGTCTTGTCGGAGTTGGAGGCGATATCACTTCGGTCCTTGTCGCTCAGCGCCTTCATGCCACCCGTGGCCTGGAGGATCTCCAGCGACCGGGGGTCGACGCTGACCTCGACGGAGGTGGCTGCGGGGTTGGCGGCGTCGAGGTTCACCGTGCCGTGCCACTTGGTGGCCCCGAGCACGAGGTCGTGGCCCATTTTGGCGCCCATTCCCCCGACGTAGGTGTTGACAGTCAACTTCCCGTTCTCGGGACCGATGCTATGGCTACCGCTCTTTATGGTCATGGAGGTTGATCCTACCGATCTTGGCCGTTGCGGATCGAGTCGGGCGGGGTGGGGTGCGTCACAACGCCTCATCGAGCGTGCACATGAGCGTGCAGAGCCGTCGGATGGGCTTCGGAGGACCGCTGGTCGCCTCACTGGTCACTGCAAACTAGATGAATCCGACGAACCCGAGTACTTCCCGGCGATCCGGCTGGCACTCCGAGGCTGTGGCTGGGATGCTGGAGATCCGAGTCGCCGGGCTCGGGCAAACTTGGCCTGGCCAGGGAGCCGACAAGCACCCTGGCGTGTTGCACCTGTTCGGCCATCCGGCCTTGCGGGGAACTCGACCGAGCCGGCCGAGCGTTGAGAGCATCGACGAGAGACGAACCTATGGCATCCCGCGAAGACCACGATTCCAGCGAAGACCTCCTTCATGTCTACCTGAACGAGATCGGCAGCCACGAGCTGCTGACCAAGGCCGACGAGCAACGCCTCGGCACGGCCATCGAGGCCGGACGGGCAGCAGCCACCGAGTTGGCGGCCTCCGCGCCGCTCACCGCCCATCGCAAGCGCGAGCTGCGCAAGGCGGTCGTGGGTGGCCAGCGGGCTACGGAGCGCTTCATCCAGGCCAACCTGCGCCTGGTGGTGTCCATCGCCAAGCGCTACCAGTCCTCGGGCCTGCCCCTCCTCGACCTGATCCAGGAGGGCAACTTCGGCCTGATCCACGCCGTGGAGAAGTTCGACCACAAGAAGGGCTTCAAGTTCTCCACCTACGCCACGTGGTGGATCCGCCAGGCCATCCAGCGGGGCGTGGCCAACACAGCCCGCACCATCCGCCTGCCCGTCCACGCCGGCGACACCATGGCGCGGGTCCTCAAGACCCAGACCCGCCTGCAGATGGAACTGGCCCGCACGCCTACCATCGACGAGGTGGCCACCGAGCTGGGCGTGAGCCCGGCCAAGGTCATCGAGGCACTGCGCTTCCCGAGCGAGCTCCGTTCGCTGTTCGAGCCCCTGGGCGAGGACCGCGACGCCGAGCTGTGCGACGTGGTGCGCGACCCCGACGCCGCCTCGCCGGCCGACGAGGTCCTGGCCAGCGTCATGCCGGCCGAGATCAACCGGCTGCTGTCGATCCTCGACGAGCGGGAGCGGGAGATCCTGCGCCTGCGCTTCGGCTTCGACCGCAGCGGGCCGCAGAGCCTGGGCGAGGTCGCCGAGCGGCTGAACCTGAGCCGGGAGCGCATCCGCCAGATCGAGTCGCGGGCCATGTCGAAGCTTCGCCACCCCTCGGTGGACACCGGAGCCCGCGAGTTGCTCACCGGCTGACGCCGGTTTCGCCTCGGAACCGGAGGTTCCTTCGGCGAGCTTGATGGTGCAAGGATCGCCGGCGGAGCCGGCGACCCTTGCTCGTCCTTCCTTGGGCGCCAGCCGGGTGGGGCCGCCTTCGGCGGCGCGTGCGGCCAGCGCCGTTGCCTTCGGCCTCTGGCCTCAGGCCTCAGGCCTCAGGCCTCGAAGGTCACGCTGACCTGCAATTCCTCGGTGCCGCGCAGCACGGTGAGGGGCAGGGCGCCGTCGGCGCCCACGGCGTCGAGGGCGGCCCACAGGTCGTCGAGGTCGGTCAGCTCCCGGTCACCGGATGCCACCAGCAGGTCGCCTTCCTGGAGGCCGGCGCCGGCCGCCGGGCTCGGGTCCTCGACCTGGCGCACGAGCAGGCCGTCCCGCTCGGGCAGGCCCACGGCCCGGCGGAGGTGGCGGGCGGCACGGGGTGGGGCCAGGGCGACACCGAGGTGGCGGCGCACCGGCCCCTCGCCCCGGGTAAGGGCGTCGATGCGGGCCTCCAGGTCGTCGCCGGCGGGCAGGGCCAGGTAGAACCCGTCACCCAGGCGGTTGGTGTTGATGCCCACCAGGCGGCCGGCGCCGTCCACGATAGGGCTGCCGGACGAGCCCCTGGGCAGGGGCGCGGTGTGCTCGAGGCTGTCGGTGATGCGCCGGCCCCGGGGGCCCCGGAAGGCCTGGCCGACCGATGACACCAGCCCGAACGACACCCGCACGCCACCGACACCGCCGGTCGTCACCGCGAAGACGACGGCGCCCGTGCGGGGCGCTCCGGTGGCCCGCGCGATTGGCGTCACGCCGGCCGTGTCGACGGTGAGCACGGCCAGGTCGCCGTCGACGTCGACGCCGGTGGCCCGGCCGACCTCGCTGCGCCCGTCGGCAAAGGTGACCGTGGCCTCCGCCCCCCGCAGGTTGTGGGCATTGGTGACCACCACGCCATCGCGCACGACCACGCCGGCTCCCCGTCCGCCGCCCCGCCCGATGCGCACGACCGCCGGCCCCACCCCGTCGACCACGCCTGCGGCCGCCGTCTCCAGGTCTTCCAGGACACCCATGTGCTTGCTCCTCGCTTGTGACTTGCAATTGGCTAGTGACGTGGTTTGGTACCGTACACCCGTGCACCGGGTCGTGGGAACGGCGAGGATTGCGGTCGTGCCCGAGCCCGTGTCCGCCGCTGGCGAGGAGTCGGCCCTGGAGCGGGCGGTGGCGAGGGTGGGCGACCGGTGGACGCTGCTGGTCGTGTCCGCCCTGCTCGACGGCCCGCTGCGGTTCGGTGAGCTGGCCGCTGCCCTCGGCTCCATCGCCCCCAACGTGTTGAGCCAGCGACTCAAGCACCTCGAGCGCGAGGGCGTGGTGGTGGCCGAGGCGTACACGGCCCGCCCGCCCCGCTTCGCCTACCGGCTCACCGCCAGCGGCCAGGAACTGGCCGGCGCCCTTCGCCTGCTGGCTCAGTGGGGCGCGGCGGCCGACGGCGGCGAGGGTGTGCGCCACCCGGCCTGCGGCACGCCCATGGAGCCCCGCTGGTGGTGCCCCACGTGCGCCTTGGCCGTCGACGGCGACACCGGCGCCGGGGGCGACGGTCTCACCTACGCCTGAGGCTCCCTCCTGGTTGCCGGCGCCGGCGGTTCAGGGCGTCCCGGGTCGGGCGTCGGGCCCGCCCTGGCCGGCCTGGGTGAGGCTGTACGCGGTGACCGCCACGGAGGCGCCGGCCATGGCGCCGAGCACACCGGCCACGGCCACGAGCCTGATGCCGGACGAGGCGCCGGCGCTGAGCCGGGCCACGTTGGCGAGGGCGCCGAGCACCGTGGCGGCGGCAATGGCGGCGAGGCCGCCGATCCGGCGCCCGGCCGGACTGGGCCCGACCGCCACCCGGGGCTGGCGCCCGGCCCACACCACCGTCATCGCGACCAGCACAGCCACGCCGATCACCCCGCACCCGTACTGCAGCCACACATGGAGGCGGTGCCCCAGCACCTGTTGGCGGAGCACGCCGAAAGCCTCCACGGCGCGGCCGTCCGGATGGGTGAAGCCGTCCCACACCAGGTGGGTGAGAGCACCGACCAGCACGGCCGCCACCGTGGTGGAGGCGGTGCGCCATGTCGTCGGCCCCAGAGGCCGGGACAGCGTCCGTCCGAGGTGGCCCCAACGGTGCGGTAGCAGGCCGGCCAGCGGGCGCTTGACCAGGCCGTGCCACACGGCCAGCACGGCGATCGACGCCGGCAGGCAGAACAGCACCACGCCCAGCGGCCGGTGCCCGAAGTCGCGGTTGGTGTCGAGGAAGGCGACGTAGGCGAAGTCGGGGGACATGGCCCCGACCGCCAGCGCCGTGGTGGCCAGCCGTCCCCCGGACAGCTTCGACAGCGGCGGCGCGACCACAGCATGGGCAACTGTGAACGGCACCCGACCAGGGTACCGAGAGCGACCGTGCCGAGCCTGCCACCGGGAAGAGGCGGCCGTTCCGGGTACGGAATCTCACTCCCCAACGTGAGATTCCGTACCCGGAATCCGGTGGGCCAGGAGGGAGCAGGTGGCGTCCGGGTGGGGACGGCGGGCCTCAGTCGGCGGAGGAGGCCAGTCGGACGGCGTCGGAGAGGGGCATGGCCCGGCCCTCGTCCCAGGCCGCGTCGGCCTCGTCGCCCAGGGCGGACCGGGCGGCGGCCAGGTCGGCGTCGCGGCCGGGCTGTTCAGCCGGCGGGAGGGGGGCGCCCAGCTCGTCGCGCACGGCCTGGGCGGCGCCGAGCAGCACCATGGCCTGGCGGAACGACGCCTGGGCGACGGCCGTGCGGGCCAGGCCCTCCAGCCACTCGGCCATGGCCCGCTTGGCGCCCATGCCGCTCGCCAGGGTGAGGGCCCGGCTGTCGAGGGACGAGGCGCGGGCGTGGTCGCCCTCGGCCCGGGCCACCTTGGCCAGGCGCAGGAGGCACAGCGCCATCCAGTACTTGTCGCCCAACTCGTCGGCCAGGGCCAGGCTCTCCGTGAGGAGGGACGACGCCTCGGGCAGGTCACCCTCGGTCAGAGCCAGGTAGCCGAGATTGGCCAGCGAATTGGCGATGCCCGGCCGGTCGCCCAGCTCCCGCTGCAGGCCGAGGCTCTGCCCGTAGAGCGCTCGGGCGGAGGCGTGGTCGCCCTGCTGGAAGGCCAGGTAGGCGAGGTTGCCCGTGACCATGGCGATGCCGTGCGGGTCGCCCATGCGCCGGCGCACCTCGAGGCTCTCCTCGGCGAAGGCACGCGCCTCGATGAAGTCGGCCTGGTTGTGGGCGACGGTTCCGAGATTGGTGAGGGCGGCGGCCACCACGTTGTCGTCGGCCAGGGCCCAGCCGATGGCCAGCACCTGCTCGTACAGCGGGCGGGCGGCGGCGAAGTCGCCCTGGAGGACGGCCAGGTTGCCGAGGCCATGGACAGCCGCCGCCACGGCCCGCTCGTCGCCCGCTTCCTGCGCCAGGCGCAGGCTCTCGGTGTGCAGTGCGCGCGCCGGGACGTAGTCGCCCTGGCGCTGGGCCAGGATGGCGGCCGAGGTGAGGGCCCGCGACCGCACGTCGGGCGGGGCGGTGGCGCCGGCCTCGAGCAGCGACTCCAGCCAGCCCCGCCCCTCGCTGAGATAGCCCCGGACCTCCCAGAACCGCTCCAGTGACGCAGCCATGGCCAGGGCGGTGGCGGCCTCGTCGGACCCGGGCATGGCGCCACCCCAGCTGAGGGCGGCCCGCAGGTCGTCGAGCGCCGTCTCGAGCACTCCCAACCACGCGGCCTGGTCGGGGCCCCGCAGGGCCAGGTCGGCCCGGACCGCCAGCGCCGCCGCCCATGCCAGGTGGGCGTCGCGCCGCATCGCCTCCGCCTCCGGGTCCTCGGACAGGCGCTCCAGGCCGTAGCGCCGCATCGTCTCCAGCAGGCGGTAGCGGGTGGGGCCCATCCCGTGTTCGGCCATGACCAGCGACTTGTCGACCAGGCTTGACAGGAGCACCAGCACGTCGTCGCGTCCGATGCCGTCACCCGTGACCACGTCCTCAGCGGCGCCGAGCGAGAAGGCGGCGGCGAACACCGACAGGCGGGCGAACAGGGTGGCCTCGCCCGGCGCCAGTGCGTCGTAGGTCCAGTCCACCGCCGCCCGCAGCGTCTGGTGGCGCTCGGGCGAACTGCGGCTGCCGCCGGCCAGGAGCCGGAACCGGTCGTCGAGACGCTCGGCCAGCTCCTCCACCGAGAGCATGGCCATCCGGCCGGCAGCCAGCTCGAGGGCCAACGGGATGCCGTCCAAGCGGCGCACCAGTGCGGCCAGGGCGGGCGCGTCCGCGTCGCCGAGCTCGAGGCCGGGCCGGGTGGACGCGGCCCGGTCCAGGAACAGCCGGACCCCCTCGTACTCCCGCAGTCCGGCAAGGGTGAGGCCCGTGCCCGCGGCCGTGGCCGGGTCGGGGATCGACAGCGTGGGGACCCGCCACACCGTCTCTCCCGCCACCTTCAGCGGCTCGCGGGTGGTGGCGAGGATGCGCAAGTCGGCGCAGGCCCGCAGCAGGGCGCCGGCCACGTCGGCCGAGGCGTCGAGCACGTGCTCGCAGTTGTCGAGCACGAGGAGGACGGGCCGTGAGCACAGGAAGGACGTGACCGTCTCCAGGGGGCTGCGGCCGGCCTGCTCGCTCAGGCCGAGGGCCGACAGGATCTGCTGCGGCACCAGGCCCGCGTCGGACAACGGGCCGAGCTCCACCAGCGCCACCGCTCTCGGGTCGGCCGCCGCCTCGTCGGCCGCAATCCGCAGCGCCAGCCGGGTCTTGCCCATGCCGCCGGTGCCGGTGATGCTCAGCATGCGGGTGGCCGCCAGCAGGCCCTTCACCTCGGCGATGGCGTGCGCCCGGCCGACGAAGCTGGTGAGCGGCGCCGGCAGTGGCGGGGCGGACGGGAGCGGGGCGGCCTCGCTCCCCGGCGGCGCCACCGGCTCCTCGCCCAGGAGGGCGACGTAGGCGGCCCGGAGCGGCGGCGAGGGGTCCATGCCGAGCTCCTCCGCCAGCAGCCGACGGGCCCGTTCGTAAGCCCGCAGCGCCTCGGCCCGGTTGCCGGCGCCGGCGTGGGCGGCGAGGACACGCAGGTGGGCGGACTCCCGGAACGGCTCAAGATCCACCGCCTCGACGGCCAGTGTGACGGCCGCCGTCCAGTCGCCCTCGGCGGCGGCGGCGGCGCTCGCCACCTCCAGGGCCCGCAGGCGCAGGTCGGCCAGCTCGGCTTGGCGGCGCTCCACCCATGGGCCCGTCGCCCCGGGCAGCAGCTGGCGCGACGCCGTCGTCGCCGCCGCCGCCGCCGCCTTCCGGACGGACCCGGCTGTCTTTGCCGGCAGGGGCCGACCCCCGTCGGCCGCCGCCAGAGAGGCGCTCGCCCGTTCGACGGCGGCGGCCGCCTCCTCCACGTCGATCACCGTGCCGGCGGGCAGGTACAGCTGGTACGAGCCGGCGCCGGTGATGAGCGCCTCCGTCGGCCTCAGGCCGGCCTCGGCCAGCACGGCTCGCACCTTGGAGACCACGACCCGCACAGACGTCTCCCACGACCTGGGCAGGTCCTCGCCCCACAGCACATCGGCCAGCTGGTCGCGTGACACCGGGCGGTGTCGCTCGGTGACGAGGTAGGCGAGGGCCAAGCGGCCGAGGGACCCCAGCCGGCCGGCGTCGACGGGCCGGCCGTCAGCCACGACCTCCACCCGGCCCGCCAGCGCGATCCGGAGGGCCATCGAGGCAAACGTAGCGGCCGGCCCGTTCGGGCCTGCCGTCGTGGCCGACGGTGGCCTGCGACCGGCCCGGGAGGCCGGTCCATGAGCAACTCGCTGGTGCGACATCCCGAAGGGATGGTGCACCAGCGACCGCTCCCTTACTTGCTCTGCGCCGCCCCCGGCGGTGGGAGCTCCACCCACGTGACGCCGGGCGTGAGCCCGACAGGCTTGCCCGCTGCGTCCGTATACGCGGTGACCGCCTCGGCCGTCGGCTTGGACCACTTGCCCTTGGTGACCTTGCCGTCGGTGAAGATCCAGGCGTCGCCGGTGCCGCTCAACTGCGCCTCGTCCACCACCGCGCCGGATCGGTCGCGCTGGCCGGTGTCCTTGTAGGTGACGAACTGCACCACCACGTTCTTCGGCGCCGCCTGCACGCCGGCCTCGTCGTTGAACGGCGTGCCGTCCTGGCTGCGCTTCCACGTCCCCGACCCGGCGTCCCAGGCGTAGTCCACTTTGGTGGCCCGACCACCGAACTGGTATTCGACCTGGAGCCCGGCGGCGGCGTCGCCCACTCCCGCCTCGCCTGCGCCTCGGTAGGTGAACAGCGCCGGCGGCGCCTTGGCATCAGGCGCGGCGCGCGCGAACAGCGCTGACGTCTTCGAGTACAGGTTGTACGTCTGCGGCTTGTCGGCCCGGCGGTTGTAGTCGCCCGCCGCCTTATTGGGGCTCAGGTTGACGAGCGGAGCGGCGTCGATGAGGGCCTGGAATGCGGCGTTGGTGCCGGCATAGGCGAACAGTGGCCTGTTCAACGGGGCCACCAGGGCGATGTCGGTCGACCGGGCGGAGCGCACCGGACCGACCGGGTCGGCGTCGTTGGTCTGGAAGATCGCGAACAACCGGGTGATGTGGCCCTCGACCTTCTCGACGATCACCACGTCGGCCTGGTTTATCCCCGACTGCGGGCGGCCCTTGGGCGCGTTGTCGATCTTCACCACCAGCGCCGGGCGGGCCCGGCGGGCCGCATCGGGCTGCGCAAGCCCGGTGAGGGGTGCCAGGTCGCCCGTCGCCGGGGCGGGGCCGGCGGCGGGCGCCGTCGTCGTCGTGGTGGTTGTGGCAGCCTTCTTGTCGTCGGCCCCGCCGCACGCCGCCAGGACGACGAATGCAGCGAGGAGGGGAAGAGCGAGACGTCTCGATCGCATGGGACTCATCCTCGCATCTCCACGTCCCCCACCTGCACATGGCCCCGCCATACCATGCGACATGCATCAGTTCTTACGGCGTCCCCGTCCGCGTCTGCTCGCCCTTTTGGCCACCGGCGCCCTGCTGGCCGGCGCCTGCGGCGGAGGCGAAGGCGGCAAGAAGGACGACAACGCCGCCAAGGCGGGCGATGACGCCACCACGACCACCACGGCTGCGCCGATGCCGGCGCCGATCACCGGCCTTGTCCTGACGGACGGTTCGGTGGCCACCCGTCCCGCCATCTCCGTCAAGGTCGACAACACCCCGAAGGGCCGTCCCCAGAGCGGGATCGACAAGGCCGACCTGCTCATCGAGGAGAAGGTCGAAGGCGGCTTCACCAGATTCATCGCCGTGTTCCACTCGGAGGACGCCGATCTGGTGGGCCCGGTGCGCTCCGTGCGCTCCACCGACCCCGGCCTGGTCGGCGCCTTCGGCGGCGTCTTCGCCTTCGCCGGCGGCATCCCCGCCTTCGAGAAGCTGGCCCGCGCCCAACCGGTCACCGTCGTGAGCGAGGGCGTCTCGGGCGAGGGGTTCCAGACCCCCGCCGGCAAGAAGCGCCCGTACGCCACCTACACCACCACGGCCAAGCTGCGGTCGCTGGCCAAGGACCGCACCCAGCCGCCGCCCAAGCTGTTCGGGTTCCTGCCCGCCGGGGGCACGTTCGCCGCCGCCGGCGCCACGCCCGCCGTCAGCGCCAGTGTGGGCTACGGCGCCACCAGCTTCACGGTGGACTACGACGCCGCCACCAGCACCTGGAAGCGCTCGTCGGACGGCAAGCCCCACCTGGTCGAAGGCGGCGCCCAACTCGCCTTCGCCAACGTGATCATCCAGCGGACCTCGTACAAGGCAACCGGCTTCAAGGACCCCGCCGGCTCGGCCGTCGACGAGGCCACGGTGATCGGCGAGGGCGACGCCATCGTGCTGTCGCAGGGCAAGCAGGCGGCGGTCAGGTGGAAGAAGACATCCGCCACCACGCCCACCATCTACACCGACAGCGCCGGCGCGCCGGTGCAGTTCCTGGCGGGCAGGACGCTCCTCGCCCTGCCGCCGGCGGCCAACCCCATCACGGTGAAGTAGGGCATCCGTCGGCGGCTCCGGGATTCTCCGGTCATCCGCGCTCGCATAGCGCGCTCAAATGACCGGAGAACCAGCGGGGTTCGTCCCGCGGTCCTAGTCCGCCGGCCGTACCAGCTTGGCAACGTCGATGGACGACGGCGGCACGGCCCTGCGCAGGACGGTGCCGATGTCGCGCAGCTCACCGACCCGGTGCCGGCACGTCTCGCAGTCGGCCAGGTGGGCCTCGACCTTGGCCAGGTCACGGGGCGACAGCCCGCCGTCGACGTAGGCGCCCAGCTGGTCGACCGTGGCCCGGCACCGCCGCTCGGCGCCCGGGGCCACGTGGGCCTGGAGGTAGCGCTGGCGCAGGCGGGCCCGGGCCCGGACGGCCCGCTGCGCGCAGGCGTTGGGCGTCACGCCGAGGATGGCGGCCGCCTCCCGCATGGGCAGGCCCTCCACCTCGGTGAGGTAGAGGACGGCCCGCAGATGGGTGGCCAGGCCGGAGAAGGCCCGGGCGACCAGGGCGGCGTTCTCCACCGCCACTACCCGCTCGGACGGGCGGGCGTCGGTGGACGGCGCCTCGGTGTCGTGCATGTCGTCGTCGGGCACGGTGCGCGCCGCCCGGCGGACCTGGTCGATGGCGGCCCGGCGGGCGGCGGTGACCACGTAGGCCTCGAACCCGGCCCCTTCGGGGAAGCGGCCGCCCCGAACGACGTGGAACACCTTGGCAAAGGCGTCCGACACCGCGTCGGCCGTGTCGTGGGCATTCGATGCCACCGACCGGGCAGCCGCCCGGGCCTTGTCCAGGTGCCGGCCGTACAGCTCGGCGAAGGCGGCCTGCTCCCCGTCGGCGGCCGCCGCCACCAGCTCGGCGTCGGCTCGCGGATCGCGACGACCACC